>NZ_JBQHCX010000025.1:0-129611 GCF_052068475.1 Streptomyces sp. SD31 | reverse complement strand
CTGATCGGTGAGTTCATGACGGCGTATCACTCCACCATGATCCACCACACTGCGATCTTTGAAGACGGACCCTAGCGCACTCAGTCACTGCGGCTGTGACTGAGTGCCTCACTTGGCTGTGACCGTGTTTCCGTGACGGCTACGCCTGTAAGAGGATGCGGGCTGTGAGCAGCGTGAAGGAGGCTCGGCCGTACATCTGGCGTTTGATGGTCCTGATTCTGTTGACGTGACCTTCAACGATGCCGGAGCTGTAGGGCAGGGTTAGGCCGGCCGTGAAGGCCTGTAGGTCCTGACGGACGGAGGCGGCGAAGATGCCGATAGCCGCGGGGCCGCTTGGCTCCGCTTGCGGGATCCAGTACCGGAGCAACTGGCCCCGACGGTGGCGGACCATGTCTGTGAACTCCCGTGCGAGGTCGCAGGCGGCGCTTGTCTCCGGGCAGGCGTTCCGAGCGGCTTCCAGCTGTCCGGTCTCCGAGGGGCAGAGAAGGCCCGATGGCGCAACCAGTCTTGTTCAGCTGCACTGGCGCGGACGCCGCACTGCGCCCGCACTGGGTCGGTGAGCTGTTGGACGACAAGGAACCTGTTTGCCGAAGCAGCACCCGTGGCCGGTTTCCTCGTATGCCGCCGGAAAACGCTCGGCGAGGCACCACCGCCGCTGTGATACTCCGTCGCATGACCACTGAACAGCACCCCACGCTCGCTGCGTCGCTGCAGGTCGGCGGCCAGGACGACGAACTGCAGCAGCGGCTTGACGACGAGCTCACCGCCTTCAACGCCAGCGAGAGCGGGGCCGGGCGGCCGACCGAGCTCTCCGTCCGGGTAACTGACACGGACGGAGAACTGGTCGGCGGGCTCACCGGCTGGACCTGGGGCACCCTCTGCGCCGTCGAGATGCTGTGGGTGCGCGAGGACCAGCGGCGCGCGGGCTGGGGCGCCAGGATCCTGAAGGCCGCCGAGGAGGAGGGCGCACGGCGCGGCTGCATCGACGCGATCGTCTCCTCTTACACGTTCCAGGCCCCCGGCTTCTACCGCGAACAGGGCTACCGCGAGACCGGTCGACTTACAGGCGTTCCCGGCGGGCACGAAGACGTGTACTTCCACAAGTCGTTGACGGCCTCCTGAAGGCCGACGCCGGAGACAAACCAGCCGCAGGCCAAGGAACACTGAGCGTCAAAGTGGCTTCCCAACGGAGAAGTCAAGCCGTGTGAGGGCATGGTGGTTTCGTAGGTGGGAACGGACAACATTTGTCGGCGGTTTCCGGAAGCACTTAGCGATCACTCGGGTCGGAAATGTCGATGAGAAGTGACAACACCGGAGGCGCAACTGATCCATGCCGTGCGCCTGGGTGAGTTTGATCCAGACGATCGTGGTCCGATGCGGGCGGTGCTTGAAGGGCCGGATGGCGGTGGGGAGCCGGCAGTGAAGGGGCATTGCTCAAACTCGCAGACGTCGCGCTGCAAGTCGCCGAGCACCCGTCGTTCTTCTCGACCTTGATCTGCCTACCAGGTGACCGGAAGTTCACGCACGCCGTAGACCGTCATGGCCGACCGCAGTGGCACTTGCTCGGGCGCGACAGTGAGACGTAGTGCCGGGAAGCGGCGAAGCAGTGCGGGGAGGGCGATGCGCATTTCGGCGCGGGCCAGTCGCTGCCCGAGGCACCGGTGGAGGCCGTGACCGAACGCGAGGTGTCCGGCCGTGGAGCGGGTGAGGTCAAGCGCGTCCGGGTCGGCGAAATGGTCAGCGTCCCGGTTCGCCGCGGACAGTGCGACGGTGACGGACTCGCCGGCCTTGATCGGGCAGCCGTGGAGCTCGATGTCCTGGAGCGCGACGCGGACCACGTGATGGATGATCGTGAGGTAACGCAGCAGCTCCTCGACCACTGCAGGGGCGTCTTCCTCCTTGTCGCGGACCTCGGCTAACTGTGCGGGGTTGGCCAGCAGAGCGAAAGTGCCCAGCGCAAGCATGTGCGCCGTCGTCTCATGCCCGGCGATCAGGAGCAGGAGCGCCAGTCCGGCCCTCTCGTCCGCAGTAAGTCCCTCGTGCGCAGCGAGCCCGCTGAGCACATCTTCCTCTGGCCAGGAACGCTTGTGGCGCAGCAGGTCCCGTAGATATGCCATGAGCTCGCTGACCGCCTCTTGCCGGTGTTCCGGTGTGAGGTCGACGTTCAAGAGCGTGGCGGCGTTCCGCTGGAACTCCTGCCTGTCGGAGTAGGGCACCCCGAGCAGTTCGCCGATCACTTGTGACGGGATCGGCAGCGCGAATGCCTTGAACAGGTCGGCCGGGCCCCCGGCGAGCTCCATCGCGTTCAACTGGTCATTGACGATCGCTTCGATCTCCGGTTCGAGGAGCTTTATCCGGCGCACCGTGAAGTCACCGGTGAGCAACCGCCGATAGTGGTCGTGCTCGGGCGGGTCCATGCGGAGGAAGAATCCCGGCGGCACGGGCGCCGTTGCCGGCTGGGCGATCGGTGAGCGCATGTGGTCCGGGCGGACGCTGAACCGGGGATCTGCCAGGATCGCCCGCGCTGCGGCGTAGCCGGTCACCAACCACCCCTGACCACCGTCGACGTAGGTCATCCGATGGATGGGGCCGAGCCCCTGTCGGCGGCGCAGTTCCTCGGGCGGATCGAACGGGTTCTGGCGGGCCGTGGGCATGACTACTGCCGGGGACGTGCTCTCCATCGGCCGCTCCTCGGTCGGTACGGACCTCCCGATAAAACAGCACTTGATGCAAAACGTCAATGAATGCAAAATTACATCGCATGCGGTAAGGTGCTGTCGTGACGAGCGACCCAGGGCTGCGCCAGCGGAAGAAGATGCGCACGAGGCAAGCGCTCATCGAAGGCGCCCTGCGATTGTTCGCCGAGAAGGGTTACGACCAGACAACCGTGGCGGAGATCGCGGCCACCGCAGACATCGCGACACGGACCTTCTTCAGCTACTTCGACAGCAAGGACGACATCGTCTTCTTCGACGACAGGTCGCGGCTGGAGCGCGCGGTCGAGATCATCGGAGAACGGCAGCCCGGCGAACCGGTGGCCGAACTGCTGCGGCGCGTCATCGACCAGAGTGTTTTCGCGGACGCGGACTCGGAGTTGGCGCGGAAGGTCGGCCCGGCTCGGACCCGGCTGATCGCGTCGGTCCCGGCACTTCAGGCGCGCGAACTGCACCTGCTGTTCGACATCCAGCTACAGCTGACCGAAGCGCTCCACCTCGCTTGCCCCGAGCTGGACCTCGTCGAGGCCGCCGCGGCGGTGGGCTCGCTGGTCGGGGCGATCAAGGTCGTCGTCGCCGCATGCCACAAGCGGGGCAACCGGCCGGAGCAGACCTACAAAGCCGTTCAAAGGGCCACCGACATCGCGATCGACGGCCTCAACTCGCTCCCCCGCCCGGCTTAGCGCGTTCAGCGCACGCGCACTCGGTCGTGGCACGGATAGCGGTGAACGCAGTCTCTGGCCGGTTTTTGAGGCTCGGACGGGTCAGCCTGAGGCTGCACTCTGCGCCCGGGCGGCCCGGGTGCTGGCGAGCCGGTAGGAGTCGGTGCCGGTCTCGATGATGTTCCCGCCGAACGTGAGGCGGTCGACGATGGCCGCGCAGAGTCGCGGATCGGTGAACGTTTTGGTCCACCCGCCAAACGACTCGTTGGAGGCGATGGCGACGCTGTTCTTCTCCTCGCGTTCGGTCAGCACCTGGAACAGCAGCTCAGCGCCCCTGCGGTCCAGCTCCATGTAGCCGAGTTCGTCTATGCAGAGGAGATCGACGCGCCCGTAGCGGGCGATGGTCTTGGTCAGGATCTTCTCGTCCGCGGCCTCGACCAGCTCGTTGACCAGCTTGGTGGCCAGTGTGTAGCGGACCCGGAAGCCGGCCATGGCGGCCTCGGTGCCGAGCGCGATCAGGCGGTGGGACTTGCCGGTTCCGGAGTCGCCGATCAGGCAGAGCGGCAGTCCCTTCTTGACCCATTCGCAGGTGGCCAGGGTGTGGATGACGGCTGGGTCGATGTTCGGGTTGGCGTCGAAGTCGAAGGCCCTGATCGACTTCTCTCGCGGGAACTGCACCGCCTTGATACGTCGTTCGGAGCGGCGGCGGGCCCGGTCGTCGCACTCGGCCATCAGCAGTTCGGCGAGGAAGCCGCGATACGACATCTGGTCGCGGGCGGCGGCTTCGGCCAGTTCGGGGAACTGGGCCCGGATGGTGGGCAGCCTCAGCATGCGGCATGCCTGGTCGACGGCGGCGGTGGCGGCCTGTTCGGTCAGCCCTCGGTGTCGTTTGAGTGTCACGGCATCTCTCCCTGGATGGCGGGGCGGTCGGCCGGCTGCCGTACTCGCAGCAGCTGGCCGTAGGCCGCGACCGAGGGCAGCGGCCGGGCGTCGGACGGCAGCTGGGCAAGCCGCCCTTCGGTCAGCGAGGTCACGTTCGTCCGTTCCGGCTCCGCAGGGACGACAGGAGCCGCGACCTCGTCGGCTTCGGCCGCCTTCCGCGCCTCCAGGGCGACCGCGTCCGCGGTCAACGCGCCGGCCCTGAGCGCGGAGGCGAGCCCGGCGACCAGGTGTTCGTGGGGGACGTGGCGGCCCATCAGCAGGACTTCGATCAGGGCCCGGATGCCGTCCCGCTCGCTGTGGGCGGCCTTCGCCGCCTCCCACCAGGCGTCATGGACCGGCGTGAACTTCCCTGCGGAACGGGCCTGTTCGAGGGCGGTGGCCCCGGGAAACGCTCCGGGCTTGCGGACCAGGGCTTCCAGGTAGTGGTCCAGATCCAGCCGAGTCTGTCCCTTGGCGATCAGCCGTTCGTGGCGGGCGACCTCCTGCTGGCCGTCGTAGACCACCAGCTCGGACGCGTGCAGCATTGCCCGGAGCGTCCGGCCGATCAGCCGCACCGGCACCGAGTAGCGGTTGGTGCGGACGCTGATCTGGCTGAAGCGGTCGACCCGCAGGCTGAACAACCGCCCGGTCTCGAAGGGTTCGTCCGGTAACGGCTGCAGCAGTGGCCGTTCGACGGCGAAGTACTCGCTCACCGGCCGCGGCCGGGAGCCGATCCGGCGCTGTCCGTCCTCCTCATCCCACTGCTCGATCATCGCGTTCAGCTGGGCAAGGGAGACGACTTCTGGGACGGGGACCATATGGTTCCGGCGGAACCAGCCGATCTGCCCTCGACCCCACCGTTCTCGTGGGCGCCCTCGATGCCGGGCAGGCAGTAGGCCGCGTCGATGCCGTAGTGCGACCGGAACGCGGTCCACCGCTCGTTCTCCGCGCGGGAGCGCGAGCTGAGTACCCGGGAGACCGCGGAGCGGAGGTTGTCGTAACGGACCTTGCCGGTGGGCACTCCGCCCAGCACGCTGAGAGCGTGGACGTGGCCTTCGAGGAACGCCTCCTGGCCGCAGGAGGCGAAGACGCGGTGCACGGCCTTGCCCGAATACGACAGGCGCATCGCGAACACGAAGCAGGTGACCAGCTCACCGGCCAGACGTACCTTCACGTCGCCGAAGTCCACCTCCGCCTCGGCCCCCGACCTGTGGGACTGCGGAATGAACGCGTGTACCGCCCCGCGGCCGGCCTCAACAGCGATCTGGGGGCGACGGTCGGCGACATAGGCCCGCACCATCGGATAGGTCACCGCCTCCGCCCCGTGCTCGTCCAGGAGCCGGTCGAAGATCCGCTTGACGGTGTGACGCTGCTTGCGCGGCGCGTCCAGATCCGCCCGGAGCATCTGGTCGATCAACGACTTGTAGGGGTCCAGTCGGGTCCCGCGAGGTCTCGGCTTCTTGCGCGGCTCCGGCCAGACCGACTCCAACGCGGCCTTCACCGTGCGGAATCCGACTCCGTACTCACGCATCAAGGCTGCCCGGTACGACATCCCTACCCGGGCATCACGGCGGATCGCCGCGTACAAGTCGACCTTGGATTTCGGTGGCGTCATCGCAGCCTCATCCCGCAGGGCACGTCAATGCTCCCACCGCAACCCCTCAAGCGTTGCCAGAACTCACAGACATCGCCCTCCGGCGAAACGAGGCGTTCTCGGCCCTGAGCGACAAGTGGTGTCGGATCCCGTCGACGAAACCAGCATGGGTCCTAAACCCCATCGAGACAGTTCGCGATCTCTCCTAGGTTGGCCCGCATGACGATCGAGGTGCCCTATCAGCCGCTTCCGGTTGACCAATCGGACGTTCGCTACGCCTACGGCCCCGACTCGGTTGTACAACCCGGCGTGCCCGTCGGCGAGACGATCGAATTCGACTGGAACGGCAGCGCGATCTATCCGGGCACATCCCGAAAGTTCTGGGTCCACGTGCCCGCGCAGTACAGCCCTTCCGAGCCGGCGTCGCTGATGGTGTTCCAGGACGGATGGTGGTACCTGGATCCCGAAGGGGAGGTCCGTGGCGCGATCGTCCTGGACAATCTCGTCCACCGCGGTGACATCCCGGTCACCATCGGCGTGTTCGTCGACCCCGGGGTCTTCCCCGACGCTGAGGATCCGAAGAACCGCAACGCCGAGTATGACGCATTCGACGATCGGTACGTCAGTTTCCTTCTGAGCGAGATCATCCCCGAGGTCAGGAAGCTCTACTCGATCGCCGAGGACCCCGATCAGTGGGGCATCTGCGGTGGCAGCAGCGGCGGCAACTGCGCCTTTACGGCAGCCTGGCTGCGACCGGACAAGTTCCGGCGCGTCATCGGGTACCTGTCCAGCTTCGCGCAGATGCCAGGAGACAACCCTTACCCCGAGCTGATCCCCAGCGTTCCCCGCAAGCCGCTGCGCATTTTCCTCCAGGTGGGCCATCGTGACCTGCGCTGGAACGAACCCGAGCGGAACTGGCTCGCCAACAACTTGCGTGTCGCGGCCGCACTCGGGGAAGCCAGCTACGACTTCCGCCTTGTCGTGGGCGATGGCGGCCACAGCCCCAACCACGGTGGTGTCCTGCTCCCTGATGCCTTGCGCTGGTTGTGGCGGTCCGATGATCGCTCGGACTAAATCCTGCTGCATAACGGGAACAGCGTTGGTTTCACGCCATGATCCCGATCGCTGCGTGCTTCGATTTGTCAGGTTTCCTGGCGACTGGCGACGCTAGTTGATCTCGCGTTCTAGGCGCTGCGTGGTCTTCCGAACCGTTCTGCAACAGGCTTAAGCTTGTTGTTTGTCTTCCGGCCTCGTCCTGTGACGCTGGACATTGACCATTGCCATCGACGTTCTGACGGACGAGGGTGAAGTTGCGTTACCGAAGGTTGGGTACGCGGCCGCGTGATCATTGAGCTGTGATGATCCATAGCGCGCTGACCTGGCAAGATGCCCGCATGGAACATCGTCGTGGGCACGGACCGCGATCACCGCAGACCAGCTCCGAGGAGTTGTTGAACGGCTCATCACCGCGGGTCAGTGGCAGGCCGGGGACCCAGCCATCGTGATCGTCAGTGATGCCGGCTACGACGTCACGCGCCTGGCCTGGGTCCTGCGCGACCTGCCCGTCGAGCTCGTCGGCAGGGTCCGATCCGACCGTGTCATGCGGCTACCGAAACCGCCCAGGACGCAGGGCGTCAACGGCCGGCCGCCCAAGCACGGCCCGGAATCCCGCTTTACCAAGCCGGAGACCTGGCCCGAGCCCGCGATCACCACCATCACTGACACCAGCAACTACGGCAAGGCCGAGACCCAGGCATGGGACCGGGTCCATCGCGACTTACCCACCGCTCCTCGTGGCTCGACCACGACGGTGAACTTTCCTTGGTTGAGGGAACGTTGATCCGTCTGAAGGTCGAGCATCTCTCCAAGGAACGGGATGCCCCGCCGGTGTGGTTATGGTCTTCGAAGACTGGCGCCACCCCGGACGGTGTGGACCGTTTCTAGCAGGCGTTTCTCCGCCGCTTCGACCTGGAGCACACGTTTCGCTTCGCGAAGCAGACCCTCGGCTGGACGACCCCGAAACTCCGCACCCCTGAGGCCGCGGACCGCTGGACCTGGATCCTGATCGTTGCTCACGCTCAGCTCCGGCTCGCCCGGCCCCTCGCCGCGGATCTCCGCCGACCCTGGGAGAAACCCACCGCCTCCGACTGGCTCGCCCCGGCCCGGGTCCGCCGGGGGTTTCGGAACATCCGCGCTCACCTCGCCTGCCCGACCCGTGTTCCCAAACTCCGAGGGAGTGGCCCCGGACGACCACCTGGCTCCAAGAACAAACGCCGGGCACCCCGCAACAACGTCGGCAAGACCGTCAAACGCCCCGAGACCCTCAAGGCCCTCGGCAAGCCCGGAAGATCTTGGTAGATAAAGAACAAGTTAAGAAGCGGTGCATCTTTGAATGCTGCGGACGCTAAACAATCCGCAGCAACGGTGCAGGCGAGAGGAGAGCGATGCCCCCGCGAGCTCGAAGAAGGCGTCCACCGGCGCCGAGAAGCACCGTAAAAGCCGGTCCGGAAGGGTGACGGTTCCTCGGAGGCGTACCGCTCGCCGACCCGTTCCAGCACACTTGTCACCGCGGCCTTCTTCGTGAACTTACTGATCTCCTCGCAGAGTTCAGGATCACGAGAAGGCCGCCCCCACGTCCGGCGATCACCCGAACGAGTAATTGGCGGACGTTGGTGATCAAGTCGGAGGTTGAGGAGCAAGCTCAGCTTGTCTTTTAACCTCTGAGGCTGTTGCGCTCGATGATGCTCTCAGGGCGCCTGGTCGTTTTCCCGACGTCATAGTGGGTCGTGGGGCGGCGGTTCTTCGAACCAAGTGGCCTTCCTGGTCCAGGTGTTGAGGGTTTCGGTGCACTGGCCGGACAGTGCAGGTGCGGGCGGAGGTTCCGAAACCCTCGGCGGACTCGGGCCGGGGTGAGCCGTGCGGGCTCGGCCGGCTTCTCCCAGGGGCGGCGGAGGTCTGCCGCGGCTTCACGGGTGAGCCGGAGCTGGGTGTGGGCGGCGATGATCAGCCACGTCCAGCGGTCTCCGGCCTCGGGGGTGCGGAGTTTCGGCCGGGTCCAGCCGAGGGTCTGTTTCATCAGCCGGAAGGTGTGCTCGATGTCGAACCTGCGCAGGAACGCCTGCCAGCGGATGTCGACGTCCTCGCCGCTCAGCCCGGTGGCCGACGACCACAGCCAGAGGGGCAGCGGGTCTCCACCACCGGGCAGGCGGTCGACCTGGAGGCGGATCAACGTGCCCTCGATGATGGGGAGTTCACCGGTGTGGTCGATCCAGGCGGAACGGGTGGTCAGCCTCGGGTGGATGCGGTCCCAGGCCATCGCGCGGGCAGTGCCGTACCGGTCGGTGACCTGGACCGTCGCCGCATCCGGCTCGCCCCAGGTCTCCGGCTTGGCGAAGCGGAACTCCTTGCCGTGCTTCGGCGGTCGCCCGCCCTGGGGATAGGACAGGGCGTACTCCTTGAGTGAGGGCGTCGGCCGTCGCATGACGCGGTCGGAGCGCATCCGTCCCAGGACCTCGACCGGAAGGCCGTCGAGGAGGTGGGCCATACGCGGGGCGTCGTAGCCGGCGTCGAAGACGATCAGGATGTCGCGGTCACCCGCGTGCCAGCGGCCCATCTCGATCAGATCCACGACCACCCGGCGGACCTGGGCGGCGGTGACCTCGGCGACGTCGTCGTCCGGCCCGAGACGCACGGCGTCCAGGAGCTGGCACCACGACGTCCGGCCCGATTCCAGGGCCGCGACGAACGAGTACGGCCAGCCGGGCACGAACTGATCCGAGGACCGTCCGCTGCGGCCGTAGACGTGACAGAACAGACGATCCGCGCTGGTCGGCGCGTCCGGGCGGAGCCAGTTGCTCACGTCGACCGCGAGGACCAGGCGGCCGTCGGCGGCCTGCGGCATGGCCAGCCAGCACCTGCCGCAGCCGGGGCGCGTCCACGTTTCCGCTGTTGAGCGCGTCGTACATCGCGCCGTATCCAGCCGGTGCTCAGCCACCAGCGTCAGGTCGACCGGCGCCGTCACCGGTCCGTCCGCGCACAGCAACGCGTCGGCGAGGTCGAACAGTTCGTCCCCGCGCGCGGTCAGGCAGTCGAATAAGTCCTCCCGGAAGCGTGACGCTTTCGCGAACGCCTCCCCCGGAACATGATCAGGCAGCAAACTCACCTTCAACGGCCTTCGTCGTGGTCATGTGTGTCCTTGGTCGGAGCACATGATCAGATGAAGGCCGCCTCAGCGTCCGGCGAACACCAGGTGAGCGGCCTAGTTCGAGGACCATTTCGACACCGGCCCTGCCGCGGTGCCGACAGCCGGGAATGAGGCCGGCCGGCAATCCGGTCGAAGCCCTATGAGCCCACCGTGCCTTGCACGAAGCGCCGAAGGTGCGTACGCACGGTGTTGGGCTGCTCCAACCAAGGCTCGTGCCCAGCGCCTTCGACCCGGGTCAGCGGAAGATCGAGCCTGAGCGCGAGTGCTTCAAGCGCCGACACAGGACGGGGGTCGTCGGCCCCACCGAGGAGCTCCGCCCGCGCGGGCAGGCATGCGCGGAGCTCGGCAAGATGCTCATCGAGCGGGTCCGCGCGGCCTTCCTTGCCGAGCTCGCTGTTCATAGACCAGTTGACGGGGCGACGCCGCCGGGCACCCTGCGCGGCCCAGTGCCACCCCCGTTCGGGATCGGCGTGGTCGGTGAACCAGGCCAGTGTGAGCAGCTCGACTTCCTGCTCCTCCGTGCGATGTGGCAACTCCTCCAAGGCGCGGAGCTGCTCCTGCTGCGCTGCGGACATGCGGCGGCCTCGCTCCGCTCGGTCCCCGGTACGCCAATCACCGACGAATGGCCCGCACATCAGCAGCATCGCGGCAACCCGGTCAGGATGCGTCAGACAGAACCGGCTCGCCAGGTCAGTGCCGTAGGAGTGCCCGATCAGCACGGCCTTGGGCACGTCCCATGCGTCGAGCAGCTCGGCGAGATCGTCGACATGCCGGGCGAAGGAATGGCGGCCCCGCCACGGGGATTGGCCTGTGCCACGCTGGTCGTACCGGTACACGGGCGCGAGGTCCGCGATCATGGGGGCGACATCGCCCAGATAATCCGGCAGCCCCGGACCGCCATGGAGCAGGATCACGGCCGGCTGCCGAGTCGTGTCCCCCAGCGCCATCCAACGTAACTGCGCCTCGTCGGTCATCGACGTGAGGCCCTGCGTCTCCATCAAGGTCACCGCGGAGAACCTACCGGTGTCACTGAGGCTCCGCCAAAGGTTAAAGAGCAAGCTCAGAAGCTGTTCCACATCCCCGACAGGTGGCCCTGAACAGGCGGTCGGTTACGGCCGTGAACTCCATGCAAGGTCGCAGTCGCTCTGCGGACTGCTCCGGCTGCGCGCCCGGCGCGAGGCTTTGGGCCGGTGGCCGGGAGGAAGGTCCCGGGACCCCTCCCGGCGGTCCGCGGGATGCTTGCGGCCGACTGCGGGGGGGGTGTTCATGAGGAACGAGGCGAGAGCGCTCGGGGCCGTACTCGCTCTGGTGCTTCTCCTGCCGGGCTGCGGGAGCGACGATGACGACGAGGAGTACCCGGTCACCGTTCTCAGCGAGTACCGGTCCCGCTACGACAGGATCCGAACCGCCCTCGCGGAGTCCGCCTCACACCTTCCGCAGGAAAGCCCTGCACGCAACGCATGCAGCAGGGCGATGACGCCGAAGTTGTCGGTGGCCGACTACGAGTACGAGTCCGAGGAGATCACCGACAACGCCGAACTCTTCATGGAGGAAGACCTCACGTCTCCGGACGTCCCGGCGAACCGTGACACTCCTGCCTCCCTGGACCGCTTCACAGTCCTACCCGGCTACCTGGCCCGGGGCATGCGGATCACCGGGCCGAAGGGACCGCTGGGCAGCAACGAGTTCAAGGTCGGCCCCGACTACGGCGAGAGCTACGAAGTCGAGGACGACCCTGGCAGGCGCCTTGGAAAGATCCTCGACGCGGGGCTGCGCATGCGCTACGTCGTTGCCCTGCGGGTCCTCAAGTACACCCCACCGGCTGTCAAGTCGTTTCCCGAGGACCTCGGATGGGGCCAGTATGCCGTCGGAGAGGCCACCGTGGACGCGTTCGTCATCGACCTGAAGCGGGGGGACGTCCCGTGCCACTTCCGTACGAGCGGGGAGACGGCGCATTCGGTGTTCTGGACGGAGGGCACTGCCGAACAGGCAATCTACAAAGACATACGCAGGTCGCTCTCGATGGAGATCTACGACACGCTCCGCAAGATGGGAGCTGGCTCGCCGTGACGCGTCGTGGCCTGCGAGGCGACGGTCGACGGGACCTGATGAGGTCTGTTCGGACCGGATGTCTGCGGCCCAGCGTGGTCGCGATGGCTATGTTCGCACGCGCAGTAGTGGCCTGATGGTCCGGACGAGCTCGTCCGGTTGATCGAACTGGGGCGTGTGCGAGCCGGGTGTCCGTAGCACTTCGAACCCCGCCCGCCCGGCCAGCCACGCGGCGACCTCGTGGAAGAAGCCCGCTGAATTCTCGCTGACCAGGACATGGCCAGGCGTGGTGATGCCGGCGAGCGCCGAATCTTCGGGGCGGTAGGGCTCGAACGTACCCAGCTCCACGCCGACCAGCGTCTCACCGTTCGACGTCATTCTGTCGCGCAGGCGCGTGGGCAGACGATCCCAGGTCTCATCGCCGACCACGAGGCGGAAGAAGCGGTCGACAGCTTCCGGAGGTCCTCCCTGTGCCATCCCCTCCTGAACGGCCGCCCCCACGCTCGCCTGCGCCGCCGCCGGGTCGTCCAGCACTGAGATCATCGGAGGCTCGTGCAATACCGCGGAGCGGACAACGCCAGGATGGCGGAGCAACAGGTCGAGGGCAAAGATCGCCCCGTAGCTGTTGCCGTACACGGCGGCGGGAGCGAGCCCAAGCCCAGAGAGAAGCGCCGCCGCGTCGTCGGCCTGCTCGGCCACCGACGTCGTCTCCCAGCCTTCGGGACGGAGGCTGCGCGAGTTGCCCCGCCGGTCGTAGGTGAGCACGGTGAACTCATCCGCGAGCAGGTCCGCAACGCGTTCGAAATGTCCGGCATCACCGGTCGCGCCAGCGATGAACATGACCGGCGGGCCAGTGCCCCGCAGCTCGTAGTAGATGTCCGCCCCGTTCACGGCGATCGACGACACGGCGACGTCCTCCACTCGGTGCTCGGAGTCCCCGGTCTGCAGGATGCCGCCGGCTCCCGTGGCAGGGCGAACGGTGTCACCTGCGGGTGGGCGCGTCGAGCGGCCGAACGGCGGTGGTCTGCTGCCCCGTCCGCGTTTTCGTGCGTGTGCGCCCGTGCACGATCTTGCGTGGACCCGGATGGGAGCCGCTACGACCACCGCGTGATCGTCGGGGTTGTGTGGACTCCTGAAGATCGTACGGTGGCCTCGGGTCACGGCATGGACGCGCCCGTCGGCCGGCGTTCTTTCGTTCAACGGCGCCGGGGAGTACCGGCTGCGCGTGCGCGCCCGTGGCCGGGACGCGGCCGTCGACCTGGCCTCGGACGACGTCACCGACTGGTAGCTCATCCAGGCCTGGTTGGTACCCGCCGGGGAGGTGACCGTACCCCCTGCCAGACGGACAACTACAGGGCGTCGGTCCGTGCACGCTGATCACTGCTGGCCGCTCTGCCCGACCACCATCACCACGGTGGCCGGGCAGACTTACTTTCGGTCGGTGCACCCGACCGGAGGCAGAGCAGTTGGCGACCGGCGAGTCCGCCGGCACTCCAGGCGGCGCGAGGCCGATCGGCCGCTCGTTGTCCGCCTGTTGGAACCGTGCGTCTCACTCGAAGGCTGCCGACTCAGACCCTACGTGTTCCCGGAAGATCACCGATGCGAGCCAGGCGGTTCCGGTCAGGTGCCGGGCTTGGGGTACAGCTGGTTCAGTACGGCGAAGTCGTCCGACGACGGGTGCTGCGGGAACTCCGGCACGGACAGGCAGCTGTTGGTGGATCCGTTGTGGTCGAGTCCGAGGGCGTGGCCCATCTCGTGGCAAGCGACACTGCGCCGCGCCGCGTAGGTGTTCGGGGTGACCTGGTCGTTGAGCTTGACCGTAACGCTGCCGTCGACAAAGTATCCGCCCGACGTGGACGCCTCGGTCACGCCGTACCAGTCGGTCCCGTACCTGCCGCTGTACACGTGCACGCAGTGCCGTCCGCCGCCGGGGCATCCGGCGGTGTGCCAGCGGTAGTAGGCGTCGATGCCGGGAGCCTGGTACCAGTCGACCCGGGCGTCGGTCACGGGCCACGAGTCGCCGCTGTGGTCGAGGAAATACACCTGCGGGTCGTTGAACGGTCCGTAGGCCCACTTGTGGCCGCACCAGGCGGAGGCGGTGCCGACGAAGGGCGCGCAGCCTGCGATGCCGACGTCGGCGGCGCTGTTCGCGTCCTGCACGCCGCGGATGCCCTGGCGACGCAGACTGCTCCGCAGCTCTTCGGCGGTGACGCCCGGAGCAGGTTCGTAGATTGCGGTGTATGTGGTGCCGTCAGAACGTGGCTGGATCACGTAGACGGCGTTGTCCGCTCCGGCTTGGGCGCGCGTCTTCCCCGCCGAGGCACTCGTGTCTGCTTGTACGGCCGGGGCCGAGAGCGCGACGACCAGCGCGGTCACCGCCAGTCCGATCGCGGTTCTCGTTCTTCGCAGCATGTCCTTTCCCCCCAATCGCCCTCGGCCGTCTCCCACCGCTGACTTGGGGCGGGATGCGTGAACGGCCGTGGACAGGTGGCGCAAGACTGGCATGTCCTCGACAATCCGGGAACGGCGTGAACACGCCATACTGCGCTGCACCGGACCCCAGGCTCGCTGCGAAGATCACACATCGTTCGGCCAAGGGCTGAGGGAACGGGTGCCACTGAGGAGCACGAATGCGGAAAGGGTCGGCCCGTTTGCGCTGGCCGATCCCATGCTGGTCCCGTGGCCCATGGGTAAACCCCTGCGGTAGCTGAGATCAACCTGCCGTTGGATTCGCTGCTCTGGCGTGCTGTCTACCGTCGAAATGCTCGTCTGCCGACCGCAGACCACGTTTCTATGGGGGTAACAATGCGCCTGAAGCGCACCGTCGCCGCACTGGGCACCTGTGCGGCCGGAATCGGGCTGACACTCGGACTGTCGCCGCAAGCAATGGCCGTGGATCACTGGGATCCGGGCTATATCAGGTATCCGCATGTTCGCGATGTCCGCGACTCCGTGGAGTGGCACGGTGCCGTCGGCAGCGTCAGGATCTCCTGGGGGAGCTACACCCAAGTAAGCCTCAGCGGCTGGGTCAAGGACACCAGGGCCGACGGCAGGGGCGCGACCGTGCAGGTGTCGTACTACTGGTACGACTCCGGCGCCTGGGAATACGAGGTGAAGACCTTCATCTCCGCCTCTGGCGGCGTGGGCGACGTGCGGAAGAACGCGCAGCACACCACCGCTGAGATCAAGGACCTGGAGGTGCGGTTCTGCACCGTGAAGGGGGCCGACGAGTCCTGTACGCCGTGGGCGTGACCTTCTGCGGGCAGCGGATCCAGCTCACCTGTGCCGCGACATGTAGACCGGGGAACATCCTGGGCCGCACGCCCGGCTGACGAGCCGTTGGAAGCTGCTGTATGACAGAAGACGGTGTTGGCCGGTCCGTGCCGCCGCAGCGAAGTCGCTGGTGCCTCCAGGCCCATGGGGCCGCCAGAGCACCCGTCCGCTATCCGCCCGGGGTCACGAGCCCCGATTCGTACGCCACCACTACCGCTTGTGCCCTGCTGTCCAGGGCCAGTTTGTTCATCGTGCGGTTGAGGTGGGTCTTGACGGTCGCCTCGCTGATGTAGAGGCGGTCAGCGATCTCCAGGTTGGACAGGCCGCGTGCGATCAGTTCCAGTACCTCTAGCTCACGGGAGGTCAATGCATCCAGACCGGTCGGCTGTTCGCAGGCAGTCTGGCGCGCGTATGCCTGGACCAGGCGGCGGGTGACGCTGGGCGCGAAGAGGGCGTCACCAGCGGCGACCGCGGCCACCGCGGCGAGCAGCCGTTCCGGACCGGAGTCCTTGAGTAGAAACCCGGCGGCTCCGGCGCGCAGCGCCCCGTACACGTACTCGTCGAGGTCGAAGGTGGTCAGCACCAGAATCCGGGGCGGGCGATCGGCGCCCTGGGCGAGGATGCGTTCGGTGGCCTCGATGCCATTGATGCCCGGCATCCGGATGTCCATCAGGATCACGTCCGGGGCGGTCTCGGCGGCCAGCGCCACGGCCTCCGCGCCGTCGCCGGCCTCGCCGACCACCTCGATGCCGGGTGCGGCGCGCAGCAACCCCACCAGTCCGGCCCGGATGAGGAACTGGTCGTCCACGACGAGCACAGTGGTCATTGGCTGGCGTCGTCCCCCCCGCCCTGCTGCCCGCGCGGAGGTCGGTAGGGTCAGCCTGACGGCGAAGCCCCCTTGCTCCTGCGGGCCGATGCTGATCTGCCCGCCGTAGAGCTTGGCCCGCTCACGCATGCCGAGCAAGCCATGCCCGCCGTCGGTTCGTACTCTGTCTGGAATCACCCCCTCTCCGTCGTCTGTGACCGAAACGGCCACCTGATGCGGTTCATACCTCAGCCGTACTTCCGCACGCGCGCCGGGCGCGTGTTTCAGGACGTTGGTGAGCGCCTCCTGCACGACTCGGTAGGCGCACAGATCCACGCCGGGAGCGAGCGGGCGCGGAGTGCCCTCGACGGTCAGGGCCACCGGGACGCCGCCGGTGCGGACGCGTTCGGCCATCTCCTCGAGGCGGGCCAGGCCCGGCATCGGGCCGACCGGGGCGCCGTCGTCGGCGGCGCGCAGCACCGTGAGCATGCGGCGTAGCTCTTCGAGGGCCTCCTTGCCGGTGGCGTTGATGGTGTCGAGAGCGGTACGGGCGGTCTGGTGATCGGTGTCGAAGACGAACCGGGCGAGACCGGACTGCACGGAAATCACGGACATGTGGTGGGCGACCACGTCGTGCAGTTCGCGGGCGATCCGGCCCCGCTCCTCGGCCACCGCGCGCCGGGCCCGCTCGGCCTGTTCCCGGCGCAGTTGCCGGGTCAACTCGGCCGAGCGGCGGGCGACGACACCGAACCGCCACAACACCGCCGGATAGACCACGGCCTGCCCGACGACAGACGGCCAGGAGTCGGTGGGACTCACCGCGCCCGCATAGATCCAGACTCCGCCCATCAGCGCGGCGCAGGGGACGGAGACGCGCAGTGCTCGCAGGGAGGCGACGGTGTAGACGGCGAGCATGGGGCCGAAGCTGCACACGACGGGCCAGTAGCCGGCCGTGATGTACACCAGCCAGGTCGCGTGCGCGAGACAGCAGACCACGACGGGGGCCCGTCCGCGAAGCACGAGCGGCAGGTGGACCAGGACCACCAACGCATAGGCGGTCGCATCGAGCGGATTCTGCCCCTGTCGCGCGGCCTCCGGCCCCAGCAGCATCGCCACACTGGTCAGCGCCGCCGCAATCAGCGCGTCGACTGCGAGGGGGCGGATGCGCATCGCAGCAGCGTAAGGCCCACCCTGGCTGATGGGCGTCAAACTTCCGCGGTTCCACGGCAGTTGCAGGACCCGGGTGTACCGCGCTGGTCTGCAGAGCCCCGCTTGTGCAGGTGGGCGAGGGTCTCGTCCGGATCGGTCCGGCTGGCGAATTCCATCTGCCGGATCCGCTGTGCCACCCGCGCACGAGGGACGCCGGGTCGTCGAACCACTCGCCCTCGCTGTTCCGCACCCATGGCTCTACCGGTAGCAGCCGGGGCACCGAGGCCGTCAGAGGGTACGGCCGGCCGTCGAGCCCGTTCGTCGGGCCCGTTCGTCGGCCTCCTCCCCCAGGGGCAGGACGCTGCCGGCCTATGTGCACGACGTTCTGGCCCCACTTGGCGCTCCGAGGTCCTGCGCGGACGGCCTCATGACACGCGGTCGTCTTCCCTTCCCATCGCCAAGCCGTGCCGTTCGCCCGAGCACGGCCTGCCCCTTTTTCCGTTCGGTACAACCGAACACGTATCTGGCGTGTCTCAGATCTCACAACGCGCGTAAAGCGCCACACATGTGCCCAGGGGGGACCGAGTTGAGGAACATGAAACGAGTCGCGCAGGCGTGTCTGATCGGTGTCGGGATGGTCGTCACCGTCTGCGGGACCGCCCAGGCCGCTCCGGTGACCGAGGGCGGATCCAAGCCGGCCAGGACGATCGAGAAGGGCCACGCCCTGTCCTGCACCGGGCAGTCCGGAGGCGTCGCCGTCGCGGTGGACCTCTACCAGAACTCCGCGTTCGGCTCGCACGCCAGCCTGTCGGTCGAGACTCCGGAGGGGGAGTACGGCGGCGGTTACGGACCCGAGGACACCACGCTGTTCACCAACGGGACGATCGCGGCCGACATCCCGGTCAGGAAACTGGACGACACGGCCGAGCCCGTGGGCGATGCCGTCATCAGCGGCACCTACGCGGCCGCAGGACGGCCGAAGCCCGTACACGAGGTCATCGAGGACCCGGCGGGACACTACGTGATCACCAAGGGCACCAACACACCGCTCCGGACCGTGGCCACGGTGGATGTGCTCGGTGAGAGGGTCCCGCTGTCCTGTTCCACCGCCTTCGCGTTCGACCTCACGGTGTGGCGGCTGACTCCTGGCCAGGGCTGAGGAAGGGTTGCGCATGACCGGCCGCCGGGGCAGCGGCGGCCGGTTACGAGCGTGATCTGCATCCAGCGAGCGCATCCGTTCGCTTCACGAACGGGCCAGGCCGCGCGGTAGCGCTGCCGCTGGTGTTGCGAGGAAATGGGTCACTCCACGGGGATCGCGAGCTCCACCCAGAGCAGGTAACGGAAAGAGCTCGTTGTCAGAACCGCGCGGCACTCTTGATCCATGCAAACACTCTTCAGCGGCGAAGTGCACGTGGCCTACGGGCAGGTCTATGTCTGCAGCGACGACGACGGTCACGACCTCGGAGATTCTTTCGCCGGGCAGCGGGCCGGGCTGTGCGGCGGGGCGGTGCCAGGCCATCTCTTTCTGCTGACCGGAACGCACACCGGCTCCGTCCCCATGACCGTCGAGCTGTACGCGACGGAACCGCCCCTGGACGCCGACGCATGGGAGGACATCGTCGAGGTGTCTTTCCAACCCGTATCGGACAAGACCTGTCTCGTGGAGTGGGACTACCGCTGGTATCCGCTCCCCCTCTCCGAGACGTCGTACCGGGTCCGTTACCACTGTCGAGGTATGGACGAGACGCACAACGCGGTACGCGGCGCGGGTGAGCCCGTGCTGGACGAGTATCTGCTGCGATTCTGGCCGAGCCCGCCGGCCTCGGACCGCGTGGTCAAGGAAACCAGCCGAGCCGCCGCCTATTGGCACGAGTTCGCGCGCAAGCAACCCCCAGGCCCCACCCCCGAGGAGCAGGCCGAGGCGGAGCGCCGAGCCCGCGAGGAGCAGGAGCAAGCCAAGCTTCAAAAGGAGATGGACGCGTGGGGCGGGCGCCTGCCCAGCGGCCGACTGCGGGAGGTCCGGGACAAGCTCCGGGGGATCCAGGGCTATCCCAAGGGCCTCGTCGGCCTCGATGCCGCACTCGTGCATGCGATCGACGCCGCAGGTCCCGAGGAACAGCGCGCGCTCGCCCGCTGGGCAGCGCACCGCGCCTGTGCGGCAGCAGGGATCAGCGAAATCGACTGGGTGGCGCGCGGCCTGGCGGAGCTCGACAGGGGCGAGCCCTACTCGCCGCCCCTGGACGACTCACGACGGCTGCGGGACGCCGTGTTCTCCGACGCACGCGTTCCTCTGTCCCACGACGGAACCCCCGGCTTGCCCCAGGTCGCCGCCTTCACCGCGCTCTGGGACGCTGCCGCAGCCGACCCCCTCAAGGCGGCGCTGGACGCCCTCCTCGCGGCGGTGGTCACCCAAGGCGCCGACTACCCGCACCTCTTCGCGGAGGTCCGCCGCACCCTCTCAACGACGGCCCCCGCGCCCCGGATAGAGCGGAACGACCGCCAGTAGGAAACGCAAGGCGCTTCGGTATTCGCCTTCTGAGCCACCGCGGCCAGCGCACAGGGGCGGCGAAGGTGACGGCCAGGCAGCGGTGTTCGTGCCAGGCGCGGCCCCGCCTTCGCGTGGGGAGGGAATCGAGTTGCTGGGGACACACCCTCCTCACCAGACCTGCACCCGCGTCATCCGGTTCCCAGCGAGGCGGTCTGCGATGCGGTCGTCCACGTGAAGCCGTCCGGGTCGGTGAATGGCCCGGCATCGCTGCCGATCGTGAGCCGGTGCGATCCGGCGCCTTCGGCAGGGACGCCGACCACCTTGGCCAAGGCGCGGCGCTTGTACAGCGCCAGCTTGACGGGGCCCGACCCGGTGACGAACTCGACGTACT
This sequence comes from Streptomyces sp. SD31, assembly GCF_052068475.1. Taxonomy (NCBI): domain Bacteria; kingdom Bacillati; phylum Actinomycetota; class Actinomycetes; order Kitasatosporales; family Streptomycetaceae; genus Streptomyces; species Streptomyces sp. SD31. Next base: position 109,361 of record NZ_JBQHCX010000025.1, on the reverse strand, counting down.
TGCTGCCGAAGCTCTTCGCCACGGCCAGTCCGCGCTCGACGTAGAACTGCTTGCCGGCCTTCACGTCCTCGACGCCGAGAAGAAGCACGATCTCGTCCATCTGCCGGGTGGCCGGCCCGGTGTCCTTCTTCGACGACAATGCGACTTGCCAGATCGTGCCGTCCGGGGCCTGTACGACGCCGCCGTAGCCCCAAAGCGACTTGGCGGCAGGCTTCAGCGTCGTGGCGCCGGCGTCCACGGCTGCGTCGATGAGGGCGTTGACGTCGGCCGGTTGGGACACCACGAGCGACAGCGTGAACCCGCGGAAGCCGGTGGTCGGTGTCTCCGAGGCCCGCAGTCGGATCTGACTGCCCAGGCCGAAGGCGGTGGCGTAGAAGCGGTGGGCAGCAGTGGGGTCGGTCACCTCAAGGGTGACGGATTCGATCGAAGTCATGCTGAAGACGCTAGCCACGGCTCCAGGACCTGCGCTTCTCGATTCCTGACCAGAACGAAGACCCAGCAGGCATGATGCAGCCCGTCATCGCCGGCAACGGAACGAGACACGATCCCTCTGCTCGTGTGGTCGTGTTTGCCGGATCAGGGGCGTACATCGACGTAGTCGCCGGTGGCCTTGGCCGGGCCGGTGGTGGGGGTGCCGGTGAAGTTCCAACGCCAGTAGCCGTCCTTCACCGCCTTGACCGTGGTGTGCAGGGTGCCGGTGTTGCTGGTGTTCACCGTGGCCACCGTGGTGTAGGTGCTGCTGCCCTTGGGGCGGAACTGCAGTTTCACGGCTTGGCCCGCGTATCCCGCATACCGGTAGGTGTCCCAATTGGCCCGCACGAGCTTGCCGGTGACGGTGATACGTGCGCCCTTGTCCACCGGTTCCGGTGCGGCATTGACTGTGAGCCGCGCGGCGCGTTTGAGGCCGAACGACCCTACGCCGGGGGCAAAGACGGAATCGCCGTCCTGGGCATCGACCAAGGCGTCGACCGACCACGTTCCCGCGTTGGCGTTGGCCAGGTCCACCGGGTCGTCGCTGCCCGGGGCCGGGTGGGCGTTGACGGTGAACACCGTCGTGCATGCCGTCGCGGTCTCGCAGAACGCGTCGGTGGTGTAGAAACCGCCGTGCGGCCCCTTCAGATCCACATCGACGAAAGACAGGCCGGAGTCATCCGATCCTGTGACCGTGACCGGGAACACCACGTTGTGCGTGATCCCCACGATGACGTCATGTCCGGAGTTGACAGTGGCACCGCTCACTACCGGGTCGCCGGCCGCGGTGTCGGAGGCGGCATCGGCCGAGGCGCCGGCCCCGGCCCCGGCCAGCAGAACGGCGACGGCCCCCACCACGACAGCGCGGTTTGTCGCGCGACCGACGGGCTTGTGCCTTAGGACACGTACGGCGGGGAGGGGCGGGGCGATGTCGCGCCCCTCGCTGTGTCTGTCGCCAGGTGATGTGGTGCAGCGGCTCATGAATCCTCCCAGGGATGACAGACCCCGCTGCCAACCACCCGACGAGCGACGACAGTTGGTGGCGAGCGCGGGAGACGGAGAGACGGATGTGTCTCACTCCTACGACTGCCGAACCGGACCGATCGTTGCCCCCGGCGGGATGGGAAAACGAACCGCCACCTGCCACGGGAGTCGTTGTGCGGCCTGCAACCGTGTCTCAAGTTCCGCCGGCTGATCATGGAGCACCGTGATGGTGTGGTCAGCGGGGCCGGGAGTGGAAGGTGCGGCGGTAGGTGTCCGGCGGCACACCGACCGTGCGGTGGAAGTGGCGGCGCAGTGTCGTGGCGGTGCCCATGCCGGTGGCTGTCGCGATGGTGTCGATGCTGTCGTCGGTCTTTTCCAGTAGTTCCTGGGCGTGGCGGATGCGCTGGGTCAGCAGCCATTGCAGGGGGGTGGTGCCGGTCGTGGCTTTGAAGCGGCGGCCGAGGTGGCGTGAGCTCATGTGTGCCTGGCGGGCCAGGTCCTGAACGGTCAGCGGTTGGTCGAGCCGTTCGATGATCCACGGGAACAGGGCGGCGAGGGGGTGGTCGTCCTGGGCGGGTACCGGGGTGGTGACGAACTGGGATTGGCCGCCGGCCCGGTGCGGTGGGACGACCAGGCGGCGGGCGACGGTGTTGGCGGTCGAGGTGCCGTGGTCGAGGCGGACGAGGTGCAGGCACAGGTCCATGGCCGCGGCCTTGCCGGCGGAGGTGAGGACGGTGCCGTTGTCGACGTACAGGACGTCCGGGTCGACCTCAACATGGGGGTAGCGAGCGGCCAGAGCCTCCGTGTGTGCCCAATGGGTGGTGGCGCGTCTACCGTCCAGCAGGCCGGCTGCGGCCAGCACGAACGCGCCCGTGCACAGGGAGGCCACGCGTGCGCCCGCTTCGTGGGCCGCGCGCACTGCGTCGACCAGGTCGGTGGGTGGGTCCTCGTCGATGTCGGCCCAGCCCGGGACGATCACGGTGTCGGCGTGCTGGAGCCGGTCGAGCCCGTGGTCCGGCTCCAGCTGGAACCGGCCGAAGCGCACGGCGTTCGGCCCGCAGATGGTGACGTCGTACCAAGGGCCCGGCACGGAGGCCGGGGCGCCGCCGAACACCTCGTACGCCACCGACAGTTCGAAATGGAGCATCCCGTCGGTGACCGCCAGCGCGACAGTAGTCATGTCCGTAATTGTATGTGTCACGTCGTTCCGGACACTCACGGTGGAGCGTCCGCCCGCACCAGGATGGTCGTAGTCGACCGATCGAGTACGGGGAGAGAGACATGGCAACGGGTCACAAGATCGCGGTGTACGGCGCGTACGGGCACACGGGGCGGTTCGTGGTGACGGAGCTGCTGGAGCGCGGGTTCGTGCCCGTTCTCGCCGGTCGCGACGCCGAGAAGCTGCGGGCGATGGCGCGGTCTCACCCCGGACTCGAGGTCAGACCGGCGTCGGTCGACGACCCCGCGGCGCTCGACCGGGCGCTGAGCGGTGCGGCGGCCGTCATCAACAGCGCCGGCCCCTTCGCCACGACCGGCGCGCCCCTGATCGAGGCGGCCCTGCGGGCCGGGATCCCGTACGTGGACGTGGCGGCCGAGATCGAGGCCAACGTCGACACGTTCGAGCGGTTCTCGGACCGGGCACGCGCCGCGGGAGCGGTGATCGTCCCCGCGATGGCCTTCTACGGCGGTCTCGGCGACCTGCTGGCCACGGCGGCGATGGGTGACTGGACCGAGGCGGACGAGGCGCACATCGCGTACGGGCTGAACGGCTGGCACCCCACGGAGGGGACGAGGTCCGCGGGCGCGGTCTCCCGGCAACGGCGGGACGGCGCACGCGTGGTGTACCGGAACGGGCGGCTGGACTACCGGCACGACGACATGCCGACCCTCAAGTGGTCCTTCCCCGAGCCGATGGGCACCCGGGAGGTCATCGGGGAGTTCACGATGGCCGACGTCGTCACCATCCCCAGCCACCTGCCCATTCCCGAAGTGCGCACCTATATGACGACCGAAGCGGCCCGGGATCTGTCGTCCCCGGACACGCCGGCGCCGTCCGCGGTCGACGAGAGCGGGCGGTCCGCGCAGACCTTCCTGGTCGATGTCGTGGTGCGCTCGGGTGCCACCGAGCGGCGTGCTGTGGCGAGCGGCCAGGACATCTATGCCGTCACCGCGCCGCTCGCGGTGGAAGCGGTGGCCCGCATCGTCACGGGACGGACCAGGACGGCCGGTGTCGCCTCCGCCGGCGGGATCTTCGACGCGCCCGACTTCCTGCGTGCGCTGTCCTCGCACATCCGCCTGGAACTGCCTTCGTAGCGGGCCGGCCGTAGGCGCGGCAGGTCCATTCGGTGCATCCCTTGCTGCCGGCGGTGGTCGACAGCACGCAGGTACCGCGTTTGTCGTTCCGGGACTCGTGGAGGACCCGTGTCCGCGTGTCCTCGGATGCGGAGGAAACCAATCGCACCCGCGTCGGGGCTCCCGTAGGGTGCGCGGGTCGGCGTGACGGAGAGGCGGTTCGGAGCGTGGCACCCAAGGCAGTGACGCGGGAGCAGTGGGCGGGTGTGGCGCGGGCCGCGCTGGGCGGCGGGCGTCGGCTGGAGGCTGTCGAACGGGTCGCGGGTGGCAGCAAGAAGGGCGTGTACCGCCTGGTGATGGACGATGCGACGACGGTGATCGCCTACCTGTGGAGCGAGGCCGAGAACTACTGGCCGGTGGCGGAGGGCGACGACGACCTCGCCGACCCGTTCTCGCCCGGCCTCGGGCTCGACCTGTTCGAGGCCGCACACGCGCGGCTGGACGCGCTCGGCGTCCGTGTCCCGGAGTTCCGTCTCGTCGAGCGCGACGGCGCCCACGGCCCCGCCGACCTCGCGATCGTCGAGGACATCCCGGGCGACAGCCTCCAGGAACTGCTCGCGCGCGACCCGAGCGCGGCTGCCCCGGTCATGGCCCGGCTCGGGGAAGCGCTGGGGGCGATGCGGCGTCATCAGGCGTCGACGTACGGCAAGGTGGCCGTGGTCGACGAAGGAGGCACCTCGCGCGGGACCTCGTGCGAGGGAGTCGTCCTGGAGCGTGCGCTGCGGGACCTCGCCGAAGCGGCGGCGCGCGATCCACGGATCGCGGGCGCACGCGACCGGCTGGAGGAACGGCTGCTGGGTCTGGCGGCGGCGGTACGGCCGCGCGCGGAGTATGCGGTCGTGCACGGCGAACTGGGGCCCGACCATGTGCTGGTGGACGCCGGCGGGAACCCGGTGTTGATCGACATCGAGGGCTTGATGTACTTCGACGTCGAGTGGGAGCACGTCTTTCTGCGGATCCGTCTGCACGACGCCTACCGGCCGCTGGAGGCGGACGGACTGGACGAGGACCGGCTCGCGTTCTACACGCTCGCGCAGCGGCTGTCGTTGACGGCGGGTCCGTTGCGATTGCTCGACGGGGCCTTCCCCGACCGGGCGTTCATGGCGGGCATCGCCGAGTACAACCTGAAGAAGGCGCTGGACCTGGTCCGTGTCTGAACGCCTCGGCGGAGGCGTTCGTGGCTCGGGAAGCGGACCCTCGGCCGAACCCGCCCCGGGCTCCGCACTCCCCGAGCCGCGGACCGCCGGACGTGGCTGGTCGACACCACCCACACCCAGCCCCGGGCCGGCATGTACCCGCCGCCCGGCCTCTCACCTCACAGTCGGGGCTTGTGCGCCGCGGCGAAGGCGTCGGCGGCGGTCAGGTCGAAGTCACCGTGATCGCTGCCCAGACCCTGCGCCACCAACGCCGCCGCCGCGCAGCCGAGGACGGCGGAGTCGTACGGAGTACGACCCAAACCCATACCGCGCACGAAGCCCGCCGAGAAGGCATCGCCGCAGCCGGTCGTGTCCACCACCTCGACCGCGAACGCGGGTACCCGCTCGCTGCCCTCCCCGGTCACCAGCAGCGCGCCGTCACCGCCGCGGGTGACCGCGACCAGGCCGGCGCCGGCGGCGAGGAGCTTGTTCGCGCCCGCCACCAGGTCCTCCTCGCCGGTGAACCCGAGGACCTGGTCTTCGTTGGGCAGCATGTGGTCGACGTAGGGCAGTGCCGACGCTATCTGCTCGAAACTCCCCAGCGCGCCGGGGGCGAGCAGGTCCACCGAGGTGGCCACGCCGTGCTCCTTGGCGTACGACAGGATGCGCGCGGCCGTCTCGACCCCGATCAGCTCCGGGCCGCCGAGGTGGAGATGGGTGGCTTCGGCGATCGCCTCCCAGGGCACGTCGTCGAGGCCGTAGGTGATGTTGGCGCCGAGCAGATGCAGCGACGGCCGGTCGCCGTTGGGGCGGATGGGCAGGACACTCGCGGAAGTCGCGGTGTCCGTACGACGGACCAGGAACCGGGTGTCGATGCCTGCCGTGCCCAGCAGTTGGACCAGCATGTCACCGGTGGGGTCGGCTCCGATCGCCCCGGCGCTGCGCACCGAAGCGCCGAGCTTGGCGAGGGTCAGGGCGGTGCCGCCGGCCGTCCCGGCGGCCGTCATCCTGATGTCCTCCACCAGCGTCGCGCCCTGGCCCTCGGGTATCGCCTCCACCGGCCGCACCAGCACGTCCAGCACATGTACGCCCATCGTGACGACCTTCATCGGTTTCCCTCCTGCGCAGGCGGTACGGGGTGGGTGGTGCCGTAGTTCCGGGCGAGGGCGGCTTCGATCACCGCGAGCTGCTGGTGTTCGTCGAGGACGCGGGGTGTTCCGAGGGCGGCCGCGTGCTGGTAGACGCCGCACGCCCACTCCAGCAGCAGCGCGTGCTCGACCGCCTTGCCGAGCGTCGGCGCGTGAGTCAGCGCGCCATGGCTGGCCATCAGCGCGGCGCTGCGGCCCTCCAACGCCGTCAGGACCGACTCGGCGAGCGCCGGCGTGCCGAAGGTGGCATACGGGGCCACGCGTACCGAGCCGCCCAGAGTGAGCAACTGGTAGTGGATGCAGGGCAGTTCGTCGAGCACGCAGGACAGGGCCGTCGCCATCGGCGCATGGGTGTGCACGACCGCTCCGGCGCCGTAGCGGCGGTAGACACCCAGGTGCAGATCGAGTTCCGAAGTGGGCTCGAACCCCCCGGACACGATCTTTCCGTCGAGGTCGACCACGCTCACCTGGTCTGCCGTCAGTTCGGCGAGCACCGCACCGGTGGCCGTGATCGCGACCCGGTCCGCCACCCGCACGCTGACATTGCCGGCCGTGCCGATCAGCAGCCCCTGCGCCCCCAGTCGACGGCACGCTTCGGCCACGGCGGCGCGTTCCTCGCCCAGCACCGAGCTTGAGTCGGTCATGTACGCGACGGTAACCTAAACATGAAACAAAGTCACGTTCATGTTCGGAGGCGCACATGAGGGATGCGAGGACCCCGGATCCCGGCGGCACACGGCACGCCCCCCTGCGCCGCACGCCCCAGCAGGCGCGCAGCAAGGCCCGGCTGGCCCGCGTCCTTCAGGCCGCCGAACGCGTCCTGGTCGGCGAGGGCGTCCAGGCGCTGACCACGACTCGTATCGCGGCGGAGGCGAAGGTCTCGGTCGGTTCGCTGTACCAGTACCTGCCCGACCGCGACGCGATCATCGACGCCCTCGCGGCCGGCTACTTCGCCCGGCTCGAGACGGCCATGGACGACCTCGTCCGCGCCGCGGCCGACGAGCGGTGGGACGACCCCGTCGGTGTGCTCATCGACGCCTACGCCGCCATCTACCGCACCGAACACGGCTTCAGGGCCCTGTGGTTCGGCAGCAGCCTCACCGAGCGGACCCGTGCCGCGGACCGTGCGCACAAGCGCCGGATGGCGGACGGCATCCGGCGCGTCGTGCTGGCCCTCGGCGTGGCCCCGGACGGCGAGGCGCTCGCCCGTGCCTGCCACGCCGCGGTCCTGGCCGCCGACGCGCTGGCGCAGGAAGCCTTCCGTCGTGACCCCGAGGGTGATCCGGGCCTCCTCGACGAAGCCAAGCTCATGCTGCGCGGATACCTCACCGCGATCACCGCCCGCCATGAGGGACAGGAGACCACGAGGTGACCGACGGGGTCTGGCGCGGTTTCCGGCGTCGGATCAGGGCTCTGTCATCCTGATGTCGTGCCGAAGCCCACTCCCGTCACCCCGGACGCTCCCGCTCCGATACCCGTACCTCTCCTCACCCAGCAGTGGCTCGACCTCGCTTTCATCCACTGGGCCGTCGAGCCGGACGCCGTGGCGGGGCTGTTGCCGAAGGGGACCGTTGCGGACACGCACGACGGGGTCACGTACATCGGGCTCGTCGCCTTCCGGATGCACCGGGTCGGCTGGCTGCGGCTGCCCGGCGTGCCGTATCTGGGGACCTTTCCCGAGACCAACGTGCGCCTGTACTCCATCGACGCGCACGGACGACGCGGTGTCGTGTTCCGGTCGATGGACGCCGCACGGCTGATCCCGGTCGTGATGGGGCGCCTGGGCTTCCGGCTGCCCTACCTGTGGTCCCGGATGAGCGTCCGCACGGCCGGCGACACCGTCACCTACACCAGCTCCCGCCGCTGGCCGGGCCCGCGCGGCGCGTCCAGCCGCATCACCGTGCGCACCGGTGAGCGCATCAAGGAGCCCACCGAGCTGGAGCACTTCCTCACCGCCCGCTGGGGCATGCACAACGCCTTCTTCGGCGGGCCCGAGCCGCTGGCGTACCTGCCCAACCACCACCCTCGATGGCCGCTGTACCGCGCCGAGCTGATCACCTGCGAGGAGAACCTCGTCACCGCGGCCGGGCTGCCCGCCCCCACCACCGCCCCGGCCAGCGTCCTGTACTCCCCCGGCGTCCCCGTCCGCCTCGGCCGCCCGGCCCGCCCCGCCGGCATCCCCACACCGTGATCGGTACGACCGTCACGTCGGAACGCCAGGGGCCCGGACCGGAATGACCGGTCCGAGCCCCGAGGGAACGTGTCGGCGTCAAGCGCCGCCACGGGCCCTTGCCGTCATCCGGCGCGGCGGCGCGTACGCATGAGCAGCAGGAAGCCGGCCATGAGGAGTACGGCGCCGGCCGCGGCCGGCCACAGGGTGGTGCCGGTCTCCGCGAGCCCCCCGACCGCCTGCGGCTCCGTTCCGCCACCGTCACCGGACTCCTCGCCGGCCGCGGCGGGCTGCGTCTGCGTGGGGGTGCTTCCCGCGTCGGCGCCGCCGTCCGCCGAACCGCCCGGTGCCGGTGCGGTGGCGTCCTGCGTGGCCGACGGAGTTCCGTAGGCCTTGGGCGCCACCGTGCTCGACATGGTGGGCTTGTCGTCGTTCGCCGGTTCCGTCTCGGGCGCCTCGGTCGCCGGCTCGTCGGTCGCGGGCGGCTCCGTCGCAGGCTTCTCCGTCGCCGGCGCCTCGGTCGGCTCGTCCCCGCCGTTGCCGGGCTCCGGATCCTCGTTGCCGCCGGGCGGAGTGCCGGGAGACTGGGTCGGCTGCGGCTGCTGCGTCGGCTCCTCCTCGCCCGGGTCGCCGCCCTGGTCGGCTCCGGCGCCGCACTCGCGGCCCTCGTTGATGCAGTCGACCATCTGACCCATCAGGTCCTCGGAGAAGACGTTGATGAAGTCGCCGTGGTCGGTGACCGGCTTGTGCAGCTGCTCGGGGAAGGTGTCCAGCGCGAACAGCGGGGTCGTACGGCCGCCGTCCTGAAGGCTCGGCGCGTCGATGTCGTACACGATCCGCTGCACCAGCTGCGGAATGGCCTTGAAGCCGTCCGGGCAGCTGCCGTCGGCGGCCGCGAAGGCCACGTGGGTGCGGTGGTTGGCGGAGTCGATGTTCTGTCCGTCCCAGCAGCTCTGGAACTTGAACGTCCGCACCACGTCGCTGCCCTGCGGGCACAGCGGGTACTTGTCCTTCAGCTGCCGGTCCTCGAAGCCCGTGCAGCTCCAGGAGGCGTTGGCGTTGGCGGTGCCGTTCACGAAGGCCTTCGCGTCGCCGGTGATGATGCGCAGCAGGCGCGGCATCTCGGTGACCTTGCCGCGCGGGTTGCCCACGAACGTCAGCGTCACTTCCTTGGGCGTGACGATCTCGCCGGCGTTGCCCTCGATGCCGCCGCCGGGGGCGTTCGCGTCCTGCTCCTGGGTTCCGTTCTGCAGGCGGATCACGGGCCAGTAGTAGGTGGACTTGTCGCCCTGGTCGACACAGGTCGTCTCGGCGTTCGCCAGGTCCTCGTCGCTCGCGAACGCGTCGTTGGCCTGGTTGCCGACGTAGTCGTGGAAGTGGTGGGCGCCGTTGGAGACGCCGGGGGCCACGATCACGTTGTCGGAGTTGAACAGGCCGTTCTCGTTCACCCCGCAGCTGGTGGCGAAAGTGCCGCGCGAGGCGCCCTTCTGGAGGGCCGGGCCGGTCACGTTCGGCTGTACGGCGGTGATGTCGGCGAAGTCCGCGGCGACGGGGCCGTTGCCGGCCTGGCCGCCGTTGCCGGGCTGTTCGCCGTTGCCCGGCTGCTCGTTGCCCTGGTCAGCGCCTTCCTGGCCCGCCTCGTCGTCACCGCCCTCGGCCTGGCCGTCGTTGCCCTGGTCGCCGTTGCCGCTGTCGGCGGCGCGCAGGGTGCAAGAAGCGAGGGGCTCCAGGCCCTGGGGCCGTTCTCCCTCGCGATCGACGGCGATGGCGATCCGCTCGATCGTCGCGGTGCGCTTGTCCTTCAGCGGATTCATGATGGCGCTGTCGGCGAAGCCGGCGTCCTGCTGGACGGCCTGGGCCGACTCCTGCAACCGCTGGTAGGCCTCGGCGATCTGCTGGTCCAGGAGGGCGAGTTCCTTCGCGACGTCCTCCTTCGCCCCGTCCGGCACGGCCGTCAGCCGGCTGCCGACATCCGGGCAGTCGATGGTGCCGGCCGGGGAGGACAGCGTCCGAGCCGGATCCGCTCCGCCGTCCTCGGTGGCCGAGGCATAGACGTTGGCCGCAACCAGGCCGCCGCCGCCCAACATCAGCGCGACCGCCGCAAAGGTCGCTCGCCGTGCGCCCGTGGGGCGTCTTCGCGTGCTGCGTCCCAAGGAAGTACTCCTACGCCTCGTCGTCGTTCAGGGCATGAAAATCCCCCGGCCCTATACGGAGACGAGCGGCGCACTGTTCAAAGGCCGCACGGATTCACAGAAAATTCCTTAGGAGCGGGGTCACTTCATCAGGCCGGCGGCAAGCGTGGCGCCCAGTTCCCAGCACGCCTCGATGTCCGGTTTGCCGGGTTCCCCGGTCACTGTCACGGGTTGTGCCGTGCGTCGCCAGGCGAGGCCGGTGGTGATGGAGCCGATCGCCCGGACGGCGCCGGTGACGTCGCTGCCGCCGTGGACGTAGTAACCGAAGGGGCGGCCGCGGGTCGCGTCCAGGCAGGGGTAGTAGACCTGGTCGAAGAAATGCTTGAGGGCTCCCGAGATGTAGCCGAGGTTCGCCGGGGTGCCCAGGAGATAGCCATCGGCGTTCAGTACGTCGGAGACCGTGGCCGACAGTGCCGGTCGCCGTACGACCTCGACGTCCTCGATCTCGGGGGCCGTCGCGCCCGAGATGACGGCTTCGAGCAGGGCCTGACAGTTGGGCGAAGGGGTGTGATGCACGATCAGCAAGGTAGGCACACCCCGAACCCTGCCGGTGCGCCGCCGATCGACGCAACCGCGACGGTTCAGTCGGCGGCTTGGGCGGGCTCTTGGCCCTTCGCCTCGCCTCCCGTCGTTTCCGCGCCGGAATTGACCCTGGCGACCGCCGAGGACAGCTGTTCCTGCACGGCTTCCGGCAACGCGTCGCCCTTGACCGCGGTGACCAGGTCTCCGGCCAGGGAGTGCAGCTTGGTGTTGGTGTTCTGGGAGGCCGCGACCAGGACCGTCCAGGCCTCCTCGGAACTCAGGCTGAACGAGGCCATCAGGATGCCCCGGGCCAGGTCGATGGTCGGCCGGGTCTGCATGGCCCGTCGTAGTTGGGCGACCTCGATCCGCAGGTCGTAGTCGGCGCCCTCGGACGTCTCCATGTCCTGCGTCTCCATGTCCTGCGTCTCCGTGTCCTGCGTCTGCGTGTCCTGGACGTGCTTGACCGGCGTGCCCTGGCCGTCCGGGTTCGGGCGGGCGAACAGCGCTTGTGTGCCGGTCAGGGCGAGCAGGCGATCCACTTCCGTGCTCGCGTGGTGGATGGCGATCGTCTTGGCCTGCGCCAGGGCTCGCCGACGCTGGGTGAGCAGGATGTTGAGGGCGGAGCAGTCGCAGAAGGTGACGCCCCCCAGATCCAGGTCGATGCCGTGGACCGAGCGGTGCAAGGCTTCGCGCAGGACGCCGCGGAAGCGCTCACTGGAATCCAGGTCGAGTTCTCCGCTGACCTTCACGGTGATCCGGTCACCGTCCGGGTGTATGGCGGTCACCAGCGAGCACGCCCGGGCGGACGCCGATGCGCCGCCGGCGTCCGCAGGGTCGGCAATGCCCCCCGCATGGGGGTTCGCAGAGGACGCGAGCTCTGCCATGACCGCCTCTCCCTCAGGTACTCCCGGTCTCGGTACCAGACTGAACCCGAACTGAGGGACACGTCAACAGATACATGAAATGCAGTGCGTGTATTTGTATACGTGAACATCCAGTCGTAGGCTTGGTACATGGACGGAGTCCCTGAGCCGCACACCGGATGGACCTTTCTGACGAACCATGCCCGTGTGCTGGCGGCCATCGCCGACAACCCGAACATCCGCATCCGGAACATCGCCGCGCATTGCCGGCTCACGGAGCGCGCCGTCCAGAAGATCATTTCCGATCTGGAGCAGGAAGGGTATTTGTCGCACACCCGCGAGGGGCGCACCAATACCTACCGGATCGCCCCGGCCAAGGTGCTGCGTCACCCCGCCGAGGCCGGGCTGACCGTGGCCGCGTTGCTCTCGCTGCTCGCCCAGGACGAGGCCGATCGCACCTCGCTCGGCCAGGACGAGGCCGATCGCACCTCGCTCACCCAGGAGGCCGATCGCACCTCCGCCCCCCAGCAGTTGAGGACGGCACGCCAGCGGATGCCGGTGGACGGCGGATGAGCGGTGGCCGAACCCGGCCGTCGGCGCGACGCCGACAGCTCCGGCCCCCGCTCGGCTCAGTACGCGCGGCTCAGCTCAGTACGCGCAGCGCTCCCGGCAGGACTCTGACCGTGACCGGGAGAACCGCCTCGACCTCGCCGTCGGCGCCGTAGGGCACCTCGCGGTCGGCCTCGATGCGGATTTCCCTGCCCCGCAGGATCCGCACCTGGGGGCGGTGGACGTGGGTGCCCGTCTTGAGGTCGTTCATCAGGGCGAAGAACAGTCGGCGCGGCGCTTCCCGGATCATGACGACGTCCAGCAGGCCGTCGTCCACGCGGGCGTCGGGCGCGATGAGGCGGCCTGAGCCGTAGTAGCCGGAGTTGGCGGCCACGACCGTGTAACCGGTGAGAGGGTGTTCGCGGCCGTCGACGGTGACCCGGTAGCGCGCGGGACGCCAGGTGGTGACGGCGCGCAGTCCGCCCGCGTAGTAGGAGGCGGCGCCGCGCAGGAGTGTGGCGTTGTTGGCGTGGCGGTTGGCCAGGGCGTCGACGCCCGCGTACACGCTGCCGAGGACCACGGTGCGGTCGTGGACGGCCGACTCGACTTCGATGGTGTCGACCCTACGGGGCTCGTGGTGGAGCAGTACCTGTGCGAGTGCCGTGGGTTCGGTGGGGAGGTTCAGCGCCCGGGCGAAGTCGTTGCCCCGGCCGGCCGGGACTAGGCCGAGCAGGGCGTCCGTGCCGCTGAGGGCGCCGCCGATGCCACCGGCGATTCCGTCGCCGCCGACGGCGAGCACCACCCTGCCGCGCTGTCCGGCGTCCCGGGCGAGGTCCCGGGCGTGGGGCAGGCTGCGGCTGTACTCGGTCTCCAGGTCGGCCCCGGCCTCCCGCAGCAGCCGGGCCACCTGCAAGAGGGCGGCAGCTGAGGCGGATCCGCCCGCCGTGGGGTTGACGATGGCGGTGAACTGTCGCATCGGGGAGCCTTTCGGGCCGACGGGAGGGTGCGCCGGAGGCGGGTGCGGGTGGATGAGCGGGTGGGTACGGGATCAGTCGGTGGGCAGGAGGACGCCGGGGTTGAGCAGGCCCGCCGGGTCCAGTCGGCGTTTGACGGCTTGCAGCGCCTCGATGCCCAGGGGGCCCGCCTCGCGGACGTACCAGTCCCGGTGGTCGGTGCCCACGCCGTGGTGGTGGGTGATCGTGCCGCCCGCGGTGAGGATCGCCTCGTTGGCGGCGTGCTTGGCCCGCTGCCAGTGCGCCACCGGGTCGTCGCCCTGTGCCGAGACGACGGTGAAGTACAGGGAGGCGCCGTTCTCGTAGACGTGGGAGATGTGACACATGATCAGGGGCGGGGTGCCGGCCTCGGTGAGCGTGGTGGTGAGGGCTTCGCGGACCGAGGCGTACAGCTCGGGGACGCGCGACCAGAAGGTCGCCGTCTCCAGTGTCTCCGCGAACGCCCCCGCGTCCAGCAGGGAATCCCGCAGGTAGGGGGCCGAGTAGCGGCCGTGCGCCCAGCGCTGTCCCGGTTCCTCGCCGAGCGGGGTTCCACCGCACACGCGCAGGACGGCCGCGGCCCTCTCCCGGCGGTACGAGATGTCCGCTTCCGCGCCTTCGTAGCCGGTGATCGCCATGCATCCCGCGGACTGGTGCCCGGCGACGGAGGCGCCGATCGCGTCGGGCTGGGCGAGGCCGATCAGCGTCTCGGTCTCGTCGGACAGCCGCAGGACCGTGGGGCGCGGGCCGTCCTGGGCGAGGCGGCGCAGCGCGGCGGCGCCTTCCTCGAAGGAGGCGAAGCGCCAGCCCTCGTACACGCGGGCCTGAGGGACGGGGCGGATCCGGACCGTGACGGAGGTGATGACGCCGAAGGCCCCTTCCGAGCCGAGGAGGAGCTGGCGCAGGTCGGGTCCGGCCGCCGAGCGTGGCGCGCGGCCGGTGTCGAGGGTGCCCTCGGGGGTGGCGAGGGTCAGGCCGAGGACCATCTCGTCGAAGCGGCCGTAGCCGGCGGATGCCTGGCCGCTGGAGCGGGTGGCGGCGAATCCGCCGATGGTGGCCCACTCGTAGGACTGGGGGAAGTGGCCGAGGGTGAAGCCGTGTTCGGCGAGCAGCGCCTCGGCCTGGGGGGCACGCAGGCCGGGTTGCAGGGTGGCGGTGCGGGAGACCGGGTCGAGGGCGAGCAGCTGGTCCATGCGCCGCAGGTCAAGAGCGACGAAGGGGCTGCGCCGGGTCGGGGCGAGGCCGCCGACGACGGAGGTGCCGCCGCCGAACGGGACCACGAGCAGGCCGTGTTCGGCGCATGCGCGCAGTACGGCGAGTACGTCGTCGTGGTCGGCGGGGAGTACGACGGCTGCGGGGATGTCGTCGACTTCGCCGTCGCGGATCCGCAGCAGGTCGGGGGTGGACTTGCCCCGCGTGTGCCGGATGCGGGTCTCCGCGTCGGTGCGGACGTGCTCCTCGCCTCCGACGGCGGCGAACAGGGCCTGGAGCGCGGGGGGTTCGAGGCGCGGTTCGGGTACGGCGATGTCCTCCAGGGCGAGCGGCCCGGCGGTGCGCGGCTTGACGCCGAGCAGGTCGCGCAGCAGCCCGGTCACCGTCTCGGGCAGCGGCGCCGCCTTGGCCGGGTCGCCCCAGCCGCTCCACAACATGTCCATGGCGCTCGTCCTCACCGGTCGTTTCGAGCGATGCCGTGTCCCGGACGGCCTCGCAGGCGTTACACTGTGACACATGACGCCTATTCGTCACAACCACTCGGACAGCGACGCGGTGCTCGACGCGGTGCGCGACTGTGTCCTGGCCGTCGGTGTCCGCCGTACGACGCTGACCGACGTGGCCCGCCGCGCGGGTGTCTCCCGGATGACGCTGTACCGCCGATGGCCCGATGTGCGCACTCTGGTGGGGGACTTGATGACCCGGGAGTGGGTCGCCGTGGCCACCGGTGCCATGCCCGAGCGGCATCCCGGGGCCGACACGCGTGGCCTGATCGTCGACGGGCTCGTGGCCGGGGTGGCGGCCTTCCGCGCCCATCCGCTGTTCCGGAAGATCGTCGACGTCGATCCGGAACTGCTCCTCCCCTACGTCCTCGACCGACGCGGCGCGAGCCAGGAGGCCCTCATCGCGCTGCTGGCCGACGCCCTGCGCGAAGGCCACACCGACGGGTCCGTACGCACCGGCCATGCCGAACGGCAGGCGCGGGCGCTGCTGCTGATCGTCCAGTCCTTCACCCTGTCCCTGCGGACCATGACCGACGAGGACGACGCCGACCTGAGCAGCGAGGCCTTCCTGGCGGAACTGCGCAGCATCCTGGAGAGGACCCTCACCCCATGAGCACTGCCACTCCCCCGGTTCCCGGATCCTCGCTGTCCGCCGCCCGGCGCTCGCGCGAACTGGCCGAGACGGTCGGCGGTCCGGCCGTGGACGTCCTGGTCGTCGGGCTGGGCGCGACCGGCGCCGGGGCCGCCCTGGACGCCGCCGCCCGAGGCCTGACGGTCGCTGCCGTCGACGCACACGACCTGGCCTTCGGCACGTCCCGGTTCAGCAGCAAGCTCATCCACGGCGGGCTGCGCTATCTCGCCTCGGGGCAGTTCGACGTGGCCCACGAGAGCGCGGTCGAACGCGGGGTGCTGATGGAGCGCACGGCACCGCATCTGGTGCGGGCCCAGCCCTTCGTCCTGCCGCTCACCCCGCTGGTCTCCCGCGGGCAGTCCGCCCTGGCCTGGGCCGGATTCCGGGCGGGTGACACCCTGCGCCTGGCGGCCCGTACCGCCCGCGCCACCCTGCCGGCCCCGCGCCGGCTCTCCGCGGTGGAGACCCGGCACCTCGCCCCCGCCCTGCGCACCCAGGGCCTGCGCGGCGGTCTGCTGTCCTGGGACGGCCGGCTCACCGACGACGCCCGCCTGGTGAGCGCGATCGCCCGCACCGCCGCCGCCCGCGGGGCCCGGATCCTGACCCGGGTCAGGGCCCTGCGGCTCACCGCCTCCGGCGCCGTGATACGTGACGAACTCACGGGCGAGGAGGGCGAGATCAGGGCCCGAGCCGTGATCAACGCGTCCGGCGTCTGGGCGGGGGGCCTGGTGGACGGCATCCGGATCCGCCCCTCACGCGGCACGCATCTCGTCCTGCGCGCCGACCGCCTCGGCCCGCTGCCCGCGGGGCTCCACGTCCCCGTCCCCGGGGAGACCAACCGCTTCCTCCTCGTCCTGCCCCAGGGCGACGGCCGGGTCTACGTCGGTCTCACCGACGAGCCCGTCGACGGCGACATCCCCGACGTGCCCGAGGTACCCGAGACGGACATCGGTTTCCTCCTCGACGTCCTCGGCTCCGTCCTGGACGTCCCGGTCCAACGCTCCGACGTCGTGGGCGCGTTCGCCGGACTGCGTCCCCTGCTCGACACCACCCCTGCCGAGCAGTCCGGCGCGGCTCCCCGGACCGCCGACATCTCCCGCCGGCATGCGGTCCTCACCTCGCCGGACGGCGTGATCACCGTGGTCGGCGGCAAGCTCACCACCTACCGGCGCATGGCCGAGGACGCCGTCGACGCCGCCGTGGCCACCCGCCGGCTCACCGCCGGCCCCTCCCCCACCGCCGCCCTTCCCCTCGTCGGCGCCGCATCACCCGACGTGCTCGGCTCGCTCCGGGCGCCGCGCCGCCTCGTCCAGCGCTACGGCACCGAGGCACCGGCCGTCCAGGCGCTCGGCGCGCGCGATCCCCGGCTGGGCGAGCCGGTGCTGCCGGGGCATCCCGTCACCGCAGCCGAACTGCTCTGGGCCGTACGCCACGAAGGTGCCCTGGACGAGGCCGACCTGCTCGACCGGCGCACCCGCATCGGGCTGGTGCCCGCCGATCGGGCGGCGGCGCTGGATGTGGCGCGCGAGGTGCTGGGAGAGGCGTTGGCCCAGCAGGGTTGAATACTGGTGAGCCGGCCCCGGGGTGCGGCATCAATGGGAGCGCCGACGGGTCTGCGGCCACGGAACTGCCGTAACAGGATAGGGAGTTGTGGCTGTCGACACCGACCGGCCGCGGCTCGGGACGAGCACGGCACGGTCGAGCGCTCTCCGTCAGGCGTCGCTGCGCCGGAGCCGCCACACGTGGTCGTCCCGGAAGCCCTCCACGCCCTCGGGCGACACGTTCACGCTGCGCACCGTCTCCAGCGTTTCCACGCTCCAGTCGGCCTGCGGCAGGGCGAGTTCGTCGAGGACGCTGTGCAGCGTGGGGAACTCCGCCTCGAAGGGTGGCTCGCTCTGCCACGACGGCCAGCCGGCGTGCATGACGATCAGGAGGGTTCCGCCCGCGGCGACCGCCGCTGCGGCCTGCCGCAGAACCCGCTGCTGGTCCAGTGCGACCGGCGACTGCAGGTACTGCGCGTTCACCAGATCGAAGGAGCCCTCCGGGAACGTCTCGCCCAGCACGTGACGTTCCCAGACCGTACGATCGCTCACGCCTGCCTCGGTGGCGTGCAGGGCGGCACGTTCCAGAGCCGTGTGCGAGATGTCCACGCCGGTGACCCGCCAGCCGCGCGAGGCGAGCCACACCGCGTCGGCCCCTTCGCCACAGCCGAGGTCGAGCGCGCGGCCCGGCCCGAGGTCGCCGGCCTCGCGTACCAGTAGTGCGTTGGGCCGGCCGCTCCACAGGCGGCCACCGTCTCGGTAGCGGGCCTCCCAGAAATCGGCGGCCCTCAGGGCGGGGGTCTCGGTCATGGCGCCTCCCGGATGCGCAGGGGTCGGGGAGGGACTCGGACTAGCGTGGCTGCCCTGTCCCCCAGTGAAGAAGCCTGCGGGACGCCTCGGAGAGAGCCAAAGGTTCTTGCCGATTCGGCAACGCGGCGCAGCGGCGTTGGGCACACGGGCTCCCCGAGGTCACGCCTCCAGCCAGAATCCCGTGCGGATCAGCCAGAGATCGAGCAGGGCCGTGTCGCCCTGCACCTGGACGGCGCGTGCGGGGCGCCGGTAGAGGAACAGGAGCAGGGCCGTGACCGGCCCCTGTACGGCGACGGTGGCGTCGTGGCATCCGGGACGCCAGGCCGGACGGTCGCCGGTGAGATCGACGAGCCATGCTCCGCCGTCGGTCGTGTGGAAGCCGAGCGTGCGGTCGGAGGCGAGCAGGCCGGGCAGGTCCGGGCGGGGTTCGAACGCCTCGGAGACGGTCGAGAACTCCAGCCATTCCTCCACCGCGTCTACGGCGAGGTCGTCGTCGAGCGTGAACTCCGTGCCGGTGACGAGCGCCGCGTCGGCCCGGTGCACGACCGTCTCGTAGGTCATGCGGCGGGCCCAGAAGGACGCGGAATCCCGGTCATCGGCCGGAGTCCACACGCGTGCGTCGGGGCCGGAGGAGCGGAGGGTGGTGCTCAGGGCCTCGGCGCCCTCGCTGAGCCAGGGGGTCAGGAGGGACTCGTTCTCGTGGGTGTAGTCGGACAGGTCCTCGGGGAACGGACGGGCGCCCCCGGTCCGTACGACCTCCTCGGCCCATCGGTGGTCGCCGCCCACGTGCCGCAGCAGTTGGCCGAGGTTCCAGCCGGGGCAGGACGGCACCGGCGCGGTCATGTCCGCGCCTCGTATGTGGGCCGCGAGTTGTTCGGTCTGGGTGACGATCTCGTCGCAGTAGCGGTCGAAGGGCAGCGAGGTCATCGCCTCATGATGCCGCAGGGGCAGGACCTGCCTTGTCAGTGCTCTCGGATACTGTGTGCCGCCTGAGCAAGATCAGACGGCAAGATCGGGTGGGGAGAGAGAACGATGCTGGTGGGGGCGGGAAAGGTGCGGCGCCGGCTGGCCCAGGTCGCTTTGCTGGCCGGGGTGCTGACGGGCTGTTCGGGGGCCGCTGAGGTCGACGGGACGAAGACCTCGGCGAGCGCCTCGGCGTCGGCCGACGCGGCGAGTGACAGCGATACGGCGGTGAAGAGCGGCGGCACCATCGGCGCCGCCGGGTCGGCCTGTGAGCTGCCCGTCACGTTCGACATCGCCGAGGACTGGGAGGCGGAGGCCATCGACACCGGGGCGGCCGAGGAGAAGGGGGCCGGCAGCGGTGAGGGCTCCGGCGATTCCGAGAAGGACGAATCGGCCCAGGAGATCGTCGACGCGCTCCTGTACCAGGGCCCGGTCGCTGCCGCCTGTGAGGTCGACGCCAAGCCGGCGGGGAACATCGGCTTCCTCCGGGTCTGGACGGGCAAGCGGGGGGACGCTGACGCACGCGCCGTACTGGAGGCCTTCGTCGCGGCGGAGAACGGCGCGAGCAAGGAGAAGTACAGCACCTTCAAGGCGGGCGGCCTCGCCGGTGTCGAGGTGAAGTACCTCTACACCAGCGAGCTCCTGGAGGAGACGAAGGAGGAGTCGGCCATAGCCGTCACCACCGAGAAGGGCCCGGTCGTCATACACCTCGGCGGACTGGACACCGACGAGCACCGGGCGATGCTGCCGGCGTACGAACTCGCCAAGCGGACCCTGCGCACCGCCTGAGCGACGCGGGGTGTCCGGCGCGGACGGCGAGCGCGCCGCGCCGGACACAGGACCGTGGGTGGTCGGACGAGGTACCCGGAGCCGGTCAGGACACCAAGCACCGCGTTGTACGGCCGGCTTCTTGTCGTAGTTGCCGTCGAACAGCAGCGGTGTTCCGCTCGCGCGCCAGGTGTACTTGTCGGTGACGCCCCAGAGGGTGATGCCGGTGCAGCGCGAGACCACCAGGAAGGCCCGCACCACGTTGCCATAGCTGTTGGCCTGTGCCGTTCCGGAGCCCTCGATGTCCGGCTCAGTTTGGCGGCCGGGTCGGCGGCGCGGGCTGTATCGCCGATCTGCGGTCGGGGGTGCCGAGTCCCGCGACCCAGCTCGGTAACCGGGAGTGCCAGACCAGGGTGTGGCCGCGGACCTTCATGCCTCTGCTCTGGGCGTGGTTCACGATCTGCTCGGCGGAGCCGAAGGCAAAGACACCTACGACTCGACTCCGGTGTAGAACGCGATCGTCGCCCTCGTCGTGGCCGTCACGGTCTCCTCGTCGGCACCCGAGGCGGCGTAGGCCTCTCCCCACAGCTCGCCCGACCGCGTCGCGTACGCCTTGCCCTCGTCCGAGAGCTGCCAGGCCTCGGCCTCCTCCCTGCTCATCCCGCCCCCGGCGAGGTGCATGCCGAGGCCCAGCAACGCCCCGTCCCAGCCGACACCTACGGCTCCCGGCCCGAACCTGCCCCAGAAGTCGGGCGGCACCACGGCCACGTGCTCCAGCTCCAGCACCGTCCGCTCCTCGCCCTCCGGCGTGAGCCGCACCTCGACCTCGCTGAAGCCGGGATCGGGCCCGTACAGCCAGCTGACCCGCAGCCGTGTCGGCTCCTCGCACTGCAGGATCTCCCCGCCGGCCTGGCCCTCCAGCTGGTAGCGCCCGCCCACCTTGAACTCTCCGCTCACCGGCAGGAACCAGCGGCCGATCCGCTCGGGCGACGTCACCGCGTCCCACACGTCCGCGATCTCGGCGTCGTAGGTGCGCCGCAGCAGCACCGTGCGAGCCTCGCCCGCCTCGACCTGCCGTACACCGACCTGCCGGTGCAGGCGGTTCAACTCGTCGACGATCTCACTCATCCCCGCTCACGTCCTTTCTCCGTCTGCGTTCGCGCTTGCCTCGCGCGAGTTCCGTTCCGAGGGCGTCGAGCCGCTGCTCCCAGAAACCGCGGAACCTCTCCAGCCAGGCGTCCACCTCCCGCAGCGGCGCGGCGTCGACGGCGTACAGCCGCCGTGTGCCCTCCGCCCGCACGGACGCGAAGCCGCTCTCGCGCAGCACCCTCAGGTGCTGCGAGACAGCCGGCTGGGAGATCCCGAACTCTTCCTGGATCACGGCACTGATGTCACCCGATGCCTGCTCGCCGTCGGCGAGCAGCTCCAATATCCGGCGCCTGACCGGATCACCCAGCACATCGAAGGCGTGCACGGTGCCCACTATGCCAGTGCCTGCTTATATAAGACAAGACTTAAATAAAGCGCCTGGTCGGGCCGGGGCCCGAGCTGGGTGTCCGCGTGTTTCTCCCGCCTATCCGCGGTCGGCGAGGAAGCGGTCGAGTGCCACCGTCAGTTCCGCCGGCTTCTCCACCGGTAGTTCGTGGCCGGCGTCCAGGATGCGGATCACCGCGTCCGGGTAGGCCTTGGCCATCCGCAGCATCTGGGCGACGGGCAGCTGGATGTCGTGATAGCCGTGCACCATCAGGGTGGGCGTGGCCATCTCGCCGACCCTGTCCAGCACATCGAAGGCGCGCATGGCGCCGTAGAGCGTCATGACGACCTCGCGGGGAGTCTCGGCGGAGCCGCGGATGTACGCGCGAACCTCCTCGCGCGGGTAACCGGGCGCGAAGGCGCGCTTGATGTTGGCGGCGACGAACAGCTTGAAGGGGGCGAGCGTCGAGGCGGCCATCAGCAGGGCGCGGCCCCGGCTGTAGGCCATCCTGCCGATGGAGTTCACCAGCACCATGCGTTCGACTCGCTCCTGGTGGGCGAGGGCGATGGTCTGGGCGATCATGCCGCCCATGGAGTGGCCGATGATCACGAACCGCTCGATCTTCAGGTGATCGAGGAGGGCGAGTACGTCCTTCGCCAGGTCGTCGATCGTGCGCGCCCCCGATCCGCTGCTCTCGCCGTGCCCGCGCAGGTCGAGGCGGACCACGCGGCGCGCCTCGGCGAAGTGGGCCACCTGGTGGTCCCAGCGGTGCCGGTTCGCCGTCCAGCCGTGGACGAACACCAGGGGCACA
Source organism: Streptomyces sp. SD31 (assembly GCF_052068475.1). Classification (NCBI taxonomy): domain Bacteria; kingdom Bacillati; phylum Actinomycetota; class Actinomycetes; order Kitasatosporales; family Streptomycetaceae; genus Streptomyces; species Streptomyces sp. SD31. The sequence continues at coordinate 87,269 of NZ_JBQHCX010000025.1, read as the reverse complement.
CCGTCGCCGTCGCGGGGGCCCTCGTCGTCGTACGTCAGTGTCGCGCCGTCGACTTCGAGCTGCGGCATGGGTGGCCTCCTGGAGTGCGGCTTCTGGTTACTGACGCGTACGGTAACTGGCCGTCCCGGCTGCCGTCACCGGCGTTCGCCCAGGAAATCGAGGATGTGCCCGAAGACGTCGAGGGCCGCTCCCCTGCCGAGGAAGGTGTCCAGGTGGCCGTAGCCGGGGATCTCGGTGTAGGTGACGTCCAGTTGGGGTTGGCGGTGGGCGAGGACGTCGCGGCAGAGTTTCTGGGAGTCGAGCCACAGGCCGTTCTCGCTGCCCGCCAGGAGCAGGACCGGGGTGTCGATACGGGCCGCCGCGTCCAGGGCGTTCTGCGGGAGGGCCCGGTAGCGGTGGTCGGTGTCGTGCCAGCGGACCACGGTGCGGGCCAGTTCGATGCGGCGCAGGTGCGGCAGGATCCACAGCGGGGCGGGGCCGAGTAGTTCGGCGAGGCGGTCGTGGGTGGCGTCGGTCAGGTGCTCGTGGACGAACAGGGAAGCCCCGGTTCCCCAGGCCGAGTTGTGCAGGATCTGGCAGGTGGGGTCCGGGCATGCCGCCTTGCGGGAGGCGAGGGCGAACAGCGGGGTGTACTTGGACCAGAGGCCGACCTTGCGGAAGTCGACGGGGATGTGGTCGATACGGGACTTCAGGAGCTCTCCGGCCAAGGTCATGCGCAGGGAAGTGCGGCCCGCGAGCTTCGGGGTGAGGAAGACGCCCTGGGACACCACGCCGGCGAGGCCGGGCACGAGGCCTGCCGTCAGGCTCATCGAGAGGGTGAGGGAGCCTATGCAGTGGGCGACGACGAACAGGGGGCGGTCGCCGATGCGGGTGCGGATGTGGCGGACGGTCTCGGGGATGTCGTAGAGGGCTACGTCGTCGTAGGTGTAGCGGCGGCCCGTCTCGTTGTAGGGCAGGCGGCAGCTGCCTCGCCAGTCGAGCAGCCAGGGCTCGTGGCCCTCGTCCAGGAGGACGTCGACCAGGTTGCGGGTCTCGGGCAGCAGGAACATGTCGGCCGAGGCCGTGTGTCCGTGCAGGAGCAGGACGGCGGGGCGGTCGCGGGCGGGGGTGCGGTCGCCCGGGTCGATGCGGGTCAGGCCGAGGCGTACGCCGTCGGTCGTGTGGAACGGGATCTCCTCGACCGTCGCCGGGTCGAGGCGGTGGCGGAGCGGGCGCAGGGTCGTGGTGGTCCTGACTCTGCGCAGGGTCGGCCTGGTGGTCCTGGGGTTCGTCGTCCGGAAGATCATCGGTGGTGCTCCGTGGGGTTCGTGGTGCGGCGCAGGTCGAGCAGGTCCGCGGCGGCCCGGGCGAAGGGGCCGAGCAGGCCGCGGCCCATCTCCAGGCCGAACCAGGCGAGCCAGGTGAGCTTGGCGGCGCGCTTCTCCTGGCTGGTCAGGCGCGGGTCGACCTTGATGCCGTCGATCTGGTCGCGTACGTAGGAGTCGGCGGGGACGACCACCTCGCCGGCCAGGCTCGCCGGTTCGCCCTCGCGGCCGAGCTGCACGGTCAGGGCGCGGGTCTGGCGCCAGAGGTCGCGGCGGGGGCGGGCGTACTTGTGGCCCTCCAGCCACCAGCGGCCGCCGTCGGTGTCCGTCAACCGCAGGTGGTAGCGCAGGAGTTGGTGGCGCAGGCCGTGGCGGTGCGGGATGCCTTCCTCGGGGCGGATCCAGATGTCGCCGTGTTCCACGGTGAGCGGGTCGGGGTGCAGTGCCGGGCAGGTGACCTGGCCGCGGACGTCGATGCGGCGGTCCGTCAGCAGCTGGTGCATGCTCGCGATGGAGAGGGTGAGGGACATCGCGCAGGGGAGGTCAGGGCCGGCGGGAGATGCGGGCGTGGCGGGGGTAGCAGGCGTGGCGTCGATCGGGGCGACGGTTCCTTCGGTGGTCTCGGTGAACCACAGGTAGGGCTGGTCGTCCTTGTGCGGCAGGTGGGCCAGGCCGTCGTGGGCGAGGCGTTCGAAGGTCCTCAGCTGGGCTCGGGCGTCGTAGCGGGAGGCCGGCGGGAGGCCGAGGGCGTCGACGAGTGCGGTGGTGCGGTCGGCGGTGGCGGCCGGGCCTTTGAGGGTCGCCTCGCAGAGTTTCAGGGCGGTGGGGCTCTGCAACACGCGGGTGAGGAAGGCCAGTTCGGGGATCGGCTCGGCCTGGAGGCGGGCCAGGGCGTCGGTGCGCCACTCGTCCCAGTCCTGGACGCGGACGTGCATGCCGCCGAGGGCCATGTCCCGTACGACGTCGTCGAGGGTGTTGGGGACGCCGGTGAGGTGGTAGTCGAAGCCCCAGGCGTCGGGTTCGCAGATGACGGCGGCCGCGACGCGGCTGACCCAGTCGACGGGGGCGGCGTTGAGGTAGCGGAAGGCGGGGACCGTGCGGAAGCGGCCGAAGGCGGAGATGAGGCCGCTGCTGAGGTCCTGGGGGTTGTAGGCGCCGGTCTTCGTGTGGCCGCCGATGCCGCCGGGGCGCAGGGCGGTGACGACCAGGCCGTGGTCGCGGGCGCGGCGCAGGGCGACTTCGGCGGCCCATTTCGTCTGGTCGTAGCCGGCCACGAGGCGGTCGATGTGGGCGAGGGGGTCGTCCTCACCCATGGCGGGGATACCGACCTCGTTGAAGACGGCGATGGACGAGATGTGGTGCAGGGGCTTGGCGCGGCCGGTCGCGGCGAGTTCGGCGAGGGTGAGGGCGCCGAGGACGTTGCTGCTGCGCAGGGACTGGTAGCCGCGCAGGAAGTCCACGGCGGCCGCCACACCGACGATGCTGTCCACTTCGTGGGCGAGGGTGTTCCAGAGGTCGTCGGTGAGGCCCAGGTGGGGGTGGCGGATGTCGCCGGGCAGCACGGTGATGCGGCGGCGGATCTCCGACGACCAGGGCAGCGCGTAGCTCTTGAGTGCCTCGCCCAGCCGGGCCACGGCCGCCTCCTGGTCGGCGGCGCGGACCAGGCAGTACACGTGGGCGTCGCTGTGGCGCAGCAGGTCCAGGAGCAGGTGGCTGCCGAGGAAGCCGGTGGCGCCGGTCAGCAGGATGCGGCGGGGTGGGAGGGGGGCGGGCGAGGCCGTGAAGGGGAGGCGGTCGGCGAGGGCCAGGTCGGCGAGGATCTGGGCGAGGTCGTCGGGGCGGGCTGTGGAGTCGGACGGGTCGGTGCGGGCGAGGGTGACCGGTGGAGCGGCGACCGCCGCCGACTCAACCGCCTGGATCGCCCCATGGCCAGCCGTTTCCGGTACGGCGGGAGTGGCTCCGGTCCTTTCCAGGTGGCGTTCGGCCAGACTGATCGGCCGGGCGTCGGCGAACACCTCGTCCAGGTCGATCTCCATGCCCAGCTCGTCCTCCAGCGCGCCGACGAGTTCCACGGCGTTCACCGAGGTGCCTCCGGCGTCGAAGAAGTCCGCGTCGGGCACCAGGTGTCCGGAGGGAACGTAGCGGCCCGCTATGGCTGCGATGGTGGCGGCGAGCGTCTCCCCGTCAGGCGGCGGGGTGGTGTGGGCAGCCGACGTCCCGGCAGATCCCGTCACCCTGGCCAGCAGGTCGGTCACGGTCAGGCCGGTGCCGGCCCGCTCTATCGTCTCCGCGGTCGCCCGCTGATCGGCGGCTGCCGACACGTTCTCGTTCACCTCACGCATGAGAGCCCTTCACGGTGTTGCCCTGCCCCTTCATCGGTGCTGTCCGGGCGGCCCTTGGCCCCACCCTGATCCGCATCGTCATTGCTGCCGCCACGAGCGGAACGTCCGCAGCCGCTCCGGAGTGACCACGGTCTCCAGCCGTTCGTCGTCCTGATCGCCGCCGCCCAGTGCCGACAGCAGCCGGCGGGCGGGGGCGTTGCGCGGCGTCCGTTGCCCTGCCAGGCGGACCTTTGCGCAGCCGAGTTCCTCGGCGCGGTCGGCCAGCCATTGCAGGAGACGCTCCTCGACGCCCCGGCCGAGTGCGCGGCAGCTCATCAGCCAGGCCAGGACGTCGAGTTGGTCGCCCTCGTGGCGCAAGGCGAGCAGGCCGATCTGGCCGTAGTCGCCGAAGCGGTCGCGGGCCGCCGCCGTCCAGACCTCGCCGTGAGCGCGCCACCGGGCGACGTCGCCGTTGTCGGTGGAGCGGGCACGCAGGGTGAACTGGTTGGTGCGGCGGACGAGTTGCTCGGCCCGCTGCACATCGGCGTCGGACAGGGCCCGGATGTCGACCTCCAGTTCCAGCCGGTCCAGGAACTCCTCGAAGCCGGCCTGTTCGCGTACGGCGTCCCGCTCCCGCTCCTCCTCGTAGAACCGTGCGCGCAGCGCGTCCTCGGCCGTCGCCGCCGCAGGGACCAGCGGCCACAACCGGCCCAGGAAGTCCGGGAGTTCGGCTTCCGCCGGGCAGGTCACCGACAGCACCTGCGGCAGCGCGGCGCGCATCTTGGCGATCTCGGCGGGGTTGTCGTCAAGGAACAGGAAGCTGTCCAGTCCGAGGTTGAGCGTGCGGGCCGCCTCGACGAGGCGAGCCGGTTTCGGGCCCCAGGCGGCGGAGAGCACGCTGAAGTGCTCGGCGTTCAGGGGGTTTTCCGGGCGGTCCAGTACGGCGTGGACGGTGTCCTCGTCGTTGTTGCTGACCAGCACGAGCAGCGCGCCCGCCGCCCGCCACTGCAGGAGCCTGCGGGCGAGCAGGGCGCGCGGGCCGGTCAGGTCCACGGCGTCGGGGCCGATCTCCCCGGCCACGCCGCCCCACAGGGTCTCGTCGCCGTCGACCGCGATCACCTTCGGTGCCGGGCGTCGTGCCGCTTCGACGACCTCGGCGAGGCGGAGGGCCACGGCTGCCTGGAAGTGCGGGGTGAAGGGGAGGTGGGCCAGGCGTTCGGTCCGCTCGTCGAAGCGTTCCTCGACGGGGTGGTGGCGGGTCCAGTCGTCGTGGCCGAGCACGGCGATGCCTGGCGTGTCGGCCAACTCGGCGGAGATCTCCCGTTCCCATCGGCTGAGGCGGTCCTCGCCCTGTGCGGCGGGCAGGAAGCCGACGATCAGCGGCTTGCGGGTGCGCTCGGCGGCCGCGCGCAGTGCGGCCGGGTAGGCGGTGCGCAGTTCGGCGAGCAGCGCGTCGTCGACCGGGCCGAAGCGTTGCAGGTCCGTCGCCCGCAGCAGTACGACGCCCACCGTCGTGGCCGGGTCGGCGAACACTCCGGACGGGTCGCGCAGGCTCGCCAGTACGTGGTGGTACGGGGCCTGCGCGACGGTCGTCACGCTGCCGTCCCGTGCGGACTCCTTGATCGCCGTCTCGCACATCAGGGGCAGGTTGCCGAGGGCGAACGTGGCGGCGAGGGCGAGCGTGTGGCCCGGCTCGGCCAAGGCCGCTTCGTCGGTCGCCCTCGCCGCGCGCACCGGCCCCGACGGATCCTCGGCCGCCTCCGCGAGCAGACGCAGCAGTTCCTCACCGAGCTCGGTGACCGTCGCCGCGTCCAGGATGTCGAGGCTGTGGTCGAGGCGGATCCGGCCCGCGTCCGGCGTCATGGTGATCATCAGGTCGAGGTCGGAGTAACCGGTCCCGGCCGGCAGCACCTCCAGGCCGGTCAGCCCGCGGGCGGCACGGACGTAGTTGAAGTACACCTCCACCAGCGGTGCGTTGGCCCGGTACAGGCCCTGTCGGGCCAGCACCGGCAGCACGTCGGAGAACATCGCGCCCTTGGCCAGCACCCTCTCCAGCCGCCCGTCGGTGCGGCGCAGCACCTCCGCGATCCGCTCCCCCGCGTGCGCTTCGGCGGGGAACGGCACCGGCACACCGAAGAAGCCCACCGCGTCGTAGGCGTCGGCGTGGATGCGTGTGTCCACGGGCACGGCGAGGACGAAGCGTTCGCGCTCGCGCTTCCTGGCCAGCAGGACGGTCAGGGTGCCCAGGCAGAACGCGGCCGGGGTCACGGCCAGGCGGCTCGCGGTGGCCGAGATCCGGTCCATGAGGCCGTCGGGGATCGGCACGGTGACGCTGCCGGCGCGGTACGAGCGGGTCTGCGGGCGGGGTCGGCTCAGGGTCAGGTCGAGACGGGCGCTGCCTTGGAACGTCTCGCGCCAATCGCCCGCGTCCGGGCGCCTGTTGGCCTGCTCGGTGGACCGCCCATTGGCTTGCCCGGTGACCTGCCCGTCGGTCTGCTGCGCCTCGATCAGCAGGTCGATGTCCCGGTTGGTGACGGTGTCATCGAGGGTGTCGCCGGACAGTTCTGCGTCGATCTCGCCCGCCACCAGCAGCAGCGACTGCAGATCACTGACGGCGTGGTGGGCGCCGTACACGAGGATCTGGCCGCGCTCGCCGCCGTCCAGCAGCTCGAATCGCCACAGGGACACGGCGGTCAGGTCGAACGGTGGCTCCAGGAGCTCGCGCAGCCGGTCCGCGGCTTCCAGGGGGGTGTCCGCCGGGACGGCCGTCCATCGCAGCAGCGGTTCCGGCAGTTCGCGGTCCACCCTCAGCTGCCGGCCGCCTGCCTCGGCGGGGACGATGGCGGTGCGCAGGGCCGCGTGCCGGGCGGCGAGGCGGGTGAGGATGCCGGTGAGGGTCTCGCGGGTGGCCGGCGTGGTGAGGCGTACGGCGAGGCCGACGGCGTGGGCCGCGTCCGGCATGTCGGGCTGGGCGCTGCGAAGCAGCCGTACGACGTCGCGGGTCGCGGGGTGCAGTGCGCTCTCCGGTGCCTCGGGCGCGTGCTCCGGCTCCTCCTGTGGTGTTGTCGACCGTTCGGGAAGCGCCGTTGACAGGGCTTGGGCGAGGCCGCGGATGTCGGCGGCCGAGAAGACGGTGGCGGTGGGGAGTTCGACGCCGAGTTCGCGGGCGAAGGCGTTGCGCAGCCGCACGAGCATGAGGGAGTCGAGGCCGAGTTCCTTCAGGGCCGTGGTCGCGGAGACCTGGACCGCACCGCCGGACACCTCACCGACCCGGGCGCGCACATAGGCCTCCAGGCGTACGGCCCGTTCGGTGTCGGTCGTCGCCGCGAAAACCTTCTTGACGAGGTCGTCCGTGCCGGGCGTGCCGGTGGGGGCGGTGATCAGGTCGGCCAGGATCGGGCGGGTGCGAGCCGCGTCGGGGTCGAGGGCCAGCATCTCCCGGTCCAGGGCGAGCGGGGCGAGCTGACGGCGGGCCGTGGTCAGGACGCGGTCGAAGAGTTCGCCGCCGTCCTGCGCGGAGAAGGCGACCAGGCCCGAGCGGGCCGTCTCGGCCTCGCGGACACCGGACTGCGACACCATGCCCACGCCCGACCAGGCGCCCCAGTCCAGGCTCAGCGCCCGACGGTCCGTGTGGGAGAGGTGATGGGCCCAGGCGTCGAGGAAGGCGTTCGCGGCCGAGTACGGGCTCTGACCGGCCGAGCCGAGCAGGCCGGCCGCCGAGGCGAACAGGACGAAGTCCTTTGCGTCCGGGAGCAGTTCGGTGAGCAGGGTGGTGCCGAGGACCTTGGGGGCGAGGACACGCAGGACGCGCTCGTCGGTCAGGTGGGCGATCGTCGCGTCGTCGAGGACGCCGGCCGCGTGGACGACGCCGGTGATCGGACCGAGTTCGTGCCGTACGGCGTCCAGGGCGGCGGTGAGGCCGTCGCGGTCGGCGACGTCCGCGCGCGCCAAGTGCACGGTCACGCCGCGTTCTTGGAGATCCCGGATCCACTCCGAGGCGTCCTCGGCGGGCCTGCCGCGGCCCATCAGGGCCAGTCGACGGGCGCCGCGCCGGACCAGCCGCTCGGCGACGACACGTCCGAGGCCGCCGAGGCCACCGGTGATCAGGTACACGCCGTCCGGGACGATGGCGCCGTGGCCGCCGTCGTCCGGACGGGTGCGGGTCAGCCGGGGTACGAGCCGTCCGGCGCCGCGCAGCGCGACGAGCCGTTCGTCGTCGGCGTGCCGCAGCTGGGTCCACAGAGCGTCGGTGCCGCCCATGGGTGGGAGGTCGACGAGGGTGGTCCTCAGCTCCGGGTGCTCCTGCGCCACCGCGAGGCCGAAGCCCCAGGCGAGCGCCTGCTGAGGGTTCGTCACCTGCGTGCTGTCACCGTTGGCGCCGGTGGCAGCGGCTGCCTGGCTGCCCCGTGCGACGACGAAGAGGCGGGGCGCCTGGGTCGGCGTCCGGTCGGCGAGCGTGCGCACCAGGTGCAGGGTGCTCAGGCAGCACAGCCGCGCCGCCTCCTCGGCCGTATGAGCGTCCTCGATCGCGGGCGCGTCGAGTGCGGACAACTGCACTACCAGCTCGGGCGGTTCGCTCGCGAAGGCCTCGTCGAGGAGACGGGTCAGGTGCCGCGGGTCGGCCGGGTCGAGGACATAGCGGCCGGAGCCCCGGGCGGCGAACTCCTCACCCCTGCGGGCGATCACATAGGGCACCGAGGTGTCGCCCAGCCGCTCGACAAGTTCGGCGGCCACACCGGAATCGTCGGCCAGGATCAGCCACCTTCCCCGTACGGGCGGCTCGTTGGCGATCGGGCGGTGCTGCCAGCGGGTCTCGAACAGTGCTCCGTCCAGGTGTGAGAGCGCGGCGAGCTGGAACTCCTGGGCCTCCAGGAGCAGTTGCTCCTTGTCGTCGTAGAGCCGAAGGTCCAGTGTCGCGGTGTCGCCGGACACGGACCGCAGTTCGCATGTGACCCACGCGGGGCTGGTGCGCAGGCCGGTGTGGCGGAGCCGTCCGACGCCTGCGGGGATGAACGCCCGTCCCTGGGGGGCGTTGCCGGGCAGTGCGGCCGTGTGGAAGGCGGCGTCGAGGACGGCCGGGTGCAGGAGGTGACCGGCGGCGGGCTTGTCGGCCAGTCGGGCGAGGGCGGTGGAGTGGGTGCGGTGACCCGACTCCAGGCCTCGGAAGGCGGGGCCGTAGTCGATGCCGAGGGCGGCCAGGGCGCCGTAGACGGACGGGAGGCCGACCTGTTCGGTGCACCGTGCGCGCAGCGTGGCGAGCGGCTCGCTCGGCTCGGCGGTGGGTTCGGCGGGGGTGACGGCGATGCGTCCGCCGACGTGGCGCTCCCAGCGTCCGCGCTGTCCGCCGCCGGTGGGCGCCGAAGCGATGGTGAAGTCCCGGAATCCGTCCGTGGCGGGGCGCAGGACCAGTTGCAGGCGGGTCGGCCGGGCCTCGTCGAGGCGGAGCGGCTGGACGAACCTGATGTCGGCGACCCGTACCTCTCCCCCATCCTGAACCGCCGAGGCGGCCTCCAGGGCCATCTCGAGGAAGGCGGCGCCGGGCAGCCACACCTCGCCGGTGACCCGGTGGTCGGCCAGATAGGCGAAGCGGCTGTCGCGCAGGTCCACCTCGCTCTGGAAGATGTGCCGGTCGGCCTCGTCGCTGGCCTCGACGTGCGTGCTTAGGAGGGGTGAGGCGCCGGTCGCGGTGGCCGGGGCGGGCGCCAGCCAGTGGCGTTCGCGGGCGAAGGCGTAGGTCGGCAGGTCGACACGGCGGCCCGTCGGGAACAGCGTCGGCCAGTCGGGCGTGTGGCCGGCCGTGTACAACTCCCCCAGCGCGCGCAGCAGTACGTCCCGTCCGCCCTGCTGCCGACGCAGCGAGCCCACGCTCACCGCGTCGATTCCGGCGTCGGCCGCCACCGCCTCGATGGACGCGCCGAGCGAGGGGTGCGGGCTCAGCTCGACGAAGTAGCGGTAGCCGTCGTCCAGCATGCGCCGGATCGTCTCCGCGAAGCGGACGGGCTCGCTGAGGTTGGCGTACCAGTAGGCGGAGTCCAGGCGGTCTCCGGGCACGGGCTCCGCCAGCACCGTCGAGTACAGCGCAGTCGCAGGTCGCGTGCCCCGGACACCGGAGAGGCGGTCGAGCAGCTCAGCGCGGAGCGGCGCCATGAGAGGGGTGTGCGAGGCGAACGGGGTCGACAGCGACCGGGCCTCGATCCCCTGCTCGTCGAGGCTCCGGCGCAGGTCGGCCAGTGCGTCGCCGTCGCCGGAGACGGCCGTGGAGTGCGGGCTGTTGACGGCGGCGACGAACAGCCGACCCGCGTACGGCGCGAGCAGTTCCTCGACGTGCGGGCGCGGCAGGTCCAGGGACAGCATGCCGCCCTTGCCCGCGACCGGTACGACCGCCTGGGCCCGCCCGGTCACCACGGTGACGGCGTCGTCCAGGGTGAGGGCGCCCGCGCTGTAGGCGGCGGCGATCTCGCCGAGGCTGTGGCCGGTCATGGCGTCCGGGGTGACGCCGAGCGAGCGCCAGGCAGCGGTCAGTGCCGCGTTCACCGCGAACAGCGTCGGCTGCAGATACTCGGTCCGTTCCAGCGGAGAGAACTCCTCCGGTGCCCGCAGCACGTTGAGCACCGACCAGCCGACTTGCCGCTCCACCGCGTCGTCGATCCGGGACAACTCCTCACGGAACGCCTCCGACTCGGGCATCAGGTCCAGACCCATGCCGGGCCATTGGCCCCCGTGTCCGGCGTGGACGAAGGCGACCTTGCCCGTCCGCTCCTCACGCAGCGGGGACAGCGGCACCCGGCCCGCCGCCAACTCACCGAGCGCGGAGCGCAGTTCCTCCCCGCCTTCGGCGAGCACCGCCACGCGCCGCTCGAAGTGGCTGCGGTGGCGGGCCAGCGTGTGGGCGATGTCCGACAGCGCGGCATCGCGGTCCTGAGCGTGGTCGCTCCCGGAAAGGTGGCGGGCCAGCGCCGCGGCCTGTCCGCGCAGGCCCTCCTCACTGCGGCCGGAGATGACGAACAGGCGCTTGCCCGGCGGGAGTGCACGTGCCGACGGCTGAGGCTCGGACCCCGCCGGCGGGGCTTCCTCGACGATCACGTGCGCGTTCGTTCCGCTGATCCCGAAGGCGCTCACACCCGCACGCCGCACCCGCCGCGCCGACGCGGGCCAGGGCACCGACTCCCTCAGCACGTGCAGCCCGCTGTCCGCCCAGTCGACGTGACGGCTGGGCATGTCGGCGTGCAGGGTGCGCGGGAGGATTTCGTTGCGCAGTGACTGCACGACCTTGATCAGGCCGGCGACACCCGAAGCCGCCTGGACATGCCCGATGTTGGACTTCAACGAGCCCAGGTGGAGCGGGCGGCCTTCGGGGCGGGAGGCGCCGAAGACCTCCGCGAGGGCGTTCGCCTCGATCGGGTCGCCCAGGGCCGTGCCCGTGCCGTGTGCCTCGACGTGGTCGATGTCGGCGGGCCGCAGTCCGGACCGCTCCAACGCGCGGCGGATCACCTGCTCCTGCGCGGGGCCGTTCGGCGCGGACAGGCCCTGGCTGCGGCCGTCCTGGTTGACGGCGGTGCCGCGCAGCACGGCCAGGATCCGGTCCCCCTCGCGCCGGGCGTCGCTCAGCCGTTTCAGTACGACCATGCCGGCGCCCTCGGCCCAGATCGCGCCGTCGGCGCCGTCGGAGAAGGAGCGGCAGCGGCCCGTCGGGGACAGGCCGCGCAGCCGGCTGAACTCGACGAAGGTCTGCGGCGTCACCATCAGGGTGACGCCGCCCGCGAGCGCCAGATCGCACTCGCCCGCGCGCAGCGCCTGCGCCGCCAGATGCACGGCCACCAGCGACGACGAGCAGGCGGTGTCCACCGTCAGCGCGGGGCCGTTCAGCCCGAGCGTGTAGGCGAGCCGGCCCGAGGCGACGCTCAGGGCGGAGCCCGTGCCGACGTAGCCGTCCAGTTGGTCGAGCCGGGTGCCGGACAGGTAGTCGCTGCCGAACATGCCGACGTACACGCCAGTGGTGCTGCCCGCCAGGTCGCCGGGCACGATCCCGGCGCGCTCCAGCGACTCCCAGGCCGTCTCCAGCAGCAGTCGCTGCTGCGGGTCCATGGCGGCGGCCTCCTTCGGCGTGATGCCGAAGAAGCCCGCGTCGAAGGACTCGATGTCGTCGAGGAAGCCGCCCTCGCGGGCGTAGGACTTGCCGACGGCGTCCGGGTCGGGGTCGTAGAGCGACTCCACGTCCCACCGCCCCGCGGGGAACGGTCCGACGGCGTCCCGCCCCTCCTCGACCAGCCGCCACAGTCCTTCGGGGTCCTTCACTCCGCCGGGCAGACGGCATGCCATCGCGACGAGGGCCACCGGCTCGTCCGAAGGAGGTCCCGGCGTGGGCGCGGGCGCAGCGGCCCTGTGACTCGTACGTCCTGTTGTCGCCAGGGCGCCGGCCAGCAGGTACTCGGCGAGGCGCGTGGGCGTGGGGTGGTCGAAGAGGAGAGTGGCGGGGAGTCTGGTGCCGAGGCGGGTGCTGATGCGGTTGCGCAGGTCGACCGCCGTCACCGAGTCCATGCCGAGGTCGCGCAGTGGCTGGTCGGGGCGGACGGGTTCGGTCGAGGGCAGGCCGAGCGCGTGGGCGGCCTCCTCGCGGACGAGGGCGAGGACGCGTGCGGCGCGTTCGGGCTCCGGCAGCCGGGACAGTCGGTCCGCCACGGTGTGGCTGCCGGCCCGGTCGGTGCGGGGTGCGGGGAGCAGGGAGCGCCACAGTGCGCCCGCCGGTGCGGCGGCTCGCAGCCGGGGCAGGTCCAGCGCCCAGGCGACCAGGTGCGCGGTGTCGCGCCGCAGGGACAGCTCGGTCAGCTCGCGGCCCTGGTCGGGGGTGAGGGCGCGGTGGCCGAGGTGGGCCATCCGCTCCAGGTCGGCGTGCTCGGCGGCGAGCCCCTCCCCCGCCCAGGCGCCGAAGGACACGGATACGCCCGGCAGCCCCAACGCCCGTCGGTGATAGGCGAGTTGGTCCAGGAAGACGTTGGCGGCCGCGTAGTTGCTCTGGCCCGCGTTACCGACGACTCCGGCGGCCGAGGAGACCAGGAGGAAGAGGTCGAGCGGGTGGCCGGCGGTGAGCCGATGCAGGTGGGCGGCGCCGTCGACCTTGGGGCGCAGCACCTGCGCGAGGCGTTCGGGGGTCAGTTCGGCGAGCACCCCGTCGGCGAGGACTCCGGCGCAGTGGACGACGCCACGCAGGGGCGAGTCGGCGCCGACACGGGCCAGTACGTCCGCCAGCGCAGCCTCGTCCGCGACATCGCACGCGGCGACCTCGACTTCGGCGCCCAATGCGGTCAGTTCGGCGGTCGCTTCGGACGCGCCGGGGTCGTCGGTGCCCTGACGAGACGTCAGCAGCAGGCGCGGGACGCCGTTCTCGGCAAGCAGGCGGGCGATGTGGCGGCCTACCGCGCCGAGTCCGCCGGTGATCAGCACGGTGCCGTCCGTGGGGATCGGGGCGGGGCGGTCGGATGGCGCTGGGCGGGCCCGTATCAGGCGCGGCGCGAGCAACTCGCCGCGCCGCAGGACGAGTTCTGGCTCGTCGGCGTGTGTGAGGGCGGAGAGCAGGGGCGGCTCGTCGCCGCCGCCAAGGTCCAGGTAAAGGTCTAGGTCGATCAGGGTCAGTCCGAGGTCCGGGTGTTCGGTACGGGCGCTGCGCACCAGACCCCACAGCACCGACTGGGCGAGGCCCGGGACGGCATCCCCGTCGGCGGCTGCGATCGCGCCGCGTGTAATCCAGATGGTGCGGGTGGGCGCCTTGTCCGGCGGGAGGGAGATCAGCGCCTGCAGTTCCGCGAGGGCCGTGGTTGCCAACTCTTGGGCGGTGGCGGCTGGTTCGGCGTCAGCCGCCGTCGGTGGCCAGAATCGTACGACGATGTCGGTGTCCTCGTCGGCGACCTGGACGCCCGCCGCGCGCAGGTCGCGCCGGGCCGCCGCGACTACGGGGTCGGGCGGGTCCCCGTACACGGCCCACACGGAGCCGGGTGTCTCGGCCCGCGCCTTCGGTACGGCCGTCCAAGCCATCTCGTACAGGTGTCGGCCGTTCCGCGAGCTGTTCAGGTCGGCCGGGTTCGCGGCGCGCAGGCGTACGCCTTCCAGGCGGCCCGCCGGGAAACCGTCGGCGTCCCACAGGCTGACGTCCAGGGTGAGGTCCGTGCCGGAGCCGCCGGTTCGGCGTACGGACGCCGTCAGGTCCGTCGCGCCGCCGGGCGGCAGCACACAGCGGGCCACCGCGACCGGCAGCAGGACCCGCCGGTCGCCGGTGTCGAGGGCGACGGCCACGTGCAGGGCGGCGTCCAGGAGCGCCGGGTGCACTGGGTAAGGGCCGACCGCGTCGCGGGCCATGGGCGGCAGGGAGAGGCGGGCGAGCACGGTTCCGTCGCCGGTCGCGGCGGCCTGTCGTACGCCCTGGAAGGCGGGGCCGTAGCCGAGGCCGAGCCCGGTCAGTCGGTCGTAGGTGTCCTCGTCCCAGGCCGGCTCGGCCGGCTCGGGCCACGTCGGAGGCCGATCGGCCGGCGCAGTGCTCGACTCGGCGGCGGACGCGGTGGCGTGCAGGGTCCAGTCCGCAGGCTCCTGGCCACGCGGGCGGCTGTGGACCGTGATCTCGGGGGCGGTCCCGGCGGTCACCACCTCCACGGACACCTCGACCGTGTTGGTGTCGGGCAGGGTGAGCGGGGCCAGGAGGAGCAGGTCGGTGACGTCGGCCGGGGTGTCCGGGCGGGCCACGGCGAGGGCGGCGCGGCAGAGTTCCATCAAGGTGGTGCCCGAGACGACGGTCCGGCCGAAGACGGTGTGGTCGGGCAGCCAGTCGGCGGTGGCCGGGGACCACTCGTTGCGGAAGGTCCAGCGGGTCTCGTCGGCCGACTGGAGCTGGATGCCGAGCAACGGGTGGGCGGCGCGGTCGAAGAGACCGGGGGCGGTGGCGGAGGCGTCGGGCTCGATCCAGTGGCGTTGTGCGTCCCAGGCGTAGGTCGGCAGATCCGCGGGGTTGGCGTGCGGGACCAGGCGGCGCCAGTCGATCTTGTGTCCGTGGACGTGGAGTTCGGCTGCGGCGCGGTCCAGGCAGGCGGGGCCGTCCTCCTCGCGGCGGAGGGATCCGATCGCGATCAGGTTCTCGTCGATGGTGTGCAGGGCGGTGAGGAGGGAGGGGTGCGGGCTGAGTTCGACGAAGCAGCGGTAGCCGTCGGCCGCCATGCGCTCGACCGTGGGTGCGAAGCGGACGGGTTCGCGCAGGTTGGTGTACCAGTAATCGGATTCGAGTTCCTCGGCGACCGGCTCGGCCGTGACCGTGGAGTACCAGGCGACAGAAGTGGGGTGGGTGGTGACGCCGTCGAGGTCGTCGAGGATCGTGGTGCGGACGGGCTCGACCCGGGCGCTGTGGGAGGCGTAGTCGACGTCGAGGCGGCGGGCGAAGACCTGTTGTCGGTCGAGTTCGGCGAGCAGGACTTCCACCGCCTCCACGTCGCCCGCGATCACCGTCGAGCGGCCGCTGTTGACGGCGGCGACACCGATCCGGCCACCATGGTCGGCGAGTCGGGCCTCGACCTCGGTGTGGGGCAGGGCGACGACGGCCATCGTGCCGGTGCCGGACAGGGCGGTCAGGGCCTGGCTGCGCAGGGCGACCACCGCTGCCGCGTCGTTGAGGCTGAGCGCCCCGGCGACGCAGGCGGCGGCGACCTCGCCCTGGCTGTGTCCGACGACGGCGTCCGGACGGATGCCGCGAGCGCGCCATACGGCGGCGAGCGACACCATCACCGCGAAGAGCACCGGCTGGACGACGTCGACGCGGTCCAGGGCCGGGGCGCCTGGACCGCCGCGCAGAACGGATGTCACGGACCAGTCGGTGAACGGGCGCAAGGCGGCGTCGCAGCGGTCGAGTTCGTCGGCGAACACCGGGTCACGGTCGAGGAGATCGCGCGCCATGCCGGCCCACTGGGCTCCTTGGCCGGGGAAGACGAACGCCAACTTGCCTGTGAGGCCAACCGGTTGGGGGCCCGTGATCAGGTCCGTGGCGGCGTCGGCGTCGGCTTGGGTCGCGGTGAGCGCGCGCAGCGCGGTGAGGAGTTCGGCGCGGTCGCTCGCCCGGACGACGGCTCGGTGCTCGAAGTGGGTGCGGTGGTGGGTCAGGGTCGCCGCCACGGCTGCGAGCGGCAACTCGGGCTGCCGCTCAAGGGTTTCGAGGAGTCGACCGGCCTGTGCCCGGAGCGCGGGGAGGGTGCGGGCGGAGAGCGGAAAGAGGGTCGCAGCGGGGAGGTCGCGGGGCGGCTGTGTGTGCTCCTCGGGAGCTTCCTCCAGCACCACATGGGCGTTCGTGCCGCTGATCCCGAACGCGCTCACTCCGGCACGCCGCACCCGCTCGGGGTCCCGCGGCCAGGCCTGGGCCTCGGCGAGTACGCGCAGACCGCTGTGTGCCCAGTCGATGTGCTCGGTCGGGGTCTCGGCGTGCAGGGACGCCGGTATCCGTTCGTGGCGCAGGGCCAGTACGGTCTTGATGACGCCGGCGATGCCCGCGGCGGCCTGGGTGTGGCCGAGGTTGGACTTCAGCGAGCCCACGCCGAGGGGGCGGTCGGCCGGACGGTCGGGGCCGAAGACGGCGGCCAGGGCCCTGCCCTCGATGGGATCGCCCAGCCGGGTGCCGGTGCCGTGCGCCTCGACGTGGTCCAGGTCGTGCGGCCGGAGCCCGGCGGCGGCGAGGGCGGCGCGCAACACCCGTTCCTGGGCAGGGCCGTTGGGGGCACTGAGGCCCTGGCTGCGGCCGTCCTGATTGATCGCCGAACCCTTGACGACCGCGAGGATCCGATCACCGTCACGCCGTGCGTCCGCCAGCCGCTTTAGCAGCACCATGCCGCAGCCCTCGGCCCACACCACACCGTCCGCGTCGGCCGAGAACGGACTGCACCGCCCGGACGGCGACAGCCCGCGCAGCCTGCTGAACTCGACGTGCCCACGCGGAGTCACCAGCAGCGTCGCACCACCCGCCAGCGCGAGGTCGCACTCACCGCCCGCCAGTGCTCGCGCCGCCAGGTGCAGGGCGACCAGGGAGGACGAGCAGGCGGTGTCGACGGTGACCGCCGGGCCCTGGAGGCCGAGGGAGTAGGCGATACGGCCGGACGCCACGCTGTTCGCCGAGCCGGTGCCGACGTGCCCGTCGAGCTGGTCCAGGGCGGCCGAGGCCAGATATCCGCTGTCGTACAGGCCGATGTAGACGCCGGTGGAGCTGCCGTTCAGCGTGTCCGGGACGATCCCGGCGCGTTCGATCGTCTCCCAGGCGGTCTGCAGGAGCAGCCGTTGCTGGGGGTCCATGGCCGCCGCCTCACGCGGCGAGATCCCGAAGAAGCTCGCGTCGAAGCGGTCGATGCCAAAGACGTAGCCGCCGCGTAGGGAGTACGCCTTGCCGGTGGCTTCCGGGTCGGGGTCGTGCAGCCCTTGCGTGTCCCAACGGCCCGCCGGTGCCTCGGTGATGGCGTCCTCGCCGGCCGCCAGCAGCCGCCACAGCGCTTCGGGGTCGTCGGCGCCGCCGGGGAAGCGGCAGGCCATGGAGATGATCGCGATGTCGTCGTCGGTCCGGGCGGGCGTGCCGTGCGGAGCCGGGACCGCTGCCGGGGTACGAGCGGGCGCCTCCTCGAGGGCCGCCTCGTCGAACACCGCCTCGGCGAGCGCCGCGACGGTCGGGTGGTTGAAGACCAGGGACGGGTCCAGGGCCCGGCCGGTCAGTGCCGAGAGCTCGGCCGCGAGTGTCACCAACTGCCGGGATCCAAGCCCCAGTTCGGCGATCGGCCGGTCCGGGTCGACGGCCGTCGGGGCGAGCCCGGCCGCCGCGGCGACGGCCGACTCCAGCCAGGCCCGCACGTCCTGCGGTGTCGTGAGGGGCGGCGCTGGGGACTGCTTCGGCGACTCGTACGCAGGCATGCAGACAGGTGTCCTCGTGGATTCGGGCAAGAGGGGGGCCGTACGACGGTGGAGCGGGCTGGGTCAGCTCAGGGCGGGCGCCTCGATCACGGCGAGGGTGCGGTCCAGGTAGGCGGCCCGGGAGGCGTGGCGCTGAATCTTGCCGCTGGACGTCTTGGGGATGGTGCCCGGCCGGACCAGGACGACGTCACGCACCGACAAGCCATGGGCCTCGGCGATCGCGCTGCGGACGACGTCGGTGATCTTCTCCGCCTCGCCTGCCGAGTCGGGGGCGATCTCGGCGACGACGACGGGTTGCTCGCCGTCCGCGCCGACGTCCGACCCGTCTCCCGCGTCCCCCGCGCCGACGCCTCCCGCCTCGACGGAGAACGCGGCGGTGCAGCCGGGGCGCAGGGCCGGGTGGGCCATCTCAGCCGTCAACTCCAGGTCCTGCGGGTAGTGGTTGCGTCCGTCGATGACGATGAGGTCCTTCAGGCGGCCGGTCACGAACAGTTCGCCGTCGCGCAGGAATCCGAGGTCGCCGGTGCGCAGGAAGCGGCCTTCGCGGCCGGTCAGGGTGGCGCGGAAGGTCTCGCGGGTGGCGAGGGCGTTGCGCCAGTAGCCCTTGGCGACGCTCGCGCCGCGCACCCAGATCTCGCCGACCTCGCCGTCGGGCAGTTCCTCGTGCCGTTCGGGATCGGCGATGGCGACGGTGACGTCGGGGCCGGGGCGTCCGCAGCCGACGGCCGCGGCGTCGGCCCGGCCGGCGTGCGGGCCCGTTTCGGAGGCCTGGAGCAGGGTGGGCGGGGCGGTGAGCGTGCTGCCGGTGACCATCAGGGTGGCCTCGGCCAGGCCGTAACAGGGGTAGAGGGCCTCGCCGCGGAAGCCGGCGGGGGCGAAGGTGTCGGTGAAGCGTCGCAGCGTGGCGGCCCGGACCGGTTCGGCGCCGTTGAAGGCGACCTTCCAGCTGCTGAGGTCGAGTCCGTCGAGGAGTTCGGGGCCGGCCTGCTTGAGACAGAGCTCGTAGGCGAAGTTGGGGCCGCCGCTGGTGTGCGGTCGGTAGCGGTCGATCGCGGTCAGCCAGCGCCGGGGCTGCTGGAGGAAGTGCAGCGGGGAGAAGAGGGTGGCGGTCGCGCCCAGGTAGACCGTGTTCAGGACGGGGCCTATGAGGCCCATGTCGTGGTACACGGGCAGCCAGCTGACGAACATCTCGTGGCCGTACTCCGCGATGGTGTCCGGCGTGTGGCCCATGCGCTCGGTGATGACCCGCTGGTTGGCCAGCAGGTTTCCGTGGGTGACCATCACGCCGCGCGGGGCGGAGGTGGAGCCGGAGGTGTACTGGAGGAAGGCCACCGAGTCGGCGGTGAGGTCCGGCTCGCGCCAGGAGGCGGCCGCCTCGTCGGGGATGTCCTCGGTGGCGAGGAGGATGAGGTCGGCGAGGTCGGGCAGGTGCTCCACCATGCCGGACAGGGCCGTGATCACCTCGCGGCCGCCGAGGATCACCTTGGCGTCGGCGTCGGCGATGAGCCGCTTCATCCGGGTCAGGGCGCGGTGGTTCTGCGCACGGCCCTGGGGCGGGACGCCCGGTACGGCGACGACACCGGCCGCGAGGCAGCCCAGGTAGCCGCAGATGAACTCCGGGCCGGGCGGGTAGAGCAGCATGGCGCGGCTGCCGGTCAGTCCCCGCTCCTGCAGCCAGGCCGCGACGGCCCGGGACCGTTCGGCGAGACGGCCGTACGAGGTCTCCTGGATCTCGCCGTCGCGGTCGCCGGTGACGAGGTACCGGTAGGCGGTCCGGTCGGGATGGTGCGAGGCATGCGTGGTCAGCAGATCGACCAGGGAACGAACCATGTGGCGAGTCACACCTGTCTGGATCGATGGGTGAGGAACTGGAGTTCGAGGGGCGCGTGATGACAACGCGCAGACGCCTCGGTCGGCCCGGCCCCCTTGCCGGACCTTCCGTCTCGACGACCCGCCGAGGAGTTGTGGCGCTGGTCCGCCTACTCCTCGCGCCCCCCGTTCGGCTTCGACTTCCTACCGGCGAGTAGCACCATAGCAAGCACGCTCGGTCCGACGAGTCGAACGAAAGTAAACCCTATGTGTCCAACAGGTGGTTGAAGAAGTGACGGTCCGCCACGAATCCGCCACCGCGTCCGAGGCGGACGAAAACCCGGACACCTAGGCTTCGTCGGTGTCCGGGCTCTGCGGGAGGGCCGGCCCCTGCGGGAGGGGCTGAGCCCTACGGAAGGGCTTGGTCAGCCGCCGTTGGGGTCAGCCGCCGATCGGGTCAGCCGCCGTTCAGCCGCCTGCGCAGCAGCGTCTTGCCCAGTTCGGCGCCCTTGCGGCTGTCCGCCTGAGCCTTGCGGAACAGGTCGGCCACCTCGGTGTCCTTGCCGCGCTCCGCGTCCTCGATGTAGCTCTCCAGGCGCAGCGCGTTGCTCAGGCATGCCTCCACGTACCAGATCAGGTTGTAGTCCTTGTCCGGCGTACCGGTTACGTGGCCGGCTTCCGTGCCACTGGTCATTCTGGCCTCCTCCGGCGTTGTCGTTCCTGGCCTCGCCGAGTACCCGCCGCCCGAACAGGCACACACGCGACCCCGCAGGAGGCGGGCATTCGCGCCAACTCCCGCATGTTGTGCGGCAATTCAGACACTCGACACAGAAGCGATCAGAGTCCCGGCACTTTCGGAGCGAAGTGTCGATCGACCGTGCGAGATCGGTCGATGACGGTGTGTACTGTGCTCCGAACGCCTCGCCGCAAGGCCTCGGAAACAGCCCTGCCCGACTGCCCCCGACCCGACCCCCTGGGAACCGACTCGATGATCGAAATACCGGACCTGGCGACCGGCGGTCTCGCCGTCGGCATGCTGTCCGCGCTCGCCCTGGGCGGCGGGCTGCTGCGCGCACAGCGGCAACAGGCCAGGCAGCGTGCCGAGATCGCCGCGTTGCGCCGCCAACTCAACGGCGTGGTCGAGGTGTTCACGGCCGAGGTCGAGCATCTCGCGGCGCGGCGCGTCCCGGCCGCCGCCCGACAGCCGGCCCATCCGCATGTCACCGTGCCGGGGCCACTGCATCCGCAGACGGCGGGGACACCGCTGGGCCGCGCGCTGGAGCAGGTGCTGGCCGGACTGCACACCGAGCTGGCCGCGCAGCGCACCCGGATCGACGCGGCCGCACAGGCCGGCATGCGCGGGGCGACGCGCGAGATCCAGGCCGGGCTGTACCGGCTGCAGGACGCGTTGCGCGGGCTTCAACAGAAGTACGACGACCCGGAGTTGACGCAGACCCTGTTCCAACTGGACCACGAGAACGAGCAGTCGCTGCGGCGGGCGCAGGTCGCCGCCGTGGTGTGCGGAGCCTGGGTCGGGCTGGCCCGCGAGGAGTCGCATCTGGTGGACGCGGTGACCGGCGGCCAGGCCCGGCTCGCGGGCTACCACCGGGTGCGGGTCCACCATCACCTGGCGGCCGGGACCGCCCTGGTGTCGCACGCCGTGGAGCCGGTCGCGATCATCGTCGCCGAACTCCTCGACAACGCCCTGCGGCACTCCGCGCCGGACACGGATGTCGTGGTCAACCTGGAGCATGTGCATCACGGCGCCTGCGTCACCATAGACGACGCGGGTCTGGGCATGGCCCAGGACGAACGCGCCCGCGCTCAGCGGCTGGTGGCGGGCTCCGAGCCGATTCTCCTCACCGAACTCGGCGATCCGCCGCGCATGGGGCTCGCCGCGATCGGACAGCTGACCCGGCAGTTCGACCTGAGCGTGGACATGTCGTCGCCGTCGCCGTACGGCGGAGTGCGGGCGGTGCTGCGGGTCGACAGCCATCTGCTCAGCCGTATCGACCCCGACGAGCGACCGCCCGCGGCGAGCGCGCCGCGCTCGACCCGCACGGCCTCCCGGGACGCGGAGTCCGTCGACGCACGGGGCGCGGCCCCTCCCGACTCGCGAGGCGAGGAGTCCGGCCCGTCCCGGGACGAGGCGTCCGGCGCCTCGCACGGATACGGGGCCGAACACGACGACGCCGCCTCCGGTGCCGTATCCGGCCATCACGCCCCGCGCGACACTGGCGGTCTGCCGCAGCGCCGACGCCGTGCGAGGGTGGCCGCCGCGGCGAGTGACGTGCCCGCGCCGCCGCCCGCCGTACGCCGCCCGGAGCAGGCCGCCGCCGCGCTGGGTGCGCTGCAAGCGGGTACCGCCGCCGCGCGCTCCGCGGCCGACGAGACAACCGGCGACGCCTCCACCGCCGTACCGGAAACCGCGACGCCGAACGACACCGATCAGATCGACCATGAAGGGGGAACGGCTCGATGACCAGCCGCGATGTGGGAGACACGGCATGGGTGCTCGAACCGATCCTGCAGGTGCCACATGTGGTGGCCGCCGTGCTGCTCACGCGGGACGGACTGGTGACGGGGTACACGGACGCGCTCACCCGGCCCTCGGCCGAGCGGGTGGCCGCGATCACCAGCACCGTGCAGGGAGCGTGCCGTACCGCGGCGGCCGCGTTCGCCGACCGGGAGCGGGCCGAGGTGCGGCAGGTCGTCATCGAGTCGGACCACGGTTACGTACTGATCGTGCCGACGGACCACGGCACTTGCGTGGCCGCGTACGGGGACGCGGAGGTGCGCCTGGATCTGCTCGCGCACCGGGTGCACTCGCAGGTGGCCCGGCTGGGCGAGAAGGCGATGGCCGCCGCGCCCCGGCGTGCCGACGGCGGCGCTTCGGCATGACCGGCCGCCGTGCCGGCCGCCCCCTGGTCCCCGCGTATCTGTCGACCGGCGGCGTGGCCCGGCCCAGTCGGCCCCATCTGGAACGGCTGTCGGTGCTCACCGGCGCCGGCGCGCCCGCCCCCGCCGGTCTGCCCGCCGCCCAACTCGCCCTGCTGGACGCCCTGGACGATGGTTCGCTGACCGTCGTCGAGGCCGCGGCGCTGCTGCGGTTGCCGGTGTCCGCGGTACGCGTCCTGGCGGCCGAACTCATCGACCGCGACCTCGTACTGGCCCGTGCGCCGATCCCGCCCGCCGGACGCTTCGACCCCGACCTGCTGAAGAGAGTGGCCGATGGCCTTCGCGCCCTCAAGCACAACTAGCCGCACGGCCAGGGTAGTTGGTGAGCCCCCTGGTGAGACACCTGGTGCGGCCGCCGGCATCCACCTGCCCGACACCGCCCTCGACCTGGTCAAGATCCTGGTCGCCGGTCCCTTCGGCGTGGGCAAGACGACGCTGATCGACTCGGTCTCCGAGATCCGGCCCCTGCACACCGAGGAGCCACTCAGCGAGGCGTCCGCGCAGGTGGACGATCTCGCCGGGGTGCGGGACAAGTCGACTACCACCGTCGCCGTCGACTTCGGCCGGATCAGCCTGCCGGGCGGGGTCGTGCTGTATCTGTTCGGCACGCCCGGGCAGGAGCGGTTCCGGGCGCTGTGGGACGACATCGCCTACGGCGCGCTGGGTGCCCTGGTCCTGGTCGACAGCCGTCGGATCGACGCGTCGTTCGACGTGCTGGGGCTGGTGGAGGAGTCGGGGCTGCCGTACGCCGTCGCCTTCAACACCTTTCCGGACGCACCGCGCCACTACAGCGAGGAACGGCTGCGCGCCGCCCTGGACCTGGACGCGGACACGCCGATGGTGACGTGTGACGCGCGGGATGCCGTCTCGTCCGTCGACGCGCTGCTCGCGCTGGTCCAGAACCTGATCGACCGTCACGCTCCGGAGGACCGGTGACCGCCCACTCCCCCGACCGGCAGGCCTTCTCCCGCTCGGCGCCCGTGCGCCTGTGGGAGGACGGCTTCGCGCTGGATCCGTACCCGTACTACGAGGCCCTGCGCGCCCAGGGCCCGGTCGGCTGGGGGGAGTTGGCGCCGGGCGTGCCGGCGTATGTCGTCACCGACCGGCGCGCGGCGCTGGATCTGCTGCACGACACGGACACGTTCTCGCACGACCCGCGGCCGTGGGAGTCGACGGTCGCGGACGACTCGCCGATCCTGGGCATGATGCGCTGGCGGCCCAACTCGCTGTTCGCCGACGGCGCGGCCCATGTCCGGTACCGCACCTCGCTGATCGACACCTTCGACCGGATCGAGCCGCACGACCTGCGGGCGCGGGTGCACCGGGCGGTGCGGGTGCTGGTGGGCCGGTTCGGGCCCAAGGGCGAAGCAGATCTCGTGGGCGAGTTCACGCGTCCGCTGATGGCGTTGGTGTTCAACAACCTCTTCGGGCTGCCGGACAGTCACAGCGACCGGCTCCACGTGGCGCTCGGCAAGATGATGGAGGGCGGCGCCGAAGCGGCCGAGGGCGAGGCGGAGTACGGCGGTTACGTACTGGAGCTGATCGCGGCCAAGGCCGAGCGGCGGGGCGACGATCTGCCGAGCCGGCTGCTGGACCACCCCGCCGGCCTCACCGCCGAGGAGGTCACCTGGCAGGTGTTCCTCACCCTCGGCGCCGGACATGAGCCCACCGCCAACCTGGTGTCCAACGCGCTCTCCCGCATCCTCGGCAACCCGCTCTACTACTCCACCCTGACCAGCGGAGCCCGCCCCGTGATGGACGCGGTGGTGGAGGTGCTCCACCACGAGACCCCGCTGGCGAACTACGGCATCCACTACGCCCGCACGCCCGTGTCCTTCCACGGCACGTGGATCAGGGCCGCGGTGCCGGTGGTCGTCTCCTACGGAGCGCTCACCTGCTTCGCCGAGCGGGAGATCACCAGCGGCCGCCACCCCAGGGACACCTCGCACCTGTCCTGGTCGGCGGGCCCGCACGCCTGCCCGGTCCGGCAGCACACGCTGCTCATCGCCACCGAGGCGATCGAACGGCTCACCCAGTGGCTGCCCGACCTGGAGCCGGTCCTGCCCCGCGAGCGCCTGACCTGGCGGCCCGGCCCCTTCCACCGCTCCCTGACCGCCCTGCCCGTCCGGTTCAGCCCCCGCTCCCTCGACCAGCCAGGAGTTCCGTCGTGACCGTGTCCGACCGTATCGACCGCGTCGCCATCGACCCGTTCGGCGCCGACATCCCCGGCGAGAGCGCCCGGCTGCGCGCCCTCGGCCCGATCGTGCCCGTGGAACTGCCCGGCTCCATCCCCGCCTGGGCGCCCACGGGCTACGACACCCTCAAGGAGCTCATCCTCGACCCGCGGGTCAGCAAGGACCCGCGACAGCACTGGCGACTGTGGCCCGAGATCGCAGAACGCCCCTCCTGGGCCTGGATCCTGGGCTGGGTCGGGGTGGTCAACATGCTCTCCACCTACGGCGCCGACCACACGCGGCTGCGCAAGCTGGTCGCGCCGAGTTTCACGCAGCGGCGTACGGAGATGATGCGGCCACGGGTGGAGGCGATCACCGCGGAGTTGCTCGACGCGCTCGATGACGGCGGGTCGGTCATCGACGTCAAGGCCGGGCTCGCCCACCCCCTGCCGATGCGGATGATCTGCGAACTGTTCGGTGTGCCCGAGGAGTTGCGGAAGGACACCGGAGCGCTCATCGCGGCCATCATGGACACCTCCGACCCGACTCCGGAGCACGCCGCGTTCGTGCAGCAGCAGATCGGTGCGGTACTGGGGGCACTGATCGCCCACCGCAGCGAGCACCCCGGGGACGATCTGACGACCGAGTTGATCCGAGTGCGGGACGAGGACGGTGACCGGCTCAGCGACGAGGAGCTGCTGTACACGCTGCTGTTGGTGATCGGTGCCGGTTTCGAGACGACCGTCAATCTCATCGGCAACGCGGTCGTCGCCCTGCTCACGCACCCCGAGCAGCTGGCCGCCGTACGGTCCGGCGAGATCGGCTGGGACGCGGTGATCGACGAGACCCTGCGGGTGCACCCGTCGATCGCGTCGCTCCCCCTGCGGTTCGCCGTCAGCGACCTCAAGGTCGGGGACGTGACCATCGCGGCCGGGGATGCGATCATCACGACGTACGCCGCCGCGGGGCTGGATCCCGCGCGCTACGGGCCGGACGCGGCCGGCTTCGACGCGTCGCGCGGAGCCGATGACCATCTGGCGTTCGGGATCGGGGTGCACCGGTGCATCGGCGCCCCGCTCGCTCGCGTGGAGGCGCTGACGGCGTTGCCCGCCCTCTTCGACCGCTTCCCCGGTCTGCGTCTTGCCGTCGGGGAGGACGAGCTGCGTCAGGTGCCGTCGTTCATCGCGTTCGGCTGGCGGGAGATACCGGTGCGGTTGCGGGCCTGAACGGCCGGAAGCGGGGACGCGACCGGTCCCCCGTTCCGGTCGTGCCCCCGCGGCGAGTCGAACTTACGTCTACGCGGGCAGATTGGGTATCGCATCAATGCCCGCTGCGGCGCCCTCGGGACTCACCTGTGCACAGGTGAGTCCGGAAGGCCCGGTTTCGCCCCGTGCAGGGTGGGCTGATCCAGGTCGCCCACGACGAGATGGGCCAGGACGACCTCGTACAGGTCGCTGCCGCCGGCGAGGAGTTGCCGTTCGAGGACGGGTTCCGCGCTGCGGACGTGCTCGCGGACCGTCTGGGCGTGGACGCCGAGGGTCTGCGCGGCGCGTTCGGCGTTGCCGCCCTCGGCGATCCAGGTGCGCAGGGTGCGGCGCAGGTCCCGGGTGTCCTGCTCCAGGCGGGCGAGGAGTTCTTGCGCCCAGGTGCGCATGGCGGGCCCGGACAGCAGGTCGTGCAGCGAGGCGTAGGCCGCTTCGCAGGAGCCGGTGTCGGCCGGTGTGTCCGCCAGGCTCACCTGGCTGTTGAGCGCCAGGTGGACCACGGCACGGGCGGTCAGGTCGGCGAAGTCCGTGCGCAGGAGGGCTTCCACGCGTTCCATGCGGGCGCGGACGGTGTTGCGGCTCACGCCCAGCACCTTGGCCGTGTTCACGGCCGTGAACTCCAGGCCCAGCCGGGTGGTGGCGAGCAGTTCGGCGCGGGTGTGGTGCGGCAGGGTGTCGAGCGGGTGCAGCAGCCGGGCCGTCCAGCCGCGCAGTGCAGCCGGGTCGGTCAGGCGCTCGGGATGGGTGCGTTCGGCGTAGACCGCGGCCTTGTCCGAACGGAAGTGCGCGACGGCGAGGGCACTGACGGCCTGGCCGTACGCGGTGGCGGTGCGGGCCAGGCTCTGCCGGGCGCTGCCGCCGAGGAAGGTGCGGGGGCGGGGGCCGATCAGCGAGCGCAGTTCCTGGGCCTCGGCCTCACCGGGCGTCACGACGATGACGTGTTCGTCGACCGCCGGGCAGAGCACGACCAGCGCCCGTTCGCCCGTCGCGTCGATGCACTCTCCGGCCAGCCGGTCCCGGTCCTCGGCGGTGCACTCGACGACGTAGACGCAGGCGGTGTCGGTGTCGAGCAGTCCGGGCCACAGTCCCGCGGCCACCCGGCGTGCGGAGACGGTGTCCTCCACCATCAGCAACTGCAGGATGGCCAGGCGCAGATCGGATGTCGCCCGCTCGAGTCGGCGTCCGGCGGCGGTCATCTCGCTCGCTCTGAGCAGGACTTCGATCACCTGGACGGTGTGCGTGACGATCTCGGAGGAGCGCCGGTCGAAGGGGGTCTCGCGCGATACCGCGAGGACGCCGGCCGACGGCCGGTTCGGGTACGCCACCCTGACCAGGCGCAGGTGACGGCCCTGGTGCTCCCAGGCGGCGGAGGCGATACGGCCGGCGGTGACGGCCGCGACGAGGTGCTCGTCCAGGGTCGGCCGGGTGCCGCCGAGGAGCGTTCCGGTGTCGTCCTGCAGCGAGGCGGTGCCCTGTACGGCGTCCGCGAGCCAGGCGACGACCCGGGGTATGCCCTGCCCGGTCGGCCGCAGGTGGTCCAGCAACTCCTGCGCCCACAGCGAGGCGTCGGCGTCCCGGACGCCCGCCTGACGGACCCCGTCCCCTCTGCCAGCCACGTCGGCCTTCACCTCGTCCTGAACTTTATTCACGACATACCGCTCGGACGTTACCTCACCCGTGCACGGCGGTACGCCCAGGTACGCATCGGGGGCGGGTTCCCAGGGGTGCGACGGTCATCCCCCGCGGCCTTTGCACCCGCTCTCGACCCCACTCTTGACCCCGCCTCATATCGACGCGTAGAACATTCCCCAGCAGAAAACGTTTACCGTACGCATCCTCCACTCGGATCGAGCCGTGCACCGCCGCGGCGCTCAAGGGAGAGGTCCCTTCCAAGATGAGAACTTCGCAGGACCGGGAAGAGCTCGCGCCGGACGGAGTGGGCAGCCCGGGGGCGCTGTCGCGGCGGGGGATGCTCAAGGGCACGGCCGTCACCGCCGGTCTGGCCGCGGCGGGGGTCGGCGCCGCGCGGCCGGCCCACGCGGCGGATGGCCCGGCCGTTGCGCGGGACTCGGTCGACGCGACCGCGCGCATGGGCGGCAACACCATCACGATGTCGGTGGTGGACGGAGCGCTGCGGTGGTCCGCCCGGCACAACGGCAGGACGGTGATCGACACGTCCGTCCTGGGTCTCAGGCTGAGCGACGGGAGCGTCCTCGGCAACGACGTGACGGTGACCGGGCAGGGGCACCGGACCTCCCGCACCACCTGGACCCCGGTGTACGGGCGCAACGCCACCGTCACGGACCTCTACCAGGAGCAGCGCTGGGACCTGCGGGACAACGCCACGGGGATCGGCTTCGGCGTCCGGATCCGTGCCTACAAGACCGGTGTCGCGCTGCGCTATGTCCTGCTCGGCGAGGGCACCGCGACCGTCTCCGACGAGCTGACGACGTTCGTCTTCCCCGACGACACCACCGTCTACAGCGCCCGCGACGAGAACGCCTACCTCCCGGTGGCGCCGGGCTCCATCCCGGTCACCGGTACCTCCACCACGGACAACGGCCCCCTGACCGACCTCCCGCTGACCGCGACGCTCTCCGACGGGCTCATCGCCTGTATCTGCGAGTCCTCCCGGCTGAACTTCCCGCGCCTGATGCTCAGTTCGGTCGACGGGCAGCCGGGCACCCTCTCCGCCTTCCTGATGGAGCACACCGCCCGCGGCACCGGAACGGTCGAGACGACCAGCACGGTCACGACCCCGTTCGCCACGCCGTGGCGCGCGCTGGTCATCGGTTCCACCCACGCCGAACTGGTCGACAACGCCGAACTGGTGCTCAATCTGGCCCCGCCCAGCGCACTGACCGACACCTCGTGGATCAAGCCGGGCAAGGTCTTCCGCTGCGAGCTCAGCACCGCGGCCGGCCTCGCGGGCGTCGACTTCGCCGTGGCCCGGGGCCTTGAGTACATCGAGTACGACGCCGGCTGGTACGGCCCCGAGTTCAGCACCCCCGACGCGACCAAGCCGATCGCCGCCATCGACCTGCCGTCGGTCATCTCGTACGCCACGAGCAAGGGCATCGGCGTCTTCCTCTACGTCAACTGGCTGGCGCTGACCGACGCGGACTCCCTCTTCGGCCTCTACAAGAGCTGGGGCGTCGCGGGCATCAAGCTCGGCTTCATCAACGACGGCACCCAGACGATGACCGACCAGATCACCGACTGGGCTCAGGTGGCCGCCAAGCACCGGCTGCTGATCGACATGCACGACGACGTCCGGCCGTTCGGCTACGAGCGCACGTACCCGAACTACATCAGCCTGGAAGGCGTCCGGGGCAATGAGCAGTTCCCGACCGCCACGCACAACGTGACGTTGCCCTTCGCCCGCAACATCGGCGGCCCGATGGACTACACCATCTGCTACGGCCAGTCACGCGACAAGACGACCAACGCCCACCAGATGGCGATGGCCGCGGTGTACTACCAGCCCCTCAACTTCCTCTTCTGGTACGACAAGCCGTCCAAGTACTCCAACCCCGCCAACTGGCCGGGACTGCCCTGGTTCAACGCCGTCCCCACGACCTGGGACGAGAGCCGGACCCTGGCCGGGTCGATCGGCGAGTACGTGGCGGTCGCCCGCCGGTCCGGCGGCACCTGGTACCTCGGGGCCATGACCAACGAGACGTCCCGGACCCTGTCGCTCCCCCTGTCGTTCCTGGGCGGCGGAACGTACACGGCTACCGTCTACGCCGACGGCACCCCGGGCACCAGCCCGTACCGGACCCCGGTCGTGGTCAGCACCGGGACCGTCACCGCGGAGACCACGCTGAGCGTGGCCATGGCCCCGGCGGGCGGGCAAGCGGTGGTGCTGACGCCGAGCTGACGAACACCGAGCGGGAAACGTTTTCCCCCGCGCATGGCTTACGTGGGCCCGTACTTCTCCGATCCGCGGGCTCACGAGGCCGAGCCGGTGCAGTAACGTCGGAACCGTGACGGACGAGGAAGAAGGCCCATCCGGCGGGCCGGGAGCGAAGAAGGCGAAGCGGAAAGCACGATCGGCCGACCGGCCGAGCACCATCCGTGATGTCGCCGCGAAGGCCGGTGTCTCGGTAGCAACCGTTTCCCGGACGCTGGCGGGCAACTATCCGGTGTCCGCGGAAACCAGACAGCGGGTCATGGCCGCCGTCGACTCCCTCCACTACGTCGTGAACGTCCACGCCAAGGCGCTCTCCGGACGTGTCGCCGGCCCCATCGCCCTCGTCCTCCAGGACATCACCGGGCCGTCCCTCGCCCACGTCGCCGCCGGAGTGGAGCAGGAGGCCGGGAGCCGGGGGCGGCTGAGCCTGGTGTGCTCCACCAAGGGCGACACGAAGCGGGAGGACGACCTCGTCCAGCTCATGCGGGAACAGCACGCGGCGGCGGTCGTCCTCGTCGGCGGCACAGTGCCGGACGACGCCTATCACCGCCGGATGGCCGGCTACGCCAAGGCGCTGGACTCCGCGGGTTCCCGGCTGGTGCTGTGCGGCCGGCCGCCCCTTCCCGAGGGCGTGCCGGCGACGGTGGTGGACTACGACAACCGCGGCGGCGCCTTCCAGGCCACCGCGCACCTGCTGACCTCCGGTCACCGGCGCGTCCTCTTCCTCGGCGGCGCTCGCGGCTTCAGCAGCGCGGAGGAGCGCCACCTCGGTCACCAGGACGCCCTGCGCGCCCACGGCACGCCGTACGTCGAGGAGCTGGACACCGCCGGGGACTACACCCGGAAGTCGGGCTACCTGCGCACCCGGGATGCGCTGCGCGCGGGAGTCGGGTTCACGGCGGTCTTCGCAGGGTCCGACGTGGTCGCGCTGGGGGCGCTGGCGGCCCTGCGCGAGGCCGGTCTCCGCGTCCCGCGCGATGTCTCCGTGGTCGGCTTCGACGATGTCCCGTTCGCCGCCGACCTGACCCCGGCCCTCACCACGGTCCGCGTCCCCTACGAGGAGCTGGGCCGCACCGCCGTACGCCTCGCTCTGGAACGCGAGGTGGGTTTCCCGTCCGACAACCACGTCGTGCTGAGCACGCAGCTGGTGATCCGGGATTCGGTGCGTACGGCAGGTTGAGAACAGCCGTCGGGGGCGGTCACGGCGAGGCCGAT
This sequence comes from Streptomyces sp. SD31, assembly GCF_052068475.1. Taxonomy (NCBI): domain Bacteria; kingdom Bacillati; phylum Actinomycetota; class Actinomycetes; order Kitasatosporales; family Streptomycetaceae; genus Streptomyces; species Streptomyces sp. SD31. The sequence goes on along the minus strand of NZ_JBQHCX010000025.1, from coordinate 56,396 downwards.
GTCCCGGGCCGGTGTCCCGGGCCGGTGTCCCGGACCGCGGGGCCGGCGGCGGGCGCCGAGGGCCGCCGCGTACGTGTTCTTCGTGCGCCATCGACAGCGCAGCACCCACCTTTCGCACTCCCCCCACCGGCCGAACCACGATCACCGCGTCGACGTGCATCCCGCGCACCCGCGCAGTACCTGCCGCGCGGCCACACTCCCCTGGTCCGACTGCCCCGGCCTGCGCGGCTGTCGGGCATCGAGGGCATAGGCTCGGTGAATGGCGAAGTACTTCGACGTGCACCCCGACAACCCCCAGCCGCGCACCATCACCCAGGTCGCCGACAGCGTCCGCTCCGGTGCGCTCATCGCGTATCCGACGGACTCCTGTTATGCGCTGGGCTGCCGACTGGGCAGCCGTGACGGCATCGACCGGATCCGGACCATTCGCCGACTGGACGACCGGCACCATTTCACCCTCGTCTGCCAGGACTTCGCGCAGCTCGGCCAGTTCGTGCTGGTCGACAAGGACGTGTTCCGCGCGATCAAGGCGTCGACGCCCGGCAGCTACACCTTCATCCTGCCCGCGACGAAGGAGGTGCCGCGCATGCTCCAGCATCCGAAGAAGAAGACGGTCGGCGTGCGCATCCCCGCCCACGTCGTCACCCAGGCGCTGCTCGCCGAGCTCGGGGAGCCGCTGCTGTCCAGCACGCTGCTGCTGCCCGACGAGGACGAGCCGATGACCCAGGGCTGGGAGATCAAGGACCGGCTGGACCATGTGCTGGACGCGGTGGTCGACTCCGGGGACTGCGGCACCGAACCGACGACGGTGATCGACTTCTCGGGCGGCGAGGCCGAGATCGTGCGGAAGGGAGCGGGCGACACATCCCGGTTCGAGTGAGAGGGGCCGAGGTGGGGGGTGGGTCGCGGCGCCCTCGGGCTCGCGTGCCACGATGATCCCGACCCGGCCCCTCCCACGGGCCGGCCCTCGCCGACGCCCCCACGCAGAGAGGCACGTCCCAGCCATGACCGCCGTACAGGGAAACGCCGTCGACATCCCCACCGAGGACGGCACCGTCGACGCCTATCTGGCCCACCCCGCTGACGGGGAGCCCCGTCCGGCGGTCCTGCTGTACATGGACGCCTTCGGTCTGCGGCCCCGGCTCAGGGAGATGGCGGACCGCCTCGCGGAGGCCGGCTACACGGTGCTGGTGCCCAATGTGTTCTACCGTCACGGGCGCGCTCCGGTGGTCGAGTTGCCGGAGTTCATCGATCCCGGCGCCCGGCCGGAGATCTTCGAGAACATCATGCCGATCATGCGGGCGCTGACGCCCGAACTCGCGATGCGGGACGCCGACGCCTATCTGCGCTGGCTGGCCGACTGCCCCGTGGCGGCCGACGGTCCGGTGGCGCTGACCGGCTACTGCATGGGCGCGCGACTGTCCCTGCTCACCGCCGGCACGTTCCCGGACCGGGTCGCGGCGGCGGCCGGATTCCACGGCGGACGGCTGGCGACGGAGGCTCCGGACAGCCCGCACCTGGTGGCCGAGCACATCACCGCCGAGCTGTACTTCGGTCATGCGGACCAGGACCCGTCCCTGCCCGTCGACCAGATAGAGCGCCTCGAGAGCGCGCTCACCGAGGCGGGGGTTCGGCACCGCTGCGAGGTCTACCCGGGGGCGGGGCACGGGTTCACGCAGGCCGACACCTCCGCGTACAACGCCGAGGCGGACGAACGGCACTGGGCGACGCTGCTCGAGCTGCTGAAGCGGACGTTCTGAGCCGCTCGGGAACCACGCGGCCACTGACGCGCCCTCAGCTGGCGGGCGCGCCGAACCACTCGGTCAGCCGGGTGAGCAGGTCCTGCTGGTCTTCGCCGACCCACGCCACGTGGCCGTCCGGTCGCAGCAGTACCGCGGGCAGGTCCAGCTCCTCGCTGACGTCGACGACGTGGTCGACCCGGTCCGCCCAGCCCGACACCGAGAGCCGGCCGGTCCGGTCGAGCAGCAGTCCGCGGCCGCCGTGCATCAGCTCGTAGAGGCGACCGCGCTTGAGCGCGATGTCCCGCATGCGCCGGCCGAGCAGTTCATGGCCGTCGCCGAAGTCGTAGCGGACGCCGATCGCGGTGATCTTCTCGATCAGGAAGCGGTTCACGTCCTCGAAGTCCATCAGCTGCGACAGCAGCCGGCGCAGTGATTGCGTCCCCGGCTCGGTGGACAGCAGCTGCATCTGCGCGCGGGTGTTGTCCAGCACGTCGGCGGCCACCGGGTGCCGTTCGGTGTGGTAGCTGTCCAGCAACCCCTCCGGTGCCCAGCCGGCCACCTCGGCGGCGAGTTTCCAGCCGAGGTTGAACGCGTCCTGGATGCCGAGGTTGAGCCCCTGTCCGCCGGTCGGCGGATGGATGTGCGCCGCGTCGCCGGCCAGCAGCACGCGGCCGACCCGGTAGCGCTCGGCCTGCCGGGTGGCGTCGCCGAACCGGGACAGCCAGCGCGGTGAGTGCACGCCGAAGTCGGTGCCGGCGACCGCCCGGAGCTGTTTCCTGAACTCTTCGAGGGTCGGCGCGACCGAGCGGTCCTCGGTCACCCCCTCGGCGGGCACGACGACGCGGTACACCCCGTCCCCCATGGGGCCGAGCCCGAACCGCTTCTGGGTCTTGCGGACTTCGGTCACTACCGCGGTCACCGTCTCCGGCGGCACGCCCACCTCCATCGCGCCCAGCAGCGTCTCGACCTTGGTGGGTTCACCGGGGAAGCCGACGCCGAGCAGCTTGCGCACCGTGCTGCGGCCGCCGTCGCAGCCGACGAGATAGCGCGAGCGCAGCCGCGTGCCGTCGGCCAGCTCGGCGCTCACCCCGTCCTCGTCCTGGCTCAGCCCGACCAGCTCGCAGCCGCGCCGCACCTCGGCGCCGAGCTCGACGGCACGCTCGGCCAGCAGGCGGTCGGTGACGGTCTGGGGGATGCCGAGGATGTAGCCGTGCGCGGTGTCCATCCGCTCGGGCCAGGGCTTTTCGATGGCGGCGAAGAAGCCGCCGACCTGGTACTGCCGTCCGTGTGCGAGGAACCGCTCCAGCAGACCGCGCTGGTCCATCACCTCGATGCTGCGCACGTGCAGGCCGAGCGCGCGGACGTACGCGGGCGGCTCCGGCGCCTGTTCCAGCACGAGCACGTGCACGCCGTGCAGCCGCAGCTCACCGGCCAGCATCAAGCCGGTCGGGCCGCCGCCGACCACGATCACGTCGATCATGTGAACCCCCATTTGACGATGTTGAGTCTCGGCCGGCCCCACCGCGAGCACGCATGCTTCGCGAATGCCTGATTTCCGCCCGGTCCTGGCTTCGGCCGACGATTCTGCGGCACGACGGGGGCCTTGCCGCAAGGCCCCCTGTGCGCTATATGTTGAGAGTGGCAAGGAGTGGGTGACCTCCTTGCCTTTGCTTTTGTCGGCCTCGCTCGTCCTCGGGCGACGCTCACGCCCTCGCGGGTACCGGCCGCCGCACCAGGTAGACGGCCGCGGTCGAGACGAGGACGGCCATGCAGGCGATGAACACCAGCCCCGCGCCCTCCAGGCCGATCGGGCCCGTGAGCACCCCCACGCCGATGACCGGTACCGAGATGCCCGTGTAGGCCACCACGAACAGCGTCGAAATCACCGCCGCGCGCCGGTCCGCCGGGGACGCCTCGGCCACGGCGGCCAGCGCCCCGCGAAACGCCAGCCCCTGCCCGCCCCCGCCGACGAGCGCGCTCGCCACCACCAGCGCCATCAGGTCCCACCGCAGTGCCCCCGCGAGCAGCGCCAGCCCGGCGAGGAGACCGGCGCACCCCAGCGGCAGCGATCGCCCCACCCCGACCCGGCCGACGGCCAGCTGTCCGGCGGTGGAGGCGAAGAAGGCCAGCGCCACGACCAGCCCGCTCACCGCGTGGCTGTCCACGTCCAGGGACTCCGCGAGGAATGCCGGACTGACCGACGTGAACACCCCGAACAGCGCGAACCCCACGAAAGACGCGATCGCCGCGGGCCCGAACACTGCCCGCACCCGCACGGGCAGACCCGGCCGTTGAGGCCGTACGGTGCTCAGCGGCGCCCGCTGCCGCACCGTCTCCGTCAGCCGCAGCAGGACGGCGACGGAGCCGGCCACCAGGGCGAGGTGCACGACGAACGGCAGGTACAGCGGCCAGGCGGCGTACTGCGCGAGCACCCCGGCCAGCAGCGGACCACAGCCCAGTCCCCCCATGTTGGCCGCCGTCGCCACGAACGTGGCCCGCGCGGTGCCGCCGTGGGGCGCCAGCTCCATCACGTACGCCGTGCCGGCCCCGGTGAACAGGCCCGCGGACAGTCCCGACAGCAGCCGTCCCGCGAAGAGCCAGCCCAGCCCTGTGGCGCACAGGAAGCAGACGGCACTGGCGGCCGCGAACCCCAGGCCCCACAGCAGGACCGTACGTCGTCCCACCGCGTCCGAGGCGTTGCCCACCAGCAGCAGCACGCCGATGACCGCGAAGGCGTACACGGCGTACACGACGGTCACCGTCAGCTCGGAGAACCCGAACTTCTCCCGGTAGAGGGGGTAGAGCGGGGTCGGCAGCGTGGTGCCGGCCATGCACACGGCGAACACCGCCCCGCTGAGCAGACACTCGCGCCATCCCCGGCGATCGCCGTCCATGCCGCCGACGGTAACCCCGCGGGCCGCCTCGGCCCGGCCCGGCACGCCCCCCGTACGGACCCTCGTGCGGTTACTGGTGTGCGGGTGATCCGGCCAGGTGTGCGGCCACGGCCATGACGGCGACGGAGACGAGGACGATGCCGGCGCCGACGTAGAGCGGCGCCGTGTAGCCGAGGCCCGCGGTGATGGCGACGCCTCCGAGCCACGCGCCGAGGGCGTTGCCGAGGTTGGACGCGGAGACGTTGGCGCTCGCGGCCAGCGCCGCCCCGTGGGCGAAGTCGGTGACGCGAGTGATCAAGCCGGGCACGCCGGCGAACCCGAAGAGCCCCATCAGGAACGTCAGCATCACCGACGCCACGGCGCTGTCGGCCAGCAGACCGAACAGGGCGAGGGTGAGGGTGAGTCCGAGGAAGGCGAGGACCAGGGCGCGGTCACGGTCACGGTCGGCCGCTCGTCCGCCGATCAGGTTCCCGACGACCAGGCCGACCCCGTACACCATCAGCAGCCAGGAGACGTCCGCCGGCGAGAATCCGCCGACCTCGGTGAACGTGTAGGCGATGTAGCTGAACGCGCCGAACATGCCGCCGTAGCTCAACGCGGTGGCTGTCAGTGTCAGCCAGACCTGCCAGGACCGGAACGCACGGAGCTGGGCTCGCAGGCCGCTGGGCGGTATCGGGTGTGCGGGGCTCGTCGTCGCTGTCGGCGGCCGCGTCCGGCCGGCGTCCGCCCGGCCAGGAACGAAGGCGGCGATCCCGGCCAGCGCCAGTACGCCGATCGCGGTGACCGCCCAGAAGGCCGCCCGCCAGCCCCAACGCTCACCGACCCACGCCCCGAACGGCACGCCCAACACGTTAGCGACCGTCAGGCCGGCGAACATGACCGCCACCGCGCGGGACTTCCTCTCCGGCGCGACCAGACTGCGGGCGACCAGCGAGCCGATGCCGAAGAACGAGCCGTGGCACAACGCCGCGACGATCCGGCCGAGCAGCATCACCGGATAGTTCGGTGCGACGGCGGACAGCAGGTTGCCGATGACGAACAGCGCCACCAGGCCGACCAGGACCGGCTTGCGGGGCAGGCGGGCCGTCGCCGCGGTCAGGGCGATCGCGCCGATCGCGACACTCAGCGCGTACCCGGAGATCAGCCGGCCCGCCGCCGCCTCGGACACCGCGAAGCTCGACGCCACCTGCGGCAGCAGCCCGGCGATCAGGAACTCCGTCAGCCCGATGCCGAACCCGCCCAATGCCAGCGCGATCAGTCCTCTCGGCATCCGGCGCCGTTCGGTGGTGCGCTCGTGCAGGAGGGAGTCCGACTCCCTGGTACCGAATTCGCTCATGGTCCCACCCTCGCCCCCGTCGGCGGATCCGCCCATGGACAAAGATCGACGACGCTTGGACGAACGGTCGCGCACACACGGGCCGGCTCCTCGGAATGGGTCGGTCACGCACGTGGGCGGGCCTTGCCCCTCAATGCCCGGCGCAGGCACGCGGCGAGGCGGGCGGCGATGCTGCCGTCCGGGTCGAGGCGTGGGTTGAAGATCGTGACGTCGAGCCCCACGGCTCCGGGGTCGCTCAGCGCCGTATCCAGTACGCCTTCCAGTTCCTCCCAGGTCAGCCCGCCCGGTTGGCGGTAGTCGACGGCCGGCATGAGCGTGTCGTCCAGGACGTCGACGTCGAGGTGGACCCAGAACCGGGCGCCGGTGCCTGCGGTGAGTCGGTCGACCGCCCGGCGCGCTGCCGTGGTGGCGCCGGACGCGCGCACGTCGTCGAGGTCGATCGCGTGCAGGTGGGGCGGGAGCGGCTGCATCCCGGCCTCGGTCGACTCGACGGTGTCGCGGAAGCCGAAGGCGACGACGTCCTCGTCCCGCAGCAGGGGGCCGCGGCCTTCGAGGTCGGTGAGCAGCCGAGGGCCGCGGCCCGTGGCCAGGGCGAGTTCCATCGAGGCCGCCTCGCCCATCGGCTCGGCCGAGGGCTGGTAGAAGTCGGTGTGGCCGTCGAGGAACAGCAGTCCATGGCGGCCGCGGCGGCGCAGGGCGAGGAGGTTGCCGAGCAGGATGGTGCAGTCTCCGCCGAGCACGAGGGGAAAGCGCCCGGCGTCGAGGACACCGCCGACCACGTCGGCCAGCCGGATGGAGTACTCCGCGATGCCGTGCGGGTTGAGGATCCCGGTGCCGGCGTCCCGCGTCGGGTCGTATGCCGTTGGTTCGACGCGGCCGGCCCGTACCGCGTCGACCCCGAGCAGCAGACCGGCGTCGAACAGAGCCTCCGGCAGGTCCTGGACGCCGGACGGCCGCAGCCCCAGCACGGACGGTGCCTCGATGATCGCCAGGTTCCGCATGTCCCGACCCTTCGGCTGCCGGCCCGCGCCTCACACCCACCATCTGTGCCACATTCCGGGGCCCGGCACCACTTGGGGCTTGGCACCGGGGCAGGTGCAGCCGTTCCCGGGCCTGACTCGCGCCTGGCCGAATCTCGCCCCCGTGTGACCGAAGTCGACTCACGGTGATGCAGAGTTCAACGGCTACCGGCGGTAAAGGCTTGCTTTACGCACCCTTGACCCGTACACCTTGCATCTCACAACAGCCATGGCTCTGGGGGGAGTTGGCGCATGCAAGGCACGGTTGACGGGTTCCAATATGGTGCGGTGACGCCGGTGGCGGCCTATCTGATGGCTTGCCTGGGAGGGGCGTTGGGGCTGCGGTGCATTGTCCGGTCCCTGTTCGACGGACAGTCCTGGAAGCCGGGCTGGCTCGCGCTCGGCGCGGCGTCGATCGGCTGCGGCATCTGGACGATGCACTTCATCGGCATGATCGGCTTCGATGTCGAGGAGAGCGGGATCCGTTACGACACGGGCCTGACCGTCCTCAGTCTCACCGTGGCGATCGTCGTCGTCGGCATCGGCGTGTTCATCGTGGGCTATCTGGGTGCGGGCAAGGGGGCGCTGACCGGCGCGGGCGTCATCACCGGGCTCGGCGTGGCCGCCATGCACTATCTGGGCATGGCGGCGCTGCGCCTCGACGGCAGCATTCAGTACGACGCGTTCACCGTGGGGCTCTCCGTTCTGATCGCGATCGTCGCCGCGACCGCGGCGCTGTGGGCGGCCGTCACCATCCGCGGTTTCCTGACCAGCCTCGGGGCCAGCCTGATCATGGGTGTGGCCGTCTGCGGGATGCACTACACGGGTATGGCCGCCGTCAGTGTTCATCTGCACGGCACGACCGGCGGGTCGTGGGCCGGTGACTCGCCCACCTCGCTGCTGCTGCCGATGCTCCTGGGGCCGGTCATCTTCCTCGTGCTGGCCGGAGTGGTGGTGATGTTCGACCCGCTCCTGGTCCTCGGCGAGGGTCAGCGGGGCCCGGCGGGTGCGCCCCGGGGGATCGGTCCGAGCAGCGTCTCCGGGCAACGGCCGGGCGTCGGCGCCGAGTTGACCGCACCCGTCGGCGGCCCGCAGCCACGCCGGAGCCAGGAGCCGTACGCCCACAAGTGGTGACTCGGAGAGGGCGGGAGGCTCGGCGACTCGCCGGGCCCCGCCTCCCCTGCCCGGCGTCCACTCGATCATTGTTACGGTGCACCGGTGTCTGACTCCTCACGCGATACCGCCGAAGGCGCCGGCTGGGGCGCCGCCGAACTCGGTGAGTACAAGCGGCTGATGCCGCACAAGGTCGAGAAAATCTCCTGGCTCAACCCCAAGACGCTGTGGGCCGCCCGCAACGGCGTGCTCGCGTCCTGGTTCGGGGACCCCACGGGGCGTACCCGCGGCCGCTGGGTGGCGCAGCAAGCGGCGGCCGGGGCGCCCGCCGACAAGGTGATCCGGCGCGACGACCCGGACAGGTTCTCCTTCCTCGTCATCGGTGACACCGGTGAGGGCGACGACTCCCAATACGCTGTGGTACCAGGCCTTTTGAAGGTGGGTCAGGACACACGGTTCGCGGTCGTCGCCAGTGATGTGATCTATCCGGTGGGCAGCGCCGACGACTACAACGCCAAGTTCTTCCGGCCCTACCAGGACTACCGGGCGCCCATGTACGCGATCCCGGGCAACCACGACTGGTACGAGGACCTCGGCGCGTTCATGCGCGTCTTCTGCGACGACGCCCCGCCCCTCGACCCCGAGGCCGCCCCGCGTCCGCTCAGCAGGGCATGGCTGCGGTCGCTGCTGTGGCACCGGCCGCGCAAGGGTGACGGCCAAAGTCTCCCAGAAGCACGGAAGTTGAGGTCGGACGCAGCCCAACAAGCCGTCCAGCCGGGGCCGTACTGGGCGATCGACGCCGGGCCGGTGCGGATCATAGGCATCGACACGGGACTGTTGGGCACCATCGACGCCGAACAGGGCGCGTGGCTGCGCGAGGTGTCCCAGGATCCCCGGCCGAAGATCCTCATCACGGGCCAGCCCCTGTACGTGGACGGTGAGCACCACCCCTGCGCGATCGAAGGGGGCGGCACCGTCGACGAGATCGTCCGCGACCCGGCACACCGCTATGTCGCGGCGATAGGCGGCGACATCCACAACTACCAGCGCTACCCCGTGCGGGTGGACGGCCGCACCATCCAGTACGTGGTCGCGGGCGGCGGCGGTGCGTTCATGCACGCAACGCACACCATTCCGCGGGTCGACATCGCGAACGTCACCGAGAACGAGTTCCGCTGCTACCCCCTGCGCGGCGACTCCCTGGCCTTCTACAGCAGGCTCTACGGACGGCGGCTGCGCATGCGCCGCTTCTTCACTCTCACCGAGGCGGAGGCGACGGCCGTCATCGCCGAGCGGCTGGAGATCCAGCCGGGTCGCGCACCGGCCCCGGACGCCCGCGTCACTTGGCGCACACGGCTGGTCGCGGGCCTGCTGGGCACCGGACGCCGACCCGACCGGGCCAAGCGGTTCCGCCTTCCCGTGCGCAAGATCTACACCCAGCTGTTCTCGCCGAGCTCGGCGACCTACAGCCCGCCGTTCTTCAAGTGCTTCCTGCGGCTGGACGTCACCCCGGAGACCGTCCGGCTGCGCTGCTACGCCGCGACCGGCAACCGCGCCCAGGAGGTCGACCCGCCGGTCGAGGACGAGGTCACCATTTCCCTGGTCTGATCCGCTGGTCTGCTCCCCGGTCTGACCTGGGAGCACGGGAACATCATCGGCCGCGGGCCCGTTGGCACTGCCGTACGACTCGATCAGTGGATGATGGAGGGCCCGTGCCGCCGACCTCACGACCGCTCAGCAAGCTGGGTTTCCTCACCATCGGCCTGTTCGACGAGGCGGATCCGCGCCGGGGCCACGAGTCCACGCTCGAGATCATCGAGCTGGGCGAACGGCTAGGCTTCGACAGCGCGTGGATCCGCCACCGTCATCTGCAGTACGGCATCTCCTCCCCCGTCGCGGTCCTGGCGGCGGCCTCCCAGCGCACCCGCCGTATCGAACTCGGCACCGCGGTCATCCCGCTCGGCTGGGAGAACCCGCTGCGGCTGGCCGAGGACCTGGCGACGGTCGACCTCCTGTCGGGCGGCCGCCTCAACCCGGGCGTCAGCGTGGGTCCGCCGATGCACTACGACCGCGTCAAGGACGCCCTCTACCCCGACACGGCGGACGTCGAGGACTTCGGCTACGAGCGGGTGCGGCGGCTGCTGGACTTCGTGCGGGGCGAGCCGGCCACCGACTTCAGCGGGATGGAGGGGTTTGAGGTGTTCGCGGACCGTGTGCAACCACACTCCCCCGGCCTCGGCAGCCGTATGTGGTACGGCGGCGGCAGTCTGCGTTCGGCGCAGTGGGCAGGCGAGCACCGGATGAACTTCCTGACCAGCAGCGTCGTCAAAGCCGAGGGCTCGGAAGACGCGGAGGCGTCACCGGACTTCGCGGAGATCCAGCTCGCTCACATACGCGCCTTCCGCGCCCGCCACCCCGACGGCGACGGCGCCCGTGTCTCCCAGGGCCTCGTCGTCATCCCCACCGACTCCGCGACGCCCGAACAGCGCGCGAAGTACGAGGAGTACGTCGCGCAGCGCACCCCTCGGACCCTGTCGCCGCAGGGTCCGGCACGGCTGCTGTTCGCGCCGGACTTCGTCGGTACCTCGGAGGAGATCGCCGAACGCCTCCTGGCCCACGCCGCGTTCCGCGAGGTGGACGAGGTGGCGTTCGCGCTGCCGTTCACCTTCGAGCACGAGGACTATGTGCAGATCCTCACCGATATCGCCGCCCGGCTCGGGCCTGCGCTGGGATGGCGTCCGGGGCGATGACACGGTCGAGGAGATGCAGCGGGGCGGCCCGCACTCCGGCGGCCTCGGCCGCGTCCCAGTGGGCGAGGGCGCGGGGCAGGTCGACGAGGCCGTGGATCAGGGGGAGGTCGCTCGGGGCCCGGCCGGCTTCCCTGAGGTGGGCGTGGAGCAGTGACTCCAGTCGGCAAGAGGCCAAAGTGCCCGGAATCGCAGGGCGCATGGCGAAGCCCGCGCTTGCCGCGCTCGGCAGGTCCTCGCTGAGCTGTGTCTGCGTGGAGTCGAGCGCCAGCAGCCCGCCTCCGACGACGAGGACGTCCTGCTCCCGGCTCATCCGGTCCAGTGCGCTCGCTGTGTCGAAGCAGTGCGGGAAGGAGTCGTCGACCACGATCGTGCCGGGGCGCAGCCGGTCGACGTCCAGGAGGGCCGTCGCGCCGCTGACGGCGGTGATGATGACGTCGGCGTCGTAGAGCGGGGCGGGCAACTTCCGCCCCGATGCGACGACCTGGACCGACGTCGCCGGATGCTCCGACGCCAGGTCCGCGGCCGGCCGTTCGAGTCGCGCGGTGTTGCCGGGCAGGTCGCACAGCAGCAGGCGGGCCGGTGGACGGGGCGCCGTCGCCAGCAGCAGTCGCAGGGACGAGAGGCCGATCGAGCCGCATCCGACGACGGCCAGGGAGAGCTCGTCGAGGCGGCGGCCGGTCGCCGCGAGTGCGCTGTGGACGGTCTTGGCCACGGCGACGGTCGTCGACCCGTGGCCGGTGGTGATCGCCGCGCTCGTCGTGGTCGCCCGCAGGACGTCGTAGCCGTAGCCGGTGAGGGACGGGATCATGCCCGCGAGCGAGACACAGCGGGCGCCGAGTGAGGCGGCCTGCTCCACGGCGCGGGCCGTGCGGGCGGCCAGATCGGAGGCGGCCGGGGCCAGTTCGTCGGCGAAGAGCGGGAGAGCGAGAAACCCGGAGTTCCCGAGCGGGGTCCTGGTCTCCTCCAGCAACCTCGCGCGACCGTCCGGGAAGAGCAGCGCCCGAATCTCCTCGCGGCCGAGGCCGGGGCTGTCGTGCGGCAGTCCGGCGAGGGCGGCGAGATGGTCGGGGGCGGGCAGGTATCCGACGAGCGCGGCATCGAGGTGGGGGCGCCGGCGGCGGCTGCTGCGGACGGGGGCGGGGTCAGGGGCGGGGTCGGAGCCGAAACCGGCTTCGCTCAGCGCGTCCTGAAGCTGTCGCCGCATCTTCTCCGCGAACCCGGCGACTTCCCCGGCCGTGAGGGCCGCCGCCGAAGCGCGCACGGTGACGCGCAGGCCCCCGCCGTCCGCCACCGGCCGTACGGCCAAGAACACGTCGGTGCCCAGCGGCGGCGGGGCGAGGGCGGTGTCGGACGCATCCGCGTGCAGGGTGAGGCCGCCGCCGGCCTCGGTGCCCAGGGAGGTGAAGTCGAGGAAGGTGAAGAAGAACTGGGCGTGGCGGGGCAGTCCCGCGGCCGTGCGCACCTCGCTGGGGCCTTCGGCCCGGGCCAAGTCGGCCTCGGCGGCAAGGCGCCTCAAGTCCTCGCCGAATCGGGGTAGTTGGTCCTGCTCGCGTCCACCGCCGGGCAGGGCCGGGCGCAGCGCCACCGCTTCCGCGAACGGGCCGAACACCCGGTGTGCGTCCGGCGTGGACTCCTCGCGCCCGGTGACGGCGAGCCCGAGCAGCAGGTCGCGTCGGCCGGTGAGTTCCGCGAGGGCGCGGTAGTACGCGGTGAGCAGCGGGGTGTACAGGGTGCGGTGGGCGGCTCGGGCGAGCCGGCGCAGTCCCTGTGTCGTGGTGGCGTCCAGGGTGAACCCTGTGGTGTGGAACGCCGGTTGGCCATCGGCGGCATGGGCGGTCGGCCGCCGCAGCACGGGCGGCGTGTAGGGCGCGCGCAGGCGTGCGCGGTACTCCTCGGCCTCTGGTCCTTGCGGGCGCGGGCGTACGGCGGACCGGGTGACGTGGTCGCGGAAGGTGCTGTGGAGCGGCGGCAGGCCGTGCGGCCGGCCTCGGTCGAGGCGGTCGTATGCGGTGAGCAGTTCCCTGGCGAGGAGGGCGGCGCTGTAGCCGTCGCCGATGAGGTGGTGCGCGTGGACGAGGAGCACATGCTCGCCGGGCGCCACGGTGAGCAGCCGCAGACGCAGCAACGGCCAGGCCCAGGGCTCTGGTCGGCGCCGTGCCTCCTCGGCGATCCGCTGCTCCAGCAGGTCGGGGTGCGCGAGGGTCTCCGTCTCCACGGGCAGGCGCAACGAGTCCGGCAGTTCCTGCTGCACGGGCGGTCGGGCGCCTGCCGGGAAGACGGTGCGCAGCATCGGATGACGGGCCACCAGAACGTCCACGGCGCGCTGGAAGACGTCATGGCGCAGCGGTCCGCTCAGCCGGAACCGGGCGAGCCAGCCGGAGCCCGCCCCGGGCTCGATGGTCTCGGCGAGCAGGAATCCCCGCTGGGAGGGGGTGAGGGGGTAAGGGCCCGTCGGTTGCGCGGGGACGGCTTCCGGGGTCGGATCGGGTGAGGGGCGTGTGACGGCGCTGGCGGTGGCGGCGGAGGTGTCGAGGGCCGACGCGAGTGCGCTCAGCGTGCGGTGGGTGTAGACGGTTGTCGGCCGTGGGACGGCCGACAGCTCCTGACGCAGGCGGGCGAAGAGTTCGAGCACCATGATCGAGTCGCCGCCGAGTGCGAAGAAGTCGTCCTCGCGCGTCACATCCGGTACGTCCAGCAGCGTCGACCAGATGCGTGCGACGGTGTGCTCGGTCGGGGTGGCGGGCGCGGTGACGGGCGGGGTTCCGGGCCCGGACGCCCGCCGGCTGTCCTCCGATGCGCTCGCCAGCGAGTTGCGGTCGGTCTTGCCGGTGCCGGTCAGGGGCATCGCCGGGATCGAGCGGATGCGGCCGGGCAGCATGTACGGCGGCAGCACCCGGGACAGGAAGGCGCGCACCTCGCGGGCGTCGGGCTCGTCGGAGCCGGGGCGGGGTTCGACGTACGCCAGCAGACGTCCGTCGACGAGCAGCACGGCGGCACGGGCAACGTCCGGGTGGGTGAGCAGGGCGGCCTCCACCTCGCCGAGCTCCACGCGGTGGCCCCGGACCTTGACCTGGTCGTCGAGGCGGCCGAGGAACTCCAGTACGCCGTCCGCGGTGCGGCGGACCCGGTCGCCGCTGCGGTACCAGCGGCGTCCGTCGCGTTCGACGAAGGCCTCCGCGGTGAGCTGCGGCTCGCCGAGGTAACCGGGTGTCAGCCCGGTTCCGGCAATGAGCAGTTCACCGGATTCGCCGGGGGCGCAGGGGCGTCCGTCCTCGGTGACGACGGCCAGTTCGGCTCCGGCGACCGGCCTGCCGATGGGCAACTGACGTACCTCGTCGGCCGGTCGGCTGTCGATGATGTGGCAGGTGGCGTTGATGGTGGCCTCGGTGGGCCCGTACAGGTTGGCGACCCGGTGCTCGGGCCCGCCGCAGGCGTCGAGCAGGTCGAACCAGCGGCGTACGTGTGCGGCGGGCAGTGCCTCGCCGCCGACGTGGACCCAGCGCAGCGCCGAGAGGTCCGGGGGTGTTCCGTCCTGTCGCGCCCGGGTCTCGGCCGCCGTCAGCAGTCGCTCCCACAAGGTCGGTACCGAACTCCACACCGTGATCCGGTGGTTGACGATCCGGTCGAGCAATGCTTCGGGGTCGCGCAGGTCGTCCCGGCTGAGGGTATGGATGGTGGCGCCGGCCAGCAGCGGTGCCAGCAACTGGCGTACGGAGGCGTCGAAGCAGACGGACGCCGTCTGTACGAGGTGGTCCCCGGGGCGGTAACCGAAGGTGGCCAGTGACCAGTCGAGGTAGTCGAGCATGGAGCGGTGGGTGATCGGGACCGCCTTGGGGCGACCCGTGGAACCCGAGGTGAAGATGACGTAGGCGATGGCGTCGGGGTCGGCGGGCGGCGGCTCGACCGGGGGCGGGGCGGCCACGGGCCCGTCATCGGCGGTGACCGGCGTGATGCGGTGGACTGTGACCGGCGTGATGCCCTCCAGCGCGGCGACGGCTTCGCGCGTCGCGGCGTGGCAGACCACTGCGCCGACGCCGGTGCGTGTCACCTGGTCCCGCAGCCGGGCCACGGGATGGGTCGCGTCCAGGGGCACCCAGCCGGCGCCCGCCCGAAGAATGCCCACCACGCCGAGGACGGTGTCCGCGCCCGGTTCGGTGAGGAGGCCGACCAGGTCGCCGGGGCGTACGCCGTTCGCTCGGAGCCGGGCCGCGAGAGCGCAGGAGGCGGCGTCGAGTTCGGCGTAGGTGAGCGTGGTACGGCCGGTGTCCACCGCGACGGCTCGCGGTGTCGCGCGGAAGCGGGCACCCAGGCGGTCCACGATCCCCCGGTCCCTGGTGGGTCCCTCGGCGTCGGTGGTCCGCCCGGCCGCGGCGTGCAGTTCCGCCACGTACTCCGCGCCGAGCCGCTCGACGGTCTCGGGCCGGAAGAGGTGGGCGGGGTGATTCCAGGAGAAGCGGAGTGTCGCATCCGATTCCCAGCAGAGCAGTCCGAGCCGGGTCGCGGCGGAGGCGGTGGCCGCCGCGGTCGGGGTCACGGTGACCGGCCAGTCGCGGCCGTGGCTCACGGGGAAGCGGGCGAAGCTGAACCCGGCCGGGGCGACCGTGCGCGGGGCGGGGCCGGTGGCGGGCAGCAGCGCGGCGATGTCGGGGCTGCCGAGGGTGGCGTGGGACTCCGCCTCCTGCCAGATCCGCTGGAGCCGCCCCGCCAGTACGGCCACGGGCTCGGCGGGGTCGACGGAGGCGAACACCGGCAGGGTGTCGGCGAACGGCCCCACGAGGCGGTCGACGCCGGGCAGGGGCGCCTCACGGCGGGCGCGGGCCACGTTCACGGCGACGGCCCGCTGTCCGCTCCAGCGGGCCAGACAGCGGCCGTACACCGCGAGCAGCAGGTGGAAGAGGGTGACTTCGTGCCGGGCTGCCACCTCGCGCAGCGCCGCCGTGAGCGAGGCGTCGATGCCCGTCTCGTGGTGGGTGAGCGGCGGGGCGGGAAGCGCGTCCGGGTCGCCGTCGTACGGCAGTGCCTGAGCCGTGGCCGCCGCGGTGTGTTCGGCGATGCGGTCACGCCAGTACTGCTGGTCGCGGGCGAAGGCCGGTGACTGGCGTTCCGCGGTGACGAGGGCGACGTAGTCGACGAACTCGGCATCGGCGGCCGGGAGTTCGAGGGGGCCACGGCCCTCCGCGAGCGCGGTGTAGAGCGACCAGAGATCCTCGCACAGGACCTTGAGGCTGAAGCCGTCCGCGGCGCTGTGGTGGACGGCCAGGAGGAGATGGGCGAGGTGTGCGTCCCGGCGGTCGCGGACCAGGAGCGCGCGCGCAGGGGGCTCGGTGGTCAGGTCGAACGGGCGGTTGTACAGCCGCTGTTCGAGGTCCGGCAGCGGCGGCGCGTTGTCGTCCGGCTCGTGCACCTCGTACCAGCGGGGAGCGCGGTCGGTGGGGTCGGCCGGCACCGTGTACTGACGTGGCGGTGTGCCGTCCGTGGTGATGCGCAGACGCAGCATGGAGTGGCGTGCGGCGAGGTGGGCCAGGGCGCGGCCCAGGAGGCCGGGGTCGAGGGGGCCGCGGATGGTCTGGCGTATGTAGCCGTAGGCGGTGACGCCCTCGTACAGCGCCTCGGTGGTGAGGAAGGCGAGTTGGAGCGGAGTGAGGGGGCGCGGAGTGAGGGGGCGCGGGGCGAGAAGGGGCGGGGTGTCCGGCTTGCCGCGGGTCGCGGTGGTGGGGGCGTGGAGGCCGGTCGACCGCTGCCCGCTGAGGTGGGCGGTCAGTTCGCCGACCGTGCGGTATTCGAAGAGCAGCGTGGCGGGCAGGGGCAGTCCGAGTTCCGTCTCCAGGCGGCGCGCGAGGTCGACGGCGGTCAGGGAGTCGAGCCCGAGTCCGAGGAACTGCTCGTCGTCGCCGATGTCCTCGGGAGCACGGTGCAGTGACTCGGCCAGCAGCCGTCGTATCAGGCCGGTGATGCGGGCCGGGTCGGTCACGGTGCCATCGCCGCCCCCGTCACCTTCGCCGCCCGGCTGGTTGCGGACCGTGGATGGCGCGCCTGCGAGCGGGGCATCCGTGCGGTCCGCAACGGTGGCGACCTGCGCGGGTGGGGAGGTCGCCGAGGACGCCACAAGCAGGTGAGTGGCGTCGGTGGCGACGGCCGTCCGCAGCGCCGCGACCGCCGTCCGCGTGGTCACGGGGCCGAGTCCGCGGTCGCGCAGCCGCTGATGCCGAGCAGGTGACCTGGCGGCCAGTCCCGCATCGGTGACCGGCCCGAACCCGATCGACCGCCAGGGCCGTCCCGCCGCGCGCTCGGCTGCGGCGAAGGCGTCGAGGAAGGCGTTGGCCGCCGCGTAGTCGCCGAGCGCACCCGCCAGGCCGGGCAGCACCGAGGAGATGGAGGAGAAGGCGACGCATACGGCCGGTTCCTGACCGTGCCCGCGCAGTGCCTCGGCGAGCAGTACCGTGCCGCGCACCTTCGCGGCGAGCACCTGCTCGATCTCCCCGTCGGTCTTGGCGCGAAGGGCGCCGGGCCGGACGGTACCGGCGGCATGGAACACCCCGTCCAGCGGGGGAAGTTCGGCGAACAGGGCGTGGACGGCGGCTTCGTCGGACACGTCGGCCGTGTAGTACCGGGCGCGGGCGCCGTGGGCGCAGAGATCGGTGAGCAGATCGTCGGGAGCGGTCTCGGAGCGTCCGGTCAGGATCAGCTCGCATGCGCCGCGTTCCGCCAGGTCCCGCGCGAGTGCGGAACCGAGCCCACCGGCTCCCCCGGTGATCAGGTAGGTGCCGTCGGGCGGCAGGGCGTCGGGCGCCGTCGGGGCGTCCGTCGCGTCGGCCGGGGTACGGCTGAGCCTGCGGCCGGCGCGCCAGGCGACCGCGTCCTGCGCGCCCGGCTCGTGGGC
Source organism: Streptomyces sp. SD31 (assembly GCF_052068475.1). NCBI lineage: Bacteria > Bacillati > Actinomycetota > Actinomycetes > Kitasatosporales > Streptomycetaceae > Streptomyces > Streptomyces sp. SD31. Next base: position 38,662 of record NZ_JBQHCX010000025.1, on the reverse strand, counting down.
CGAGCAGAGCTCCCGCTCCAGGGCATCGACCCGGGCGTCGAGGGTGTCGTGGGAGGACAGGTCCACGCCGCGGGCGGCGAGCCCTGGGTGCTCCTCCGGAAGTGCGAGTGCGAAGCCGTGCAGGAGTGCCTGGGCCGGCCGCGCCCGTTCCGTCGAGGTGCCGGTGACGTACGCGTCCTCGGTGACCACCAGCAGGCGGGAGCAGTCGGCGCGGAGCAGGTCGAGTACAGGGCGCAACGCGGTGATCGCGTCCGGGGCCTGCCGGCCTCCGTCTCCGGCGCCCTCCACGCCTCCCAGCCACACCACGGTGTACGCCGACACCGCGCCCGGCCGGTGAGCGAGGTCGTCCCCCAGTACCGTCGTTCCACGGTCGGCGAGCCGCTCGGCCAGGGCCCGGCCAAGCGCCTGACCGCCGCCGATCAACCGCACGACGCGGGGCCCGGCCGCAGGTACGAGCGGGGTGTCCCGCCAGTCGAGGCGGCGCACCACAGGCTCGGCACTGGGCTTGCGCGGCCAGTAGCGGGTGCGCTGGAACGGATACGTCGGTACGGACACCCTCGGCGGCCGCCCGGCGGCCCCGGTCATCCGATCCGCAGCCGTCCGGTCAACAGCCGTCCGGTCCAGAGCCGTCCGCTCCAGAGCCGTCCGCTCCAGGGCCGTACCGCGCATCCACAGTCGGCCCGCCGCCTCCAGTAGCATCCGTGCCCCGGAGGCGTCCCCTTCACGGCCCACAGTCGAGGTGACCCCGGTCGTCAACACCGCCACGTCCGAGGCGCCGTGCGCACCGGCGACCGCGCGGACCGCGCCGCCCAGGGTGTTCCCCGGGCCGAGCTCGACGAAGGTGTCGTAGCCCTCCTCCAGGAGCCTCGCCACAGCTGCCCCGAACCGCACCGGCTCGACGGCATGCCCCTGCCAGTAGGCCGGCGTGAGGCGGGGCCGCCACTCGCCGGTGACCGTGCTCAGCATCGGTACGGCCGCCGGCTTGACCGTCAGCCCCTTCGCGGCCTCCCCCAGCGGATCGAGGACCGGCTCCAGCAACGGCGAGTGGAAGCCATGCGAGACACGCAGCCTGCGCGTGGCCACGCCGCGTCCGGTCAGCTCGGCGAGGGCGCGCCGGACGGCTTCTGCGGAGCCCGAAATGACCACCTGCTCGGGCCCGTTGACGGCGGCCACGCTCAGCACGCCGCCCGATGCCCGCACGAGCCCGGCGACCGTGTCCTCGTCACCTCTTACGGCGGCCATGGCTCCCGGGAGGGCCAGTTCGCCCACCAGGCGTCCGCGCTCCGCGGCGAACCCGACCGCCTCGGACAGGCTCAGCGCACCGGCGACACACGCGGCCGCGATCTCGCCCACGCTGTGTCCGGCGACGGCGTCCGCGGACAGGCCCCACGCCTCCAACTGCCGGGCCAGACCCACACCGAACGCGACGAGCAGCGGCTGGGCCACCTCCGTCCTGGCCAACTGCCCGGGATCCGTACGGGGATCGAGGCACCACTCGGCCAGTGAACGCCCGAGTACGGGTCCCGTCAGTGCGGAGGCCTCGTCCAGGACCTCCCGGAACACCGGGGCCGACCGGTACAGGGCGCGTCCTTGGCCGGGCCGCTGGGCCCCCTGGCCCGGCAGCAGGAACACCGTCCGGGGCCGGGAGGACCGGGCGAGCGTGAGGTTTGCCGTGCGGGCGGCTTCGAGTCGGTCCGCCAGATCGCCGTCGGCGACCACGGCGAGGCGACAAGGACGGTCGCCACGCGCGGAGTTGACGGTGGCGCAGATGTCGGCCTCGGGCAGTTCCGGGTGTGCCCGCACATACGCCGCCAGGTCGGCGACGGCTGCCCGCAGTGCGTCGGCGCTGTGGGCCGACAGCGTGAGCAGGTGCGAGCCGCCCGCGACGGAACTCGCGGACGTCGTCCGTCCAGGTGCCTCCTCCAGGACGACGTGCGCGTTGGTGCCGCCGAAGCCGAAGGCGTTGACGCCCGCGATCAAGGGCCCGGGGGACTGCCATGCGCGCTGCTCGGTGACGAGTTCGAAGCCGGGGGCGACGCGGTGCAGATAGGGCGCGGGCGGGGTGGCGTTCGGGGCGGGCGGGACCTGGCGGTGCTGGAGCGCCAGGACCGTCTTGACCAGGCCCGGCATGCCGGCGGCGTTGAGCAGGTGCCCGATGTTCGCCTTGACCGAGCCGAGCAGGCGCGGGAGCCCGTCCGTGCGGGGCGGGAAGGCGTGCCCGAGCGACCGCGCCTCGACGGGGTCGCCGACGGGGGTGCCGGTTCCGTGCGCCTCGACGTACGACACCGTGCCGGGGTCGATGCCGCACTCGCCGTAGGCCCGGGTGATGACCTCGTGCTGGGTGCGCGGGTTGGGGGCGAGCAGGCTGAGGGACCGGCCGTCGTTGTTGACGGCCGTGCCGCGGACCAGGGCGAGTACCGGGTCGCCGGCCCGCAGCGCGTCGTCCAGGCGGGCGAGGACGAGGGCCGCTCCGCCTTCCCCGGGCACGATTCCGTCGGCGGCGGCTGCGAAGGGGCGGCTGCTGCCCGTCGGGGACAGCGCGCCCGCGCGTGCGAGCAGCCGGTGGCCGGTCGGGGTGAGGGCGAGCTGGACGCCGCCGACCACGGCGACGTCGCACTCGCCGCTTTCGAGGCTGCGCCGCGCCAGGTGCAGCGCCACGAGCGCGGAGGAGCATGCGGTGTCCACCGCGAGGGCGGGGCCGTCGAGGTCGAGTGCCTGGGAGAGGCGGGCGGCGATCAGGTTGGGCAGGTTGCCGGTGAGCGCGCCGGGGTGGGCGGCGAGGTCGCCGTCCGTGGCGGCGGCCAGGATCTCGCGGTATCCGCTGTCACCGACGGCGGCGAACACGCCGATCCTGCGGCCGGTGCGTCGCGGCCCCGCGTAGCCGGAGCGCTCCAGGGCTTCGTGGGCCAGCTCCAGGAAGATCCGGGCCTGGGGGTCGGTCGCGCGGGCCTCGTCGTCGTCCATGCCGAAGCAGGCGGCGTCGAAGGCGGCGGGTTCGGGGAGGAAGGACCCGAAGAGGCCCGGGACGCCCGGTGCGCTCCCCAAGCCCCGCGAGCCCTCCGAACCCCGCGAGCCCTCCGAGCCCCGCGAGCCCTCCGAGCCCTGCCAGTCCTCCCAGCGGCCCTCGGGGACTGCTGTCACCGTGTCTCGGCCGGACACCAGCAACTCCCAGAACGCTTCCGGCGTTTCGGCACCGGGGAACCGGCACGCCATGCCGAGCACCGCCACCGGCCCCCGGTTCTGCGCACGCTCGGCGGACGTCAGCGGCGCGCGCCCGGTATCCGCGCTCGCCCCGGAGCGGTCAGCCGACTCTCCGTCAAGTGTCCTGTCGGAGCCGGCGAGCAGGGCCAGCACATGGCCGGCCAGCGCGGCCACGGTGTCATGGTCGCGCAGCACGCGCGGCTCCACCGCGACGGAGAAGGCGTCCTCGATCCCCGCGAGTACCGCCATCGCCTTCAGCGAGGAGCCCCCGAGGGCGAAGAACCTCTCGTCCCGGTCGATGTCCGCCGGCGGGAGTTCCAGCGTCCGTGCCCAGATGCCCCGGACCACGTCCTCGACGTCACGCCGCGAACGCGGCACGGCACCCTGCGGACCGCGCTCTTCCCACCGGGCGGGCCCGCGCTCGGCCCGCGCGGCCGACAACCGCTCCTCGACCGCCGTATAGGCACCTGCCTCGAACCGGACGCGCATCAGAGCGCGCCGCAGCTTGCCGCTCGTCGTCCGGGGAAACGCGCCGGGCGGCAGGGGCAACACCCGTACGTCGTCGTGGCCCAGCGCCTCCCGGACCCGGGCCGCCGCCGCGTCGAGCACCGGAAGGGCCGCGGCCGGGGCGGGCCGCGCCCACTGCACGAACACCACCACCCGATCGCCGCCGGTGCCGGGGTCGGGGGAGCCGATCGCTGCCACCGTTCCGCCGGGCAGTCCCGGGGTGGCGGCGACGGTCTCTTCGAGGTCGGGTGCGTGGAAGGTGCGGCCGCCCACGAAGACGACGTCCTTGTGCCGGCCGGTGACGCACAGCCGGCCCTCGTTCAGGAAGCCGAGGTCGCCGGTGCGCAGCCAGCCGCTGCCGAACGCGGACGCGCTCGCCTCGGGGGCGCGGTGGTAGCCGCGGGCGACCTGAGGACCGCGTACCTCGAGGTGACCGACCCGCATGTCGCCGAGCGGCTTGCCGGAATCGTCGGTGACACGGACCTCGCAGTCCGGGACGGGACGGCCCAGGTCCATCAACTCCACGGCGTCCGGGCCGGGTTCCACGGGAACGGCGCGGCCACGGCTGAGCGCCGCCCGGTCGAGTCGCAGGGGCTCGGCGATCTCCCCGAGCGGCGGCACGGTCACGGCGAGTGTGGCCTCGGCCAGTCCGTACACGGGGAGCATCGCCCTGGCGTCCAGCCCCGCCGCACCCGCCTTGGCCGTGAACTCCCGCCACACACGCGGTGCGATCGGCTCTGCGCCCACGAGCATCAGGCGTACGGAGGTCAGGTCCAGGCCGGCCCAGGTGCTGTCCGGCACCCGCCGCGTCACCAGCGCCAGCGCGAAGTTCGCCGCCGACAGCAGGGTCGCCCGGTGCCGCGCCACCGCCTCCAGCCAGCGGGTGGGGCGCTTGGCGAAGGTCAGGGGTTCCAGGCGCACCTGCTTCAGGCGGGCCGCCAAGGGGACGAGGTGGGTGCCGATCAGCCCCATGTCGTGGAAGTACGGCATCCAGGTCGCCACCACGTCGTCCGGCGTGATCGCCATGGCGGCGCGGATCTGCCGGAGGTTGGCGAGCACGGCCTCGTGGGTGAGTTCGACGCCCTTCGGGGTGCCGGTGCTGCCGGAGGAGAACTGCAGGAAGGCGAGGTCCTGTGGGTCGCGGCGTGGCAGCGAGCGCAGCGGGCGGGCCTCGCGCAGCGCGTCCAGCCGCAGGGCGCGCACCGGGCCCGGGGTCTCGGCGAACAGGGCTTCGGTGGTGGCGTCCACCAAGACGGCGGGCCTGCCGAGGAACTCCCACACCGGTCCCACCCGGCGGGTCTCCGGGGCGAGCGGCACGGGCACGAGTCCCGCCGCCAGCGCTCCCCAGAACATCGGTTGGAAGTCCTCGCCGAGTTCCGCGACGAGTGGAACGGGGGTGCCGGGTTCCAGTCCCGCCGCACGCAGGCCCCCGGCCACGCGCAGTGCGTCGTCGTGGAGCTCGGCGAAGGTGACGGTGCGTTCGCCGCCGTCTGCGCGGACATGGACGACGACCTGACCGGGGGCCTCCTCGGCGGCGTTGCGCAGGAGGTCGAGGAGCGTGACGGCGGTACGGCGCCCGGGAGTCGACATGCGGTTCCTTCCTCATCGCACGGGGTCAGCGCCCGCGGACGCGCCGTGCCGGAGTCCGGTACCGGGCTGGAGCGTGGTCGATCATTCACCTGTACGACGACGAGATTCGTCAAACCGTTCACGTGTGCGACCAAGCGCTTTGGCCGGCCGAAGTCACCCCGCTGAGGACGGTGAGCTCACCGGCGGTCACCAGCGTCCCGGTTCGGTCCCGATGATCGGCTCCGACAGTGTGCCGTCCACGCCGACGGGCACGTCACCGGCGAGCATCACCCGGTGCATGGTCCGGGGGAAGTCGAGGTGGGCGTTGTCGCTGGGGGCGAGGTGGATGGTGGCCCGGTTGTCCCAGAAGGCCACGCTGCCGGGCTCCCAGCGGAAGCGGACGGTGTACTCGGGCCGTACCGCCTGCTCCAGCAGCATGTCGAGGATCGCCCGGCTCTCGGGGCGGGAGAGGCCGGCGATCTGCTCGACGTAGTAGCCGTTGACGTACAGCACCCGCTCGCCCGTCTCCGGATGGACGCGGACCAGGGGATGCAGCGAGGCCACCTGATGGTCCAGCAGATGGCGGATGTAGGCGTCGTCGCCGGGTCGCGGCTGGTAGCCGACGCCGAGGCGGTGCTCGGCGCGCAGGCCGTCCACGAACTCCCGCACGGGGCCGGACAGTCCGGCGTACGCGGCGGCGAGGTTGGACCAGGTCGTGTCGCCGCCGTACGGCGGTACGGTCTCGGCGCGCAGGATCGTCGCGGCGGGCGGGTCGATGCGGGCGCCGTGGTCGCAGTGCCAGCCGCGCAGCAGGGTGTGGCGGCGGCGGCGCAGCCACTCGTCGTGCTCCATGCCGAACTTCCCGCCCAGCTCCAGCCGGTCGGCGGTCGTCTCGACCTCGGGGAAGTCCGCCGGGGAGGCACTCCCCCGCTTGCGCAGGACGACCGGTTCGCCGAAGCGGCGCGCGAACGCCACATGCCCGGCGTGGTCCAGCCGCTGCCCGCGGAAGAACACCACCTTCCAGCGCAGTACCGCCGCCCGGATCACGGCGACCACGGCGTCGTCGAGCTCTCCGGCCAGGTCGACGCCCGTGATCTCCGCCCCGATGTGTCCGGCGACCGGTTTCACCTCGATCGCGGTGGCCTGCTCCGTCCCGTCCGCAGTGGCCCTGTCCGTCGTCATGCGCGCTCCGTAGGTCCGTCCGCCCGGCTCCGGTGGAGAGCCGGTTCCCCGAAGATCGTGACAGTGTTTCTCGGCACTGGCGACAGGGCCCGTTCCCTGCCCCTTCGCCTACCCGGCGCGCGCGTCGACGGCCGCCAGCACCAGGTCCGCCACTTCGGCCGCCGAGCACCCTGCCGTGTCGATCCGCATCAGATCGTGCCGGTCGACGGCCTGCGCCATCAGCTCCTGGTAGCGCTCGGTGCGGGCGAGGAACTTGTCCACCAAGTACCGCTCGGGGTCGGCCAGTTGGGCGTAGCGGGCCGATGTCCGCATCCGCTCGCGCAGGGTCGTGTCGTCCGCCGTGAGCCATACGGCCCGTGTGTGCGGCGTGGCCAGACCGGCCACGCGGGCCGGCCAGAGCGCGGAGCCCTCCAGGACCAGGCCCGGTCCGTGCCCGGTCGCGTGGTCGGTGACCAGTTCCTCGATGCGCGGCCACAGGTGTGCGTAGTGGTCGAGCACCGAGCGGATCAGCTCGTCGACGCCGAGGGTGGCGTAGTGCTCGGCCACATGCGGTGGCGGCTCCCACTCCGGCGTCCGCCAGGGCCGCCCCGGGTGACGGGCCAGCAGGTCGGTCGAGCGGCAGTCGAACCCGAGCCGCCGCGCGACGGCCCGGGCCGCGGTCGACTTGCCGGTGTGGGACGTTCCCCCGATGAGCACTACGCGCACGTCCTGCATGCCGGTGATCCTAGGGGCTTCTCACACCGAGAACTCCCTGATCACGGTGGAGCGGAACACCGCCGTCCCGTCGATCGTGAACAGCGCGAGCCCGGTGTCGGCCGGATCCGGGAATGCCTCGGTCGAGTGCGCGTACCGGCCGTCGTCCACGAACATCTCGACGGACGTACGGTCGATCAGGATGCGCAGTCGCACCGTGCGCGCGGACGGGTCGAAGGGGCTGCGGCTCTCCTGCCATCGGCCGGAGGTGTCGGGGCTCACGGTGTATCCGCGGTTGACGAAGGCGTAGTCGCCGTAGACGCCGGCGTCGATGTGGCGGCCGCCGTCGGAGGATCGCCGCAACTGCAGCCCCGCACCCGTGAGTTGGTCCCAGGTGATCTCTGTGGTCAGCTCGTAGGCCGTGCCCGTGTAGTCGAGCAGGAGGGTCCCGTCGACCTCCAGGTCGCCGAGATCCACCGTGCGCGAGACGTGGTCGTCGAGGCCGGCGACCGGCTGAGAGGCCAGGTAGTACGTACTGTCCGCCGCCCGCTTCAGCGTGACCTCGCGGACGATCGAGTCGGTGCCGTTGAAGCCGTCGCACTCCATCGTGGGCGTGGTGTTGGCGTAGTCCCAGTGGTTCATCCAGCCGCTCGCGTAGCGGGCGGCCGGGTCGAGCGTGCCGTTCGCGTCCCGCTTCTCGAAGGTGACGGCCGCGTACCAGTCCCAGCCGTGGTCGAGCCACTGAGGGTCGGAGGCGTCGGCGGTGAAGGTGGTGCCGTCGAAGGCGCCCGTCCAGTAGGCGTAGGTGCTCGGCAGCCCGGATGCCTTGCCGTTGGCACTCACGCCCAGCACCCACTTCCAGGTGCCGTCCTCGGCCTGGATGCGGAACAGATCCGGGCACTCCAGGACGCCGATGCCGCCCTTGATGAAGCCGCCGACGTACGTCCACGACTTCAGGTCGCCGGAGTGGTAGAACCCCACCTTGTCGTTCTCGGCGAGCGTCATCACCCAACGGCCGCGCTCCTCGTCGCGGATCACCTTGGGGTCGCGGAAGTCCCGGACGCCGGGGTTGGGCAGGACCGGATCGGTGCCGTGGTTGGTGAAGGTCCGGCCGCCGTCGGTCGAGTAGTACAGGTACTGCGCCTGCGTGACCTCGTCGGGCGCCATGGTGGCGATGACGATCACCGCGCCCGCGCCGAAGCCCGCTGTGTTCTCGGTGTCGATCACCGCCGAGCCGGACCAGACGTCGCCGTTGGGGGTGGTGTCCTTCGGCACGGCGATCCCGCGGTCGGTGAAGGAGACCAGGTCGGTGCTGGTGGCCAGACGCCAGGTGGTGCCGGCGGTCGTGCCGCCCGTCGAGTAGTCGGGGTTGTAGAGGTAGTAGTAGTGGTACTCGCCGTCGATCCACACCGGCCGCTGGGGATCGTTCATCCACTGGTCGGGGACGGTGAAGTGGTACTCGGCGCGGTAGCTGCCGGTGCACGCCGCGGCGGCTTCGGACGCGGCCGCCGCGGGCCTCGAACCGGTCGGCAGTAACGCGCCGGCCGCGCCCACGGCCGAGGCGATGAACAGTGATCTCCTGGATATTCCGGGCATGGATATTCCGGGTATGCCGGATGCGCCACGCATAGTGCGGCTCCCTTCCCTGACGCCGTCGTCAGGTCTTGCGGCTCATGTGGAGCAGGACTCTGCGACCTAACTCGTTAAAGGTCAAGTGGTTCACGACTATTGACAGGGCCGTAACACGGTTTCCATCATCTGGGGCATCACTACTCGACTAACACGAGTTAGGCCCGTTAGATGACCGACTCGCACCTCACCCGCCGCACCTTGCTGCGGTACGGCGCCTACGGCGCGGGAGCCGCCGCGCTCGCCGGTACCGCCGCCGGCTGGGACCGGCTCACCGGAGCCGACATCCCCGGCCGCGACGACGGCTCCCTCGTCGTCGCCACCCTCGGCCCCGCCTACGGGCCGGAGGCCATCCGCACGCTCACCGAGGGCTTCAAGCAGGTCCACCCCGACATCAAGCTCCGTATCAACGCCGTGCAGGCCGTCGACTGGTCGGACTTCTTCGCGAAGATCCTCACCCAGATCGCGGCGGGCACCGCTCCCGACCTCGTGTATGTCGCCACGGAGGGCGTCCAGCTGTTCGCGCAGCGCCTCGGGGTCCCGCTGGACGACTGGGTGAAGCGGGACGCCGAGGAGCTGCGCGAGTACTTCGCCGACGTCCATCCCTCGCTGGTGGAGTCGATGATGTACGAGGGGAGCCTCTACCAGCTGCCGGTCGAGTTCAACGCGGCCGACATGTACCTCAACAACCAGGTGCTGAAGCGGGCGGGAGCGGACTTCCCGGCGGCCGACTGGACCCGCGACGACTTCACCGGCCTGCTGCGGGACATGAAGAAGTCCAGTGGTTCGCAGTTCACGCCGTACTTCTGGACCAACCGGCTGTGGGGCGGCGTGGTGCCGTGGCTGTTCGCCAACGACACCAACCTGCTCGCCGAGTCCAAGGCGCCGGGCGGGGCCTGGCTGTGGGACTCCTTCTACCCGGCCGACCGGCGGCAGGGGCGCGGGGGCGGCTTCCGTTGGACGACCCCGCAGGCCACCGACGCGCGTGTGGAGGAGGCGTACGACTATCTCGCCTCCCTCGTCCAGGAGGGCCTGTGCACCCGGCCCGAGGGCGGCAACGGCCAGAACCTGATCGGCGTGTTCTCCACCGGCCGGGTCGGCGTCACACCCGCGGGCGGCTTCTGGGCGGGCGGCCTGCACCTGGCCGGCATGCGGGCCAACGGCTTCGACGTGCAGTACTTCCCGCGCTGGCGCACCCAGCGCATGCAGTACGGCGCCGCGGGCTACGCGCTGCTGCGTACCTCGAAGCGGCAGGAGGAGGCCTGGGAGTTCATCAAGTACGCCGCCCGCCGGGACACCCTGACGCGGCTGTTCGAGACCAACCAGACCACCCCGGCGCGCCGCTCGATGCTGACCGCCGACCGCTACCGCGAGACCGGCCCGGATCACTGGCAGGTCTTCTACGACACCCTCGACAAGTTCCCCGACACCGGGCCGATACCCGCGCCGCCGCAGGTCGCCGAGGTCGAGCAGGTGCTGCTCAAGCACACCGGTACGGCCCTGGCCTCCCGGCGTGCGGTGGCTCCCGCGCTGCGGCGGATGCAGAGCGATCTGGAGAAGGCCATGGAGCGTGACGTATGACGAACACCCAGATCCCGGCCGCACGGCCGAAGCAGCCAGCCGCGCCGCCGGCCGTCGCTCCCCGTGCCTCCGCCCGCGACCGTGGCACCCGGCTGCTGGCCACGCTGTTCCTGACGCCCACGATCGTCGGCATCGTCGTCTTCACGGTCGTACCGATCGTCGGCTCGGTGGTACTGAGCCTCTTCCACTGGAACGTGATCGACGACCCGAGCTTCGCCGGGGCCGCCAACTACCGTGAGGTCTTCACCGATTCGACGGTGCTGGTCTCCTTCGGCAACACGCTGGTGTTCATGGTGTTCGCGGTCGCGCTGCAACTGCTGATCGCCCTGGTGCTGGCGCTGGCGGTGAACGGGCGGATGCCGGTGTGGCTGCGCTCGGTGTTCCGGTCGGCGTTCTTCTTCCCGCTGGTGCTGTCCGCCGCGTCGATCTCCGTGGTGATGAAGTACCTCTTCAACCAGGACTTCGGGGTCGTGAACTGGCTGCTGGGACTGGTCGGCGTCGCTCCGGTGCCGTGGCTGACGTCCGAGAACGCGGCCATGGCCACGGTGATCCTGGTCTATGTCTGGCAGCAGTTCGGGTTCTCGTTCCTGCTGTTCGTGGGCGGTCTGAACAACATCCCCAAGGAGATCCACGAGGCCGCCTCGCTCGACGGCGCGACGGGGCTGCGCAAGCACCTCAACATCACGCTCCCCCTGCTGTCGCCCACGCTGCTGGTCGCCTCGGTGGTCGGCATCATCAACGCGCTCCAGGTCTTCGAGCAGCCGTACGTCCTCACCAACGGCGGGCCCGGTGACGCCACCCGGACCGTGGTGATGGTCATCTACGAGAGCGCGTTCGAGCAGCTGCGCTTCGGCGAGGCCTCGGCGGTGGGTGTGCTGCTCTTCGTGCTGATCATGGCGGTGACCGCCCTCCAGTTCCGGCTCAGCCGGCGTTTCGTCCACTACCAGTGAGCCGGGTGAGTCCCTTGAGCCAAGCAACCCTGTCCCTGAGCCGCACCCGGCACTCCCTCGCGCCGTGGGCCCGGATCGCCGCGCTGGCCGTGTGCGCGCTGCTGACCCTGGGCCCGGTCATCTGGACCGTCTCCACCTCGCTGCGCACCCCCGCCGAGGCCTTCGACCTGCCGCCGAAGCTCATCCCGACGGACCCGTCCACGGAGGCGTACCGCGGGGTCTTCGACCAGATCGACGTCTGGGTGCTCGCCCTCAACTCCACGCTGGTGACCGCGCTGATCGCGGTGGGCCAGATGATCACGGCCGGGCTCGCCGGATACGCCTTCGCGCGCCTCGAATTCCGGTTCAAGAAGCCGCTGTTCGGGCTGGTCCTGGCGACGATGATGGTGCCGTTGCAGGTCACCATCGTGCCGGTGTTCCTGGTGCTGAAGTCGATGGGCCTGACCGACACCCTGCTCGGTCTGATCATCCCGGCCTTCCCGACCGCCTTCGGGACGTTCCTGATGCGCCAGTACTTCCTGGGCATGCCGAAGGACCTGGGCGAGGCGGCGATGCTGGACGGCTGCGGGCCCTGGCGGATCTTCCGATCGGTGTACGCGCCGCTGGCCGCGCCCGGCCTCGCGATCGTCGGCGTGCTGGCCTTCAACTACCACTGGAACGAGTTCTTCCGGCCGCTGATCCTGGAGACCTCCGGGCAGAACTACACGCTCCCCCTGGGCCTGGTCTCGCTCCAGGGCAACCTGGGCACCGGCTCCATCTCGGTGGTGCTCGCCGGTGTCGTCCTCTCCATGATCCCCGCCGTCGCCGTGTTCGTCGTCGGTCAGCGCCCTCTGCGTGAGGGCATCACGTCCGCAGGAGTCAACCGTTGAGCCTCACCGCTCAGTCCACGGACCCCGGCGCCCCGCGCTTCCGGGTCCGTCCCCCCGCCAACTGGATCAACGACCCGAACGGGCCCTTCCGTTGGCGGGACCGGTACCACCTCTTCTACCAGCACAACCCCGACGCCCCGGTGCACACGAACGTCCACTGGGGGCATGTCTCCAGCCACGACCTCGTCCACTGGGAGCACCATCCGATCGCGCTCACCCCGACGCCCGGCGGCCCGGACGAGGCGGGCTGCTGGTCGGGCTGTGTGGTCGACGACGACGGCGTGCCTACGGCCGTGTACACGGGCGTCGACCGGCACCACACCGGGCTCGGCTCGATCTGCCTCGCGCGGGCGCTGGTGCCGGAGGACGAGACACTCACCGACTGGCGCCCCCTGCCCACGCCCGTCGTGACGGGTCCGCCCGCCGGCCTGGACGTGGTGATGTTCCGCGACCCGTTCGTGTTCCGGAGCGGTGGCCGACGGTGGGCCCTGGTCGGTGCGGGGCACGCCGACGGAACCCCGTCGGTGCTGCTGTACGACTGCGACGACCTGGCCGACTGGCGGTTCGCCGGGGTGCTGCTCGACGGCGACGACCCTGTCGCGAGGGACGCGTTCGGCGACAAGGCGGTCGGCTGGGAGTGCCCGCAGCTGTACGCGACGGCGGGCGGGGAGTGGGTGCTGGTGGTGTCGCTGTGGGACGGCGACCCGTGCTCCACCGGCTATCTGACGGGCCGTCTCCAGCCGCATGGCGAGGGCGGGTTGCGCTTCGAAGCCCGCGTCGGCGGGCGGCTCGACCACGGACGGGACTTCTACGCCCCCGCCGTGCTCCAGGAGCCGGACCGGGCGTTGCTGTGGGGCTGGTCGTGGGAGGCCCGTGAGCAGGACGAGGTCGACCGCGCGGGCTGGGCCGGGGTGCTGACCGCGCCGCGTGTCGTGGACGTCCATCCCGACGGCGCGCTGTGTGTCGTACCGGCCCCGGAGCTCGAACTCCTGCGTGCGCCCGAGCCGTTCGTCACGGCAACAGGACGCCGTACTCCGCTCCCTGAGGCGTACGACCTGACCGTCACCGCATCCGGCCGCACCACCGTGAGTCTGCTGCGGTCCGCCTCGGGCGCGGAGCTGACGGTCGTGCTGGACCCGGCCGAGGGCACGGTGACGCTCGACCGCGGGGACTGGCCGCGCACCCGGCCCGGCGGATCGGCGCCGATCGTGGTGCGGGCACCGGCAGGTGAGGTGCGGATCCTCGTCGACGGCTCGCTGCTGGAGCTGTTCGTCGGCGACCGGGCCACGGTCACCGAACGGGTCTACCGGCGCCCCGACGACGTGCCCGAACTCCTCGTCACCGGCGCCGGAGCCACCGTCACCGGCTGGGAGCAGGCCCCACCGACGCACGACTGATCACCGGACAGGCCAGACGCCGCACCGTCGCGGGCGGCGTCCGGCCCGTGTCGATGGCATCCAGGAGCAGCCGGGCGGCGACCTCACCCATCGCCCGGTGGGGCAGGGCGACGGTGGTGAGGGGCGGGGTGAGGAACTCGGCCATGTGTTCCTGGTCGTCGTAGCCGACCACCGACAGCTCGCCGGGCACGGTGAGGCCGAGCCGGGTCGCGGCGTGCAGGGCGCCCGCCGCGACGCGGTCGTTGTAGCAGAACAGGCCGGTGGGGCGCCGGTCGGCGGGGGCGCCGTCGAGGACGCGCATGGCGCCCTCGTACCCGCCGGCGATCTCGCCGCCGGTACGCACGACCCACTCCATGGGGACGGTGATCCCTTCGGCGCGCAGCGCGTCGCGGAAGCCGCGCAGGCGGTCGACGGAGGCGATGTCCTCCTGGCCGCCCACCATGGCGACCCTGCGGTGCCCCTCGTCCAGCAGCAGCCGGGCCGCCGTACGGCCTCCCGCGCGCTCGGCGGGGATGACGGCGGGCAGGGAGTCGTCCTCGGGCAGGCAGTTGGCGAGGACGGAGTGGGTGCGGTGCAGGCCCTCGGGGACGCGGACGCGGCGCAGCGACATGGCGGCGTAGATGATGCCGTCCACACGCCGGTCGAGGAGTTCGGCGACGGCCGCGTCCTCCTTGGCCGGGTCGCCGCCGGAGTCGATGGTCAGGACGAGGTGCTCGCTGTCCCAGGCGGTCTCCATGGCGCCGCGCAGCAGCCGGCCGGCGAACGGCGAGGAGGCGATCTCGTCGGTGACCAGGCCGATCACGGCCGTACGGCGGCGGCGCAGGCCGCGTGCGACGGGGTCGGGGCGGTAGCCGAGCTCGGCGGCGGCCCGGCGGATGCGCTCCTGGGTGGCGGGCGAGAGGTTGCCCTCGGCGCGGCCGTTGAAGACGAAGGAGACGGCCGTGTGCGACACCCCGGCGAGCCGGGCGACGTCCCGTGACGTGGGACGCCCCGATCCCGTCGGGTGCTTCTCCTCGGTGCCGTCCATGCCGTCCGCTGCCCTCATGCCCCACCCGTCCGGTTGATCAATCCTCACCCTATCCGTGACGCTGGATGCACGACACAGTCAAGGGAAGGTCCGGCAGTGATCAGCATCCCGACCCACACGCTCAACGACGGCACGACCCTCCCCGCCCTCGGCCTCGGCACCTGGCCGATGGACGACACGCAGGCCGAGCAGGCGGTTCACGAAGCGCTGGAACTGGGGTACCGCCTCGTGGACACGGCGACGAACTACCGCAACGAGACCGGCGTGGGCCGTGGCGTCGCGAGCAGCGGCGTGCCCCGCGAGGAGATCGTCGTGACGACCAAGCTCCCCGGCCGGCACCACGGCTACGAGGAGACCCTCGCCTCCTTCGAGGAGTCCCGCGCCCGCCTCGGCCTGGACTACGTGGACCTGTACCTCATCCACTGGCCGCTCCCCCGCGTCGACAAGTACGTCGACTCCTGGAAGGCCATGATCAAGCTGCGTGAGGACGGACTCGTCCGGTCGATCGGCGTCTCCAACTTCACGGCCGAGCACATCGAACGGCTGGAGAAGGAGACCGGGGTCCTGCCGTCGGTCAACCAGATCGAGCTGCACCCCTTCTTCCCGCAGGCGGAGCTGCGCGCCTTCCACACCGGCAAGGGCGTCCTGACCGAGAGCTGGAGCCCGCTGGGCCGCGGCACGGACCTGCTGGACGATCCCGTGATCGTCCGGATCGCCGAGACGCTCGGCGTGACACCCGGCCAGGTCGTCCTGCGCTGGCACGTCCAGCTGGGCGCCGTCCCCATCCCGAAGTCGGCCGATCCCGGGCGGCAGCGCGCGAACCTCGATGTCTTCGGATTCGAACTGGACCCCGAGCGGATGACGGCGATCGCGGACCGGGCCCACCGGCGCGTCGGCGGGGATCCCGAGGTGCACGAGGAGTTCTGACGGGGGCGGAGCGCGCGTTGCGCGCTGAGCTGCGCGCGGGCGTCGGCGGCGCCTCGCAGGGTACTCGGGACGCTCGGAAAGGAGGCCCTCGTGGGTGAGAAGGACCGGCTTCGGGACTACCACGGCAAGCGTGACTTCGGGCGGACCGGGGAGCCGCGGGGGCGTGCGGCGGCCTCCGGCCAGGAGCCGCGGTTCGTGGTGCAGATCCATGACGCCCGCACCCTGCACTTCGACTTCCGGCTCCAGGTGGACGACGTACTGAAGTCCTGGTCGGTGCCGAAGGGGCCCTCCGACGATCCGCACGACAAGCGGCTCGCCATGCCCACCGAGGACCATCCGCTGGAGTACGAGGAGTTCGAGGGTGTGATCCCGAAGGGCGAGTACGGCGGCGGCACGGTGATCGTCTGGGACAACGGCACGTACGAGCCGATGAGCCATGACCGCAAGGGGCGGCCCGTCGACTTCGGCGAGTCGCTTGAGCGCGGTCATGCCACGTTCCGGCTGAGCGGGTCGAAGCTGCACGGCGAGTACGCGCTCACCCGGATCCGTGACGGGCAAGGCGGTGAGCGGGAGGCGTGGCTGCTGGTGAAGGCCCGCAAGGGCCGGGCCCGCGGGCACGGCACGCCCGACCCGTACCGGGCCCGTTCGGTGCGGACCGGGCGCACGCTCGCCCAGGTAGCCGCGGACGGCGTCGACGAAAAAACCGGCAGATAATTCGGTTCCGGCCTCAACTACCTTTCCCTGCCTCTATGTTCACGGCGACATCCGCTCTCGCCGCAGGAGGCTCCTCGTATGCGCACCGCGCTCCGCACCGCCGTCACCGGCGCCGTGGCCGCCGCCACCGTCTTCGTCGCCGGGCCCGCCCAGGCGACCCCGCCCGGGCCCGGCGTCACCGCACGGACGATCAGCCAGAAGACCGTCGGCGACACCGACTACATCCTTCGGGAGATCACCATTCCGCCGGGTCAGGCCACCGGCTGGCACTACCACGACGGGCCCCTCTACGCCTTCACCCAGCAGGGCACGCTCAGCCACTACGACTCCACCTGCGCCTCCGACGGCGTCTACCCGCAGGGCAGTTTCATCCAGGAACCGGCCGGCCCCGGGAACGTCCACATAGGCCGCAACCTGGGGGACACGGCGGTCGTCCTCGACGTGCTCTATGTACTGCCGCACGGCGCGCCGTTCTCCCAGGACGCGCCGAACCCGGGCTGCCCGTTCCAGTGAGCGCGGCGCGGGGGTGATCACAGCGGCGGCAGCGGCTGTTCGGCCCAGATGGTCTTGCCGCTGCCGGTCTGCCGGCTCCCCCAGCGCTGGGTGAGCTGGGCGACCAGCAGCAGTCCGCGGCCGCCCTCGTCGTAGGCGTGGGCCCGGCGCAGATGCGGGGACGTGGAACTGCCGTCGGAGACCTCGCAGATGAGGGTGCGGTCGCGGATCAGGCGGAGCTGGATGGGGGGTGCGCCGTACCGGATGGCGTTGGTGACGAGTTCGCTGACGACGAGTTCGGTGACGAAGGCGGCCTCGTCCAGTCCCCAGGCGGTCAGTTGCTCCGTGGCGGCCTGTCGGGTGGCCGCCACGTGCTCCGGGTCCGGCAGTACGTCCCAGGTGGCGATGCGGTCCGCGCCCAGGGCCCGGGTGCGGGCCAGCAGCAGGGCCACGTCGTCGCTGGGGTCCTCCGGCAGGACGGCCTTCAGCACGGTGTCGCACAGGGCGTCGAGGGTGTCGGCGGGCGCGGTCAGCGCGCGGCACAGTTCGGCGATGGCGTGGTCGATGTCGCGGTCGCGGTCCTCGATGAGGCCGTCCGTGTACAGGGCGACCAGGGAGCCCTCGGGCAGCTCCACCTCCACCGCCTCGAAGGGCAGCCCGCCGACCCCGAGCGGGGGTCCGACGCTCATCTCGACGACCTGCGTGGTGCCGTCGGGCAGGACGAGGGCCGGCGATGGATGGCCGGCGGCGGCCAGGGTGAGGCGGCGGGAGACGGGGTCGTAGACGGAGTACAGGCAGGTGGCGCCCAGTTCGGCGACCTCCTCGCTGTCCTCCCCGGCCAGGTGGGTGACCAGGTCGTCCAGATGGGTGAGGAGCTCGTCGGGCGGCAGGTCCACGTCGGCGAGGGTGCGTACGGCCGTGCACAGGCGGCCCATGGTGGCCGACGACGGGATGCCGTGTCCGACGACGTCGCCGACGACGAGGGCGACACGGCCGCCGGACAGCGGGATCACGTCGAACCAGTCGCCGCCGATGCCGGCCTGCGATCCGGACGGACGGTAGCGGTGGGCCACCTCGACGGCCGCCTGCCCGGGCAGGCCCCGCGGCAGCAGATTGTGCTGCAGGGCCAGCGCGGTGGTGCGTTCCCGGTCGAAGCGGCGGGCGTTGTCGATGCAGACGGCGGCCCGGCTGGCGAGTTCCTCGGCGAAGACGGCGTCGTCGGTGACGTATTCGTCCGGCTGCCTGATGCGCACGGCCACCACGACGCCGAGCGTGGTGCCGCGGGCCCGCAGCGGCGCCGCCATCATGGAGTGGGCGCCGACGCGGTGGCTCCGGCCTGCCGGAGCGCGCGCGTTGCGCTCCGCCACCCAGCGCATGAACGCCGGCTCACCCGCCTGGCTGAGGACCACCTGGCCGTCCAGGATGGCCCGCGCGGGCGGCGAGAACGGCGGGTAGAAGTCCACCTCGCCCAGGTGCACGGCCGCTTCCGGGGTGCCCTCGGTGCCGGAGCCGTGGGCGACACGGCGCAGCGCGATCTCGGTGCCGGCCAGCGCCGGCGCCTCCTCCGCGCCCAGGACCCAGTCGAACAGGTCCACGCTGGCGAAGTCCGCGAACCGGGGCACCATGATCCCGACCAGCTCCTCCGCCGTGCGCACCAGGTCCAGGGTGGTGCCGATGGCGGCCGCCGCCTCGTTCAGCAGGGCCAGCCGCTGCCGCGCCCAGTACTGCGCGGTGCTGTCGAACGCGGCCAGCGCGGTCCCGACCAGTCGGCCCGAGGAGTCCCGCACCGGCCACATGTCGGTGGTCCAGGCATGTTCCCGGTTCAGGGCCGGGGCGCCGGTGAAGCTCTCGTAGCGCAGCGGCCTGCCCGTCTCGGCGACCTGGCGCAGATGCCGCAGAAAGCCTCGGCTGTGTACCTCGTCCTCCACGGTCTCCGGGAAGGGGCGGCCGAGCAGGACCTCCTCGGGTACGCCCATGACCTTGCAGGCGGCTTCGTTGAGCCGCAGGTAGCGCTGGTCGGTGTCGAAGACGGACATCGACATGGACGCCTGCTGGAAGGCCTGCTCCGCGAGGGTGGGCTCGGCCCGGCCGGACGGCACGGTGGTGATCACGTATCCGCCGGGCCCGCCGTCGTCGCCGAGCAGGACGCATGCCGTCACGTTCAGGGCGACGGGCGAGCCGTCCCGGTGACGCACCACGGCGGTGCCGGCCAGCGCGGCCACGGCCTCGGGCGGCGGCTGCTCGGCGAGCAGCTCGCGCACCGGCCGCCCCAGGGTTTCCTCGGCCGTCAGCCCCGTCAGCCGCCGGGCGCCCTCGCTCCACCCGGTGACGACACCGTGGGCATCGATGATCGCCGCAGCGGAGACGTGCTCCATATCGTCCAGGATGAGTCCTGAGCCGCACCGCATCAACCGCGATGCCCGATCGGTCGGTGACTGATTGCTGGCTGCAGGTCGCCGTGCGGTCGTCAGTCGGGCGTGGTGGATGAGTTCGTGAGGGTGTCGAGCTCGGCGGCGAGGTCGGGGTGGGCGGGTGTCAGGTGGGGGCGGGTGGCGTCGAGGGGTCGCAGGAGGGCGGCGGGGTCGTCCTGGGCGAGGGCCGTGTGGAGTTGGCCGACCGGGTGACGGGCGGCCGCGGGGAGGTCGGTGAGGGCGGTGATCCGACCGGCGATGCGGCGTAGGTCGGCGGCGTTGCGACGGGCCCAGGTGGCGATGTTGCGGTCGGCGGCGCGCCGCTCGCGGGTGGCCTGGACGCGTTGTTCGCCGGTGGTGCCGGCGGGGCCGGGCCGGTTGCGCAGGTAGCGGCGTTCGGCGGCCTGGCGGCTGGCGACGCCGAGGGGGTGGGCGAGGTCGGCCCAGCTGGCGCCGGCATCGCGGGCCGTTTCGATCAGCCCGGTCTCCCATCCGGCGAGCTGCTCGCGAATCCGCCGCAGCAGCAGGAGCGAGGCCAGGGCCTGCTCGGGGCCGGTGTGCTCGGCGTCGGTGGGGCCGGGGGGCTCGTGCTGGGCGGCGTGCAGAGCGTCGCCGATGGCTTCCAGGGCCGCCGCGGCGGCGAGGAACGAGGTTGGGGTCTGACTGCCGGCGCTGGACGAGGCCGGCTGGTCGGCTGCTGCCATGGGCACCTCCCTGGAGGTTGTCATCCTTTCGACGACATCGTGTTTGTCATCCATTGGATGACATGTTACAACGGTTTCAGCGAGGCGCATTGGCAGGTACTGCCCGAACCTTTGGAGGTGTTTCGCGATGTTGATGCGCACCGACCCCTTCCGCGAACTCGACCGGCTGACTCAGCAGCTGATGAGCCCGGGCACCTGGACGCGGCCGTCCACGATGGCGATGGACGCCTACCGCGAGGGTGACGAGTACGTGGTGGCATTCGACCTTCCAGGCGTCAGCACGGAAGCGATCGACATCGACGTCGAGCGGAACATGCTGACCGTCAGGGCCGAGCGCCGACCCGTCACGAAGGCCGACGACGTCCAGATGGAACTGTCGGAGCGGCCGCTGGGCGTCTTCTCCCGCCAGATCGTGCTGGCCGACACGCTGGACACCGAGCACATCAAGGCCGACTACGACGCCGGGGTGCTGACCCTGCGCATCCCGATCGCCGAGCGCGCCAAGCCCCGCAAGATCGCCATCGGCGGGGACTCCTCCCGCAAGGAAATCTCCGGCTGACCCGGGGCGACCCGGGCCGATCAGCGGCGGAGGACGGGCACCTGATCCGGGACTCCCCCGTCCTCCGCGCCCGCCGGGCTCGAGAAGGGTGGCGGCCGACGTGACCTTGCGATGGGACGCGTTCCTGGACCGTGTGAGGGAACGCGGCGAATACGACAGCCGGCAGGAAGCGGAACGCGCGGCCCGCGTGGTGCTCGGCCTGCTCGGCGCACACCTGGTCGGCGAGGTGCGTGCCCAGCTGGCGGCGCGACTTCCGGAAGACTTCGCCCTGATCCTGCTCAACCCGCTGCAGAGCGCCGAACCGCTGTCCCCTGAGCGGTTCGTACGGGCGACGGCGGCCTGGATCGAGGGGGCCACCGACCGGACCGCGGCCTGGGACGTCGGCGCCGTCCTCAGCACGGTCGCCGACGCGGCCGGCGACGACCTGCTCAACCAGATCCTGCTCCAGCTCCCCGCAGGCTACGACCTGCTCTTCGGCCGACCCCAGCCCACCTGAACAGCCGCGTGCCCGCGTCGCCCACGGCGGGCACCGGCGACCCCAAAACGACAGAAAGGCAAACACCGCAGTGATGTCCGACCGGCGTGCACCGCTTCAGCACCCCTGCGCGATGACGTTCGAGCACATGCTGGAGAAGGTCCGTTACGAAGGCGCCTACCCCACCCGGGAACGGGCCGAGGAAGCCGTCCGCCTGGTCGTGGCGGGACTCGGGCGCCAGTTGACGGGCGACGAACGCGTCGAACTGGCCGCCCGCCTGCCCCTCGAGGCGGCCCGCATCCTCACCGAACAGATCCCCGACACCCAGCCCCTCACCGGCTGGTCCTTCGTCAAGGACCTCGCCGCCCGAACCGGCGCCACCCTGGCCACCACCCGCTGGGACACCGGCTCCGTCCTCACCACCGTCGCCGCTCTGGCCGGCCCCGAACTGCTCACCCGGATCCTGGACCAGCTCCCCTCGGGCTACGCCCTGCTGTTCGGCCGCGCCGAACTCACCCAAGCCGCCTGACTCTGCGGCTTCCCTGGGCCCGCGAGGGCGGCCGAACGGGCAGGACGGCGTTCGAGGCGCCCCCGGCGCCGGCCATCCCGCGGGTCCCGCCCTCCAGGCACCCCCGCTAGCCGCGCAGTGCGGCGAGGGCCCGGTCGGCGTGGGTGTTCATGCGCAGTTCGCTGCGGACGATCTCCAGGACCGTGCGGTCCTGCCCTATGACGAAGGTGACCCGCTTGGTGGGGGCCAGCGAGAAGCCGCGTGTCACGCCGAAGCGGTCCCGGACCGTCCCGTCCGCGTCGGAGAGCAGCGGGATGCCGAGCGTGTGCCGGTCGGCGAACTCCTGCTGCCGTTCGACCGCGTCGCCGCTGATGCCGACGGGCCGGGCTCCGACGGCGGCGAACTCGGCGGCGAGATCACGGAAGTGGCAGGCCTCCGCGGTGCAGCCCGGGGTGAGGGCGGCGGGGTAGAAGAAGAGCACCACCGGCCCTTCGGCGAGCAGCTCGGTGAGGTTGCGGGTGGTGCCCGTCTCGTCCGGCAGTGCGAAGTCCTCGACCTTGTCGCCGACCTTCAGCTGTGCGCTCATGCCTGGGCCTCCGCACTCTTCGCGACCCCGCGCGCCCACAGCACGAGGGGGATCTGCAGGGGCAGCCGGCCGATGGCGGCGGCCTTCTGCGGGACGGGGCGGTGGCGCCAGTCGACGGCCATCTTCACGTTCGCGGGGAACACGCCGACGAAGAAGGCCGCCGTGGCCAGTGCGGCGGCCTTGCGGGTACGCGGCAGCGCCACCCCGGCCGCCAGCGCGAGCTCGGCGACGCCACTGGCGTACGTCCAGGTCCGGGGCGTCCCCGGCAGGGCGCTCGGCACGGTCGCGTCGAACTGCCGTGGGGTGGCGAAGTGGGCGACGCCCGCGGCGGCCAGCAGGCCGGCGAGCAGCAGGGGCGAACGTTCGGACCGGGGCACGGATCCTCCTAGGGTGACCTGCCGCCGGATGCTACCGGAGGGTAGATCACGACCCGGCAGCCGCCCCGGTCGCCACCGGCTCTGCTCGGTGCGGCGGTTGCGGGTTCGGGCGGGTACCCACAGGACCGGCGGAAGACGTCGATAAGGCGCTGGCGGAGGACCAGCCGCAGCGGTGGGCGTCGGTCGTGACGGGCGGGTCCTCGGCGAGCAGCCGCAGCGCGTGGCAGAGGCGCGACTGGGTGCGCCACTGCGGCAAGGTCATGTCACGCTCGGTCAGGACTGTCTGACCCGGCAGTTGGGCACCGCGAGCAGTGTGGCGCTGGGGCTGACGGTGAGCGTGGGCGGTCTCTTCGCATCGGCCGTCGGAGCGCCGGCCGACGCCACGTCTTTGCGGACCGCGCATAAGCGAAACCGCGGCGCGTGTGGATCAGCGCCGGGTCGTCGTCCCGGTCCACCTTGCGGCGCAGGCGGGAGACGAGCTGCTCGGTCGCGTTGTCGTCGCGGTGGTCGCCCCAGACATGGCGTCCGATCTGCTCCTTGGACAGCACCCGGTGCGCGTTGCCCAGGAGGAGCGCCCGCGTCCCGCGCCGGGCCCGGCACACGGTGTCGTCCAGCACGAGGTCGCCGTACTCCAGCGGGTTGCCTCTGGGCGGGCCGGTGCGGGGGCCGCGCAGCAGCACCTGGATCCTGGCGAGGACTTCGGCCACCCGGAACGGCTTGGTGACGTAGTCCCGCTCCCCCAGGCCGAGTTCGGGCACGAGCCGGTGCAGGTGGTCGTACTCGGTGAGGAGGACGGGCGGGCGGTGCGGGACGGCGGGTCGGCGCTCCCGGCCCGGGTTCGCCACGTCCGGCAGGGTGGTGCCGAGGACCACCAGGTCGAAGCGGTGCCGTGCGACGCGGGGCGGGTTTGTCGCCGGGGGCACCGTCCAGGGGCGCGGCCTCTGCCGAGGGCTCATGACCGGCCGAGGCTGCCGCCGCGGCGGCGGCCTGGGCCAAGAGTCGCTTTCACGGTCGTACTCCTTGTGCGGCGGCGGTCAGCGGCCGGGTGAGACGGGTGCCAGCCACATGCCCACGACGGCGTCGGCGAGGCCCGTGGCGGCGTCGTCCCAGCTGGACCGAGGGGTGGGGGTGTTCTCGGCGAGGGCGCGCTCACGCTCGGCGGCCACGTGGACGACCAGGTGGCGGACCATCTCGCCGCGCTCGGCGCGGACCTCGGCGGGGAGGTCGGGCAGGCACCGGTTCAGCCCTTCGATGATCTCCTGGAGGGCCGGGGAGGCGAGGGCCTCCTCGACCATGATCCGGTGCAGGGCCGGATCGGCGACGACCTGGGCGCAGAACCGCGCGTACCAGGTGGGGCTGCCCAGTGCGGCGAGGTGTTCGAGCGCCGGGCGGACCAGGCAGTCCACCCAGCCACGCAGGTCGTCCGGGTCCGCGAGGTCGGCGACCAGGCGGGCACGGATGTCCTCGATGCGCGTGGCGTGCCGCCGGACGATGGCGCGGACCAGGTCGGTCTTGGTGCCGAAGTGGTAGCCGACCGCGGTGTTGTTGCCCTGCCCCGCGGCCTCGCTGACCCGGCGGTTGGACACCGCGGACACGCCGTGTTCGGCGAAGAGCCGCTCGGCCGCGGTCAGCAGCAGCTCCCGCGTCGCGTTGACCTGTTCCTCGCGCAAAGTCCTGCTCGCCATGATCACCACCGCACGGGACTTCCCACACCCCTGCGACGGCCAGTCCCTCGAGCCGTCGCGGGTTCGCACACCTACAATCTAAGTCACGTGATTGAACGACGCGGTGGAGTTGCCGGTGCGTGGGGTGAGGACGGGCCCTGCTCCCCCTCGGGGATGACCTTGCCCGTGGCGCGTACTGCGTTCCGAGTACCGGCGAATGTCGGCAGACGCACGACGACGTGCCGGGCCGTTCCCTGGACCCTGGCAGATGTCCGAGGCGGGAAGATCTCTCGTTCGCCGGCACCGCACCCTGCCGCACCCGCACCCGACCGCTCCGGAACCGGAAGACCCCGCCCATGACCATCCGCGTACTGCTCGTCGACGACCAGGCCCTGCTGCGGGCCACCTTCCGGATCCTGATCGACTCCTGCGCGGACATGGCGGTGGTCGGCGAGGCCGCCGACGGCGCCGAGGCCCTCGATCTCGCCCGGGCCCACCGCCCGGACCTGGTCCTGATGGACATCCGCATGCCCGGCACCGACGGACTGGCCGCCACGTCCGCGATCTGCGCGGATCCGGACCTCGCGGCGGTGCGCGTGCTGATCCTGACCACGTTCGAGATCGACGAGTACGTCGCGCAGGCGCTGCGGGCCGGGGCGAGCGGCTTCCTCGGCAAGGACGTCACCGCGGACGTGCTGCTCGACGGTATCCGGACCGTGGCCGCCGGCGAGTCCCTGCTCTCCCCCACCGCCACCCGCACGCTGATCACACGGTTCCTGGCCTCGCCCACCGAGAGCTCGCAGTCGGTCGCGCCCGAGCACCTCGCCGCTCTCACCGCCCGGGAGCGGGAGGTCATGGCCTGGGTGGCCGAGGGCCACTCCAACGAGGAGATCGCCGAGAAGCTCTTCGTCAGCCCGCTGACCGTGCGCACCCACGTCCACCGTGCCATGACGAAGCTGGGCGCCCGCGACCGTGCCCAACTCGTCGTCATGGCCTACCAGTCGGGTCTGGTGCGGGCCGTGCCGCCGAACGGGGACGGCTGACCGCCCTTGCGCTGTCCGGGGGACAGCCGCCTCGGCCGCCGTTCAGGGGAAAACGACGGCGGGGGCGCGTGGCGGCGGGCGGGACCGTCGACAACTGACCCGTGAGTCTGCCGCTGATCCCTCCCATGCTCGCCACGCCCGGCACCCTGCCGCCCGCCGCGCAGGACGCGCGCTGGGCGTACGAGACCAAGCAGGACGGCCAGCGCGCGGTGGTCTATCTGGAAGGCGACGGCAGCCTGCTGCTGCGTGCCCGTTCCGGCGAGGACATCACGGCCGCCTACCCCGAACTGGGGCCGCTGGGCAGCGCGCTCGGCACCACCCGCGCCGTACTGGACGGGGAGATCCTGGCGCTGGACGAACAGGGCCGCGCCGACTTCCAGTTGCTGCAGTCCCGCATGGGCCTGGCGCACGCGCCGACACGCGCCGCGCGGATGGCCGCTCACACCCCCGTCCATCTGGTCCTGTTCGACGTGATGCACCTGGCGGGCCGCTCGCTCCTCACGCTGCCCTACACCCGGCGGCGCGGGCGGCTGGAGGAGCTGGGCCTGAGCGGGCCGTTCTGGTCGACGCCGGGCGCGCTGGTCGGACACGGCGCCGAGGCCCTGCGGGCGACGCTGGAGCACGGGCTGGAGGGGCTCGTCTGCAAGCGGCTGGACTCGGTGTACGAGCCGGGGGTGCGCTCCCGCGCCTGGATCAAGATCCGCAACATGCGCACGGAGGACGTCATCGTCGGGGGCTGGCTGCCCGGCAAGGGACGACTCACGGGCCTGCCGGGCGCGGTACTGGTCGGACAGCGCGCGGCCGGAAGTCTGCGGTACGTCGGCGGCGTGGGCACCGGCTGGAGCGAGGCGGAACGGACGCGGCTGGCCGAGCTGTTGCGGGCGTCCGAGACGGACACCTGCCCCTTCGACCCCGCCCCGCGCGCGGTCGGCGCGCACTGGGTGCTGCCCCGGCTGGTCGGCGAGGTCCGCTACAGCGTCCGCACCCGGTCCGGCATGCTGCGCCAGCCGTCCTGGCTGCGGCTCAGGCCGGACCTCGCACCGGAGGACGCGGCGGCCGACCTGCCGGACGACGGTGTGTGAGGCGACTCCAGCCCCCAAGTGCCCGGCCTTCCCCACGGGGTTCGACCCGCCCCGACTGTTGCACTGATCGTTACCACAGGTACGCCCGTGACTCTTGGCACGGAAGTGAAAAGCCAGGATCCTGAACTGCCTTTCCCCCCATAGCCGTTGTGGCTGCGCCCGAGCCAGGAGGAGGACGCAGTGTCGTCACAGACGTTCCGTACCCAGCGCAGGAGATGGCTCACCGGTCTTGCCGGTGCCGCCGCCCTCGTCATCGCCTTCCCCGCCGTGGCCTTCGCGGCCCCGCCGCCGGCGCTGCCCGCCAACGCCGACACGGCCGAGAGGACGTACCAGCCGGCCTACGACTACGACACCGACGGCTGCTACTCCACCCCCGCCATCGGCCCGGACGGAACCGTCAACGGCGGTCTCAATCCGACCGGTTCGCTCAGCGGCGACTGCCGTGACGCCTCGGACCTCGACAACACCAACGGCTACTCCCGCTACAAGTGCAACAACGGCTGGTGCGCCTACATGTACGGCCTGTACTTCGAGAAGGACCAGGCCGTGGCGGGCAGCAGCATCGGCGGGCACCGGCACGACTGGGAGCATGTCGTGGTGTGGGTGCAGAACAACGCGGTGCAGTACGTCTCGACGTCCAACCACGGCTCGTTCACGGTGAGCGCCGCGTCCTCGGTGCGCTTCGACGGCACGCACCCGAAGATCGTGTACCACAAGGACGGCGTCAGCACGCACTGCTTCCGCCTCGCGGGCTCGAACGACGAGCCGCCGGAGAACCACAAGGGCACCTGGCAGTACCCGCCGTTGGTCGGCTGGAACGGCTACCCGTCGGGCGTGCGCGACAAGCTGGTCGCCTACGACTTCGGCAGCGCCAACTTCGGCCTGAAGGACGCCAATTTCACGAACCATCTGGCGTCGGCGAAACCGTCCGGCATCGCGTTCGACCCGTACGCCTGATCGGCCCCTCGGGCTCCAGTAGGTCCTCGCCCACGGCGACGAGCGCGCGGCCGGTGTCAGCCGGCCGCCGGTCGGGCGTTCCCGTCGATGCTCCCGTCGACGAGGGCGTCTCCCAGGGCCGTTCGTCCGTACAGCACGTAGTGGCCCTGACGCCGGGACTCCAGCAGGCCGGCCTCCCGCAGGACCGAGAGGTGGGCCGACACGGTGGAGGGGGCCAGGCCGTGACGGCGGGCCAGGTCCGTCGTCGAGGACGGAGTGGTCAGGTCGGCGAGGACGGCGGCCCGCTGGTGACCGAGCAGCCGGGCGAGCGCCTCCGCCGGGCGCCGTGCGGGGACGCTGTGCAGGCGGCCCATGCCTCGGGCGGGGTAGATGACGGTCGGCTGCCAGGGCCGGGCGAAGCCGCTGACCACGTCCGGCCACACGAACACGCTCGGCATGAGCAACACCCCTCTGCCGTCGGGTGTCTGGGCGTCCGGCACATCGCTGTACCCGCGCAGCGTGAGGGTGTGGCCCGCCCAGTCGACGGCTGGATGCAGTCCGGTGAGCAGCGCGTCGAGCCCGGCGTCCGCCGCCCTGCGCGAGCGGTGCGCGATGTCCGCCTCCAGAACAGCGCGGTGGCGCGGCCAGTCCGGTGCGAGCAGGGCGTGCCAGGCCTGTTCGGTGAGGTCGGCCAGGCGCCGTACGGTGGCGGCCGGGTCGTCGAGCGCGGCGCGCCCCTGGGGTGACTCGGCGAGTCCCGGGGTGCAGTCGAGCGAGCGGGTCATCTCCGCGTGGGCCAGGTCGGGGTCGGTGGCACGCATCCGCGCCAACTCGTCCTCGATCGAGGGATACGGCTCCTGCGGCGGCGGGCCCAGGAAGTCCGGGGTGTAGCCGCCGGGCGGGGGGATGAACAGCCACAGCGGTGTCAGGTCGAGTCCGGCGACCGTACGACGCATCCGGCGCAACCAGCCTTGGTGGTAGCCGTGCCGGGCGGGCCGGCGGAGCAGGCGCAGCGCCTCGTGGGTCTGGCACAGCGGCGAGATCGCGAACCGGCAGCGCGTGAGGTCGTCGGTGCCGAGGTGCAGGGCGAGCGGCATGGCGACCCCCGTCGTGAGCAGCGATTCGTACCGGATCGAAAGCCTCGTGCCGGCCCGAGGATTCGTCCTGGAGCGAAAGAGTAGAGGCGCCCGCCGCCGACCGGCACGCTTGCCCCGACTCCCCTCTCGGAAAGGCGGATGGATGGGCAGCGTACGTCCGGCACCCTGGCGGCGTGGAGCCGTCGTCGCGGCGCTGATGCTGGCGGCATTCACGTTCAACACCACCGAGAACCTGCCGGTCGGCCTGCTCGCGCTCATGGCGGACGACCTGCGGGTCTCGCTGGCGGCCGTGGGCGCCCTGGTGACCGGGTACGGCCTGACCGTGGCGGTCGTGTCGCTGCCCCTCGCCCATGCCGCCCGGTCCCTGCCACGCCGGTATCTGCTCGCGGGGCTGCTGGGGCTGCTCGCCGTGGCCAGTTGGGTGTCGGCGCTGGGAGGGGTGTCGTATGGGCTGCTGCTCGCGGCGCGGGTGGCGACGGCGACGGCGCAGGCGTTGTTCTGGTCGGTGATGGGGCCGGTCGCGGTCGGGCTGTTTCCGCCCGAGCGCCGGGGGCGGATCATCGGGCTGCTGTCCGTCGGTGGTTCCCTGGCCACGGTGGTCGGGGTGCCGGCCGGGACCTGGCTGGGCGGGCACACCGGCTGGCGGACGCCCTTCGCGCTGCTCGGGGTACTCGCGCTCGTGTCGCTCGTGACCATCGGCGTCCTGCTGCCGTTGTCCCGCCCGGAGGACGGCCACTCCGCGTACGGGGTCACCCCCGACCGGCGCGGGTTCTACGTCGTGCTGACCGTCACCGCCCTGTCGGTGACCGGTTTCTTCGCCGGGTTCACCTACGTCGTCGCCTTCCTCGACGAGGTGAGCGGGCTGGGCGAGGACGCGGTGAGCGGCGTGCTGTTCGCGTTCGGCGGGGCGGCGCTGGCCGGGGTCGCCGTGACGGGGCCACTCCTCGACCGCTTTCCGCGGGCCACGCTGGCCGTGCCGGTGGCGGCCCAGGCGGTGGCGCTGCTCGGTCTCCACGCGGCGGGCCACGTCCCGGCGGCGAGCGTCGTGCTGATCATGCTGCTCGGCGCCTCGGTCGCGACCACCTTCATGGCGTCGCAGAGCCGGGTTCTCCAGGTGGCGCCGGGTCGCACGGAGACCGCCCTCGCGGCCAACTCGGCCGCCTACAACGTGGGCATCGCCGCGGGTGCGCTGCTCGGGGGCGTCCTGCTGCCCGGGGTCGGGGTGCGCGGCACGTTCCTCGTCGGGGGGCTGCTGACGGTGGCGGCGCTGGCGGTGCTGATCCGGCCGGTGCGGGCGGGCGTCGAGGGCGGGGCGGGCGGCAAGGGCCGGGCGGGAATGGGGCGGTACCGCACGGACGCGGGGTTGTGACGGTCTATCGTGTCCACATGTCCGTCCCTGAACTGATCCGTATCGTCTCCCGTGACTCGCCCATGGCGCTCGCCCAAGTGGAGCGAGTCCGCGCCGAGTTGGCGGCCCTGCACCCCGGTGTGCGCACCGAGGTCGTGCCCGTGAAGACGACCGGCGACAAGTGGATGGGCGACCTGTCCCAGGTCGAGGGCAAGGGGGCGTTCACCAAGGAGGTGGACGCCGCGCTGCTGGCGGGCGAGGCCGATCTCGCCGTGCACTGCGTCAAGGACATCCCCGCCGACCGGCCGCTGCCCGCGGGGACGACGTTCGCCGCGTTCCTGAAGCGGGACGACGTCCGGGACGCCCTCATCCATCCCGACGGGCTGACACTGGACGAGCTGCCGGCCGGGACCCGGATCGGCACCTCCTCGGTCCGCCGCGTCGCCCAGCTGGCCGCCACCCACCCGCACCTCCAGTGCGTGCCGTTCCGCGGCAACGCCAACCGGCGGCTGGAGAAGCTGGCCGCAGGCGAGGCGGACGCGCTGCTGCTGGCGGTGGCCGGCCTGGAGCGCATCGGTCGCCCCGACGTGATCAGCGAGGTCCTCTCCCCCGAGGTGATGATGCCGCCGATCGGCGCGGGCATCCTCGCGCTCCAGTGTCGGGAGGGCGACACCGAGCTGATCGACGCGGTCAGCGGCCTCGGTGACCCGGACACCTATCGGGAGGCCACCGCCGAGCGCATGTTCCTGCATGTCCTGCAGGGGCACTGCAACAGCCCGATCGCCGGGTACGCGCGCGTGGACCGGGGCGGCGAACTGTCCCTGCGGGCCTGTGTGTTCACTCCGGACGGCAAGACGCGACTGAACGCCCACGAGTGGGCCGGCCGGCTGGACCCGGCGACGCTCGGTACGTCGGTGGCGGTCGCGCTGCTGCGTCAGGGGGCACGGGAGATCATCGACGGCATCCCGCACTGAGACATCGGGCGCGGAGGGCGTTCCCGCGTCGGACGACGCCCTCCCCCGCCGAGACGCGACGCGTCAGGCGGTGCCCTCTTCGGCCTGGTCCCGCAGGAAGTTGCTCACCTGGAGCGCGAGGCCGTCGCGCAGGGTGGCGGTGTGGGCGCCGACGGAGTTCTCCTGCAGCCCGAGGCCGCCGGTCCACAGCCGGCGGTCGGCCCACTCCTCCTCGACGCGCAGCTGGATCTGCACGTCGACCTGGCTCAGGCTCGCCTCCGGGCCCGCCGCGTACAGCACGGCGGTGGCCCGGCGCAGCGGGTAGACGTCGAAGCCCTCGATGAACTGCGAGTTGCGCCAGTCGATGAACGCCGCCTCGCCGTCACGGCCGATCCGCACGTCGATCTGGCCGTCCTCGAGGTGGATGCCGAGGTGCCGGTCGCCACGGTTCTCGACGGTGACGCGGACCCTGAAGTACGTCAGGCCTTCGGCGGCGTCGTCCCGTCCGCGCGGCGGCTCGGCGGCTTCCAGGCGGTGGACGCGGACACGCAGACCGGCATGCTCGTCGTACTCGTGCCAGTCCCCGACCACGTTCGGCTCGTACACAGTCCACCTCTCGACCTCAGAGAGCTGCTTCCTATCTTTGCGCCGTGTGCACTGTCAAATGAGCAGAATGCGCGGTGGCCAGCGCATTCGCCCCCTTGATCACCGATCAAGCCGTGGGCAGGAAGAATCCGCTTTCTGGGCCGGCGGCCGGGTTCGACCACGTGCCGCACATCACGTTGCGCACCAAGATCAGCGAGCCGGCCGGTCCAGCAGCGAGGAGTCTCCTGAAACTCTCGCCGAGTCCGCCGCCGGCGAGGTCGCGGAAGACGTCCTCCAGCGTGGGCAGCGGGTCGGTGACGGCCGCCCCGCGGCAGTCGGCGGGCGCCGGGCCCTTCCCTGAGCTCGGTCGGGGTGCCGAGGGCCCGGATGCGGCCTCGGTGGTGACCAGGACCGTCATGCCGGTGGCGGCGCGGACGGCGCCGATGTGCTCCCACACGCCGGTGCGGGCGATCGGGTCCAGGCCGATGGTCGGTTCGTCGAGGATCAGCAGGCGGGCGCGCTGACCAGGGCCTGGGCGAGTTCGAGGCGGCGGACCATGCCGCCGGGGTGGATGCCGGCGAGCTGGTCGGCGGCGTCGCTGAGGCCGACCGCGCCGGCGCCCGGCCGACATACGGTCGCCGCGGCGTCGTACCCGAAGACGTGGACCATGCCGACGGGCACTGGCAGAAGGGATCGCCGCGAGCAGCGTCTCCCGGTCCGCCTCGTCGAGGCCGGACACCTGACGTCGTACGAGATCGGCGCGCCGCTTGCGCCACTCGCCGAGCCGGGCCTCGGCCACCGGAGTGGGCAGCAGTCGGGCGGCGCGCCGGCCGGCCGGGGCCGTCTCGTGGACCAAATAGCCCTGCCGGGCCAGCTGGTGACCAGTGTCGACACCGAATTGCCCGGCAGGTACAGCTCCTTGGCCGCGTCCGAGATCCCGATGCCGGGCCGTTCCACGACCAGCCGCAACAGCTCCATTTCGGCACCGCGCAGCTGCGGGGCGGGCAGACCTCCTGCTCCGGGAAGGTCTCCTGCGTCCTGCCACCGAGTTACCTCTGCAACAGAGGTAACGGACCAAGGGACGGCAATGGCGGCCCCGTTTCTCCGCAAACACAGAGTCATTCGACGGTGACACGAAGTCGCATTCACGAAGTTTGTTTCAGTTACCCCTTCAGGGGGGAATCCACCCATATGTGCTTCGGACAGGAGGCACGTCCGTGGGAGCCGGCCCACCGGGCCCCGGGATGTCCTCCTGGGGTCCGACTCCGCGCCTCCCATGGTGTCTGTCCAGTCAGCACCTGTCTGAGGAGGTGCGCACGGATGAGTGCCACCACCAGAACGAAGCAGCATCCGCACGACGACGCCCCTGACACCGCGGAAGCGTTCGACCGGCTCGTGGGAATGCCGGACGGGCCGGAACGCAAGGCGCTCAGGGACGATCTCGTTCAGGCCTGGTTGCCCATGGCCGAGCGGATCGCCGTCCGGTTCAAGGGGCGCGGTGAATCCCTCGAGGACCTGTACCAGGTGGCCGCCCTGGGACTGGTGAAGGCCGTCGACCACTACGACCCGGCCCGCGGCCACGCCTTCGAGGCGTACGCGGTGCCCACCATCACCGGCGAGATCAAGCGGCATTTCCGCGACCACATGTGGACGCTGCACGTGCCGCGCCGGGTCCAGGATCTGCGCAACCGGGTGCGCAGCTCCGCGAAGGAGCTGTCGCAGCGGACCCCGGGGCGCGTGCCCACCGTGTCGGAGATCGCCGAGCACGCGCATCTGACCGAGGCCGAGGTGCGCACCGGCATGGAGGCCCTGGAGTGCTTCTCCGCGCTGTCGCTGGAGGCGGAGATGCCCGGCACGGACGGTTACGCGCTGGGCGACGCGCTCGGCGGTCCCGATCCGGCGTACGACGTCGTCGTCGACCGGGTGACCGTCAGCCCGTGCCTGCAGCGGCTTCCGGAGCGTGAGCGGACCATCCTCTACCTCCGCTTCTTCGGCGGGATGACCCAGAGCCGCATCGCGCAGCAGCTCGGCATCTCGCAGATGCACGTCTCCCGGTTGCTGAGCGGCTGCTTCGCCCATTTGCGCGACGAAATGCTCGTGGAAGTCCGTTGAACCCGAAGGGAGGAGTCACTCCTGGGCCGATCCCGGAATCTGCGTCGGGCCACGACGTTCGAGGGCCTCTTCGAGCTCGACGCTGATTTCGGGCGGCATCTCCCCGTCCCGGCCCCAGCGAAGAATCAGTTCCGCGACCTGGCGGAGCTTGATGTTCGTGTGCTGGGAGACGTCCTTCAGTACGGCC
Organism: Streptomyces sp. SD31; assembly: GCF_052068475.1. Taxonomy (NCBI): domain Bacteria; kingdom Bacillati; phylum Actinomycetota; class Actinomycetes; order Kitasatosporales; family Streptomycetaceae; genus Streptomyces; species Streptomyces sp. SD31. The sequence continues at coordinate 5,297 of NZ_JBQHCX010000025.1, read as the reverse complement.
CACCCCTGCTCCGGCGACACCCGGCCGAGGGCGACGACCATGCCGATCGCCTGGTCCACGACGGCGTGCGAGACGACCGCCTCCTTGAGCTGGTCGATTTCCTCTTGCAGCTCGAGGATCCGGTCGGTCTCGTCTGCGGGCTCGTGCGGTACGGATGCCACGCCTCCATCCTCGCCGCTTCGCCCCCCGTGTGCCAGTGAAGCGGAGGGCCGGCCACCGTCCGTTTCGGCGCCACGCCGGGGGTAACTCGACAGGCCCCGGAGCGGTTCCGGCTGGACACTGGGAGGAGACCGGTGGCCGCCGGTCGCGCGAGAGCCAGGACGCGACTGACATGAACGACGATGCGAGAAACCCCACGGGCACGACCGACGTCGTGTCCACACACTCAGTATTCGGGGCACCCTGCTGGGTGAGCCTGACCAGCCGCGATCTCGAGGCCACCCACGAGTTCTACTCGGCCGTACTGGGCTGGCGCTGGCGGCCCGCCAAGCTCGGTGACCGCTTCTGGGTGGCCCTGGCCGACGGAATTCCGGTGGCCGGGGTCGCGGCGGTCGCCACGATGTGGCAAATGGCCGTCGCCTGGACGCCCTACTTCGCCGTGCCGAGCGCGGACGAGGCCGTGGCACGCGTCCAGGAGCGCGGCGGCACCTCGGCCGTCGGACCGCTCTCCCTGCCGCCCGGGCGTGCGGCGCTGCTGGCCGACCGTGACGGCGCGACTTTCGGCGTCTGGGAGGGCGAGCTGCACTCCAGCTGGGAGACCTGGCGGCGCGCGGCGCCCACCTTCATCCGCCTGCACACCCGCGACGCCTTCGACGCCGCCATGTTCTACGGCGAGGTCCTGGACTGGGCGACGGAGCGGCCCGGGTGCTGCGAGGTCCGCTACGAGGGCGGGGAGGTCGTGCTGCGCAGCGGCGGCGACGTCGTGGCGCGAATCGAGTCGGGTGCGCTGGAGGCGGCGCCGGATCCGACGATCCGGCCGCACTGGCAGGTTCACTTCGCGGTGGCCGACGTGGCGGGGTGTGCGCGGGCGGCGGAGCTGCATGGGGGCAGCGTGCTGTCGAAGGGGAGCGAGGAAGCTGTGCTGCGTGATCCGGATGGGGCGCAGTTCACGGTGACGTCGCGGCGAGCACGGTAGAGGGTGCGACCAGGGGGTGCCGCGCTGGGTTCGTTGTCGTCTGCGGCTTTGTTGTGGCTGGTCGCGCAGTTCCCCGCGCCCCCTTTCAGGGGCGCTTTCGCGAGGGTCTTGAGAGGAGCAGGAGGCTGCGGCGCTCCACCAGGACAGTGGTGGCCGCCTTGTACTCCGATTCGTCGGGAGGGCCCTGTGGTTCGGCGGTGTCGATCAAGAGGGTCCAGCGCTCGCCGAATGTGGCGTCCGGCAGGCGGAACTCCACCGGCTCCCAGTAGCTGTTGAGCATGAGCAGGAACGAGTCGTCCACGACGGGCTCGCCGCACCAGTCCGGTTCGGCGATCGCGTCGCCGTTGAGGAAGGCGGCGACCGAGTGGGCGTCGGAGCGTTGCCAGTCCTCGTCGGTCATCTCGCGTCCGTCGGGGAGCAGCCACACCAGGTCGGGCAGCGGCTGTTCGGGGTGGGTCGGCGTCTCTCCCTGGAAGAAGCGGCGGCGGCGCAGGACGGGGTGGGCGGCGCGCAGCGCGATGACGTAGCGGGTGAAGCCGGCGAGGTCGCGCTGGTCGTCGGTGAGCCGCCAGTCGATCCAGGAGACCTCGTTGTCCTGGCAGTAGGCGTTGTTGTTGCCGCGCTGGGTGCGGCCGAGTTCGTCGCCGTGGCCGAGCATGGGGATGCCCTGCGAGAGCAGCAGCGTGGCAATGAAGTTGCGCTGTTGGCGGGCGCGCAGTCGCAGGACGGCCGGGTCGCGGGTCTCGCCCTCGGCGCCGCAGTTCCAGGACCGGTTGTGGCTCTCGCCGTCCCGATTGCCCTCACCGTTGGCCTCGTTGTGCTTGTCGTTGTAGGAGACGAGGTCGCGCAGGGTGAACCCGTCGTGCGCGGTCACGAAGTTGACGCTGGCGCGCGGGCGTCGCCGGCTGTGCGCGTACAGGTCGGAGGAGCCGGTCAGCCGGGAGGCGAACTCGCCGAGCGAACCGGGCTCGCCGCGCCAGAAGTCCCGTACAGCGTCCCGGTACTTGCCGTTCCACTCCGACCACAGCGGCGGGAAGTTGCCCACCTGGTAGCCGCCCTCCCCCACGTCCCACGGCTCGGCGATCAGCTTGACCCTGCTGATCACCGGGTCCTGCTGGATGAGGTCGAAGAACGCCGAGAGCCGGTCCACCTCGTGGAACTGCCGGGCCAGCGTGGCCGCCAGGTCGAAGCGGAAACCGTCGACGTGCATGTCCGTGACCCAGTAGCGCAGCGAGTCCATGATCAGTTGGAGGACGTACGGGTGGCGCATCAGCAGGCTGTTGCCGGTGCCGGTGGTGTCGTAGTAGTGCGCCCAGTCGCCGTCGACCAGGCGGTAGTACGAGGCGTTGTCGATGCCGCGGAAGGAGAGGGTGGGGCCGCGCTCGTTGCCCTCGGCGGTGTGGTTGTAGACCACGTCGAGGATCACTTCGAGGCCGGCCGCGTGCAGCGACTTCACCATCGACTTGAACTCGTCGACCTGCTGACCGCGGGTGCCGTGGGCGGCGTAGCCGTTGTGCGGCGCGAAGAAGCCGATCGTGTTGTAGCCCCAGTAGTTGGACAGGCCCCGGTCGAGGAGCACACCGTCCTGGACGTACTGGTGCACCGGCATCAGCTCGACGGCGGTCACCCCGAGGTTCGTCAGGTGCTCGACGACCGCGGGGTGCGCAAGGCCCGCATAGGTGCCGCGCAGTTCCGGCGGGACGTCGGGGTGGGTGCGGGTCAGGCCCCGTACGTGCGCCTCGTAGATGACGGTGTCGGCGTACGGCCGCCCCAGCGGGCGGTCGTCGCCCCAGTCGAAGTGCGGGTCGGTCACCACACCGAGCATGGTGTGCCCGGCGCTGTCGGCCGGGGACGGGGCGCCCGGGGTGCGCTCGAAGAGCGAGGCGTGGTTGTCCACCTGGCCGTCCACCGCCCGGCTGTACGGGTCGAGCAGCAGCTTCGCCGGATTGCACCGATGGCCGAGGCCGGGGTCCCAGGGGCCGTGGACGCGGTAGCCGTAGCGCTGTCCGGGTCCGACGCCGGGCAGATACCCGTGCCACACGAAGCCGTCGACCTCGGTCAGCTCTACGACGCTGTGCCGGTCCTTGTCGTCGACGAGGACGAGCTCGACGCGTTCGGCGACCTCGCTGAACAGGGCGAAGTTCGTACCCTGTCCGTCGAAGACGGCTCCCAGCGGATAGGGGTGCCCGCTCCAGGCCGGCACCCCCTTGCCGCGTCGTCGCACGGTCACCGGGCCTCCTCCAGGACGACGTCCCGGGTGCCCGCCGCGTCGGCCACGGCGGTGACGGGCACCTCGCGGGGTACCTGAAGGGCCTCCCGCAGGTGGGGAGCGGGCGCCGTGGGCACGAGCGGGGCGCGTTCGCCGGCGCGGGCGCGCTGCGAGAACCAGATGATCTTGCTGCCGGTCTCGGTGGCACAGCAGCCCCAGCCGTCGCTCATGGCGGCGAGGTGTTGCAGACAGGCGCGCAGTTCGTGGTCCGGGCGCAGGGCGCGGTCGTTGTCGCCGATGGCGGTGATGAGGTGCTGGCCGTTCCACCACATCTCGATGGAGGTGTTCTTGTCCTTCGCGTGCTCGTCGATGGCCCGCAGCAGCATCTCCGTGCCGTGGCGGACGGGCTCGACAAGCGTCTCCAGGTCCCAGTACCGGAGGTGAGCGGCCAGAATTCGGCTGACCTGCCCCACCCGTTCGGGGCTCACTTCCACGTCGAGGTGGTAGTAGCAGGGCACTGCGGTCTTCACCGTCGTTACCTCCTCACCGCGAAAGCTCCCGCTCTCCTCGCCCCTGCGGGACGGGCCCCGAGCACGGAGCGTGAGCGCTGATCGCTTCTGAGTCACTCCAGGGTGGGGTTGGTACGCCATTCGTGCAACAGGAGCACGCATCTGAGGTAGTTGAAGAACCAACAAGACGCTGAGTCGTCAACCGTGCACCATGTGTGAAGACCTCGATGCCCGTAACGGAACCCGCGTGTGTGCGCGCAAGGGTTCCGCCCGACGGTCGGGAGACGCGTCATCGAGCAGCCCGGAAGGTGAACGGCGCCATGCTGCTACCGGCCAAAGCCGAAGTCGCTCGGCAACTGCGGCGTTATCGGGCCTGGGAGCGCGCCATGCTCGCGGCCCCTGCCGACCACACGGTGCGCGCCACCTTCGAGGACGCCGGCTACACCCTGTGTGTGCTGATGGGCAAGCGCTGCGCGCGCGAGGCCGCGGACGCGGCGGAACGCTATCTGCGCGTCACCCTGGCGGCCTACCTCCGGGAGCAGGACGAGCGGCCCCGCTTGGGCGCCACCGCGCGCCGGGGCCCACCGAGATCACGGCGGTGGCGTTTCGTTGCCGGGAAGTAGACACCTTCCGGCGCAGCTTCGACCCCCGGCCGGGCCTGGTGCCCGGCCTCGAGCACGGCGGAGGTGAACCATGGGCAGGACCAAGACGAAGACCCGGACCAGGACCGGGACGATCGGCCGCATCCCGGTACGGGACGTACAGCCGGCCGTGGAGTGCGGCAGGCATCCGGCGAAGGCCGTCGCGGGAGAGACCTTCGAGGTCACCGCCGCCGTGTTCCGCGAAGGCCATGACGCCGTGGCCGCCAATGTCGTGCTGACCGATCCCGACGGCCGCCTGGGCCCGTGGACGCCGATGCATGAACTGGCCCCGGGCAGCGACCGCTGGGGCGCCAAGGTGACGCCGTCGTCGGTGGGCCACTGGACCTTCCAGGTGGAGGCCTGGAGCGACCCGGTGGCCACGTGGCGCCACACCGCCCGGATCAAGGTTCCGGCCGGGATCGACGTCGGGCTCGTCCTGGAGGAGGGCAGCGAGCTGTACGAGCGTGCGGCGGCCGCGGTGCCCGACGAGGCGGGGCGGGCGACCGTGCTGGCCGCCGCGGAGGCGTTGCGGGACGACTCACTGCCGCCCGCGTCACGGCTGGAGGCGGCGTTCGCGGCGAACGTGGATGCGGTGTTGGGGCGGTATCCGTTGCGGGATCTGGTCACCGCGTCGGATCCGCTGCCGCTGCTGGTGGAGCGGGAGCGGGCCCTGTACGGCTCCTGGTACGAGTTCTTCCCCCGCTCCGAAGGCACCCCGCAGCACCTCCACGGCACCTTCCGCACCGCCGCGCGCCGGCTCCCGGCGATCGCCGCGATGGGCTTCGACGTGGTCTACCTGCCGC
>NZ_JBQHCX010000024.1:0-132110 GCF_052068475.1 Streptomyces sp. SD31 | reverse complement strand
GCTCAAGCCCGGCGGCAAGGCCATCGGGATCACCGGTCCCCCGGACCCCGCGTTCGCCCGCGAGGCCGGCCTGAACCAGCTGATGCGCCTGGCGGTCGCAGCCCTGAGCGGCAAGATCCGCAGGCAGGCCAAGAAGCTCGGCGTGACGTACGAGTTCCTGTTCATGCGCGCCAGCGGCGACCAGCTCCGCCAGATCACCACCCTCATCGACCAGGGCGCGGTGCGTCCGGTCGTGGGAAAGGTGGTCGGCTTCGACCAGACCCCGCAGGCGCTGCAGTCCCTGTCCCAGGGTGGCATCCGCGGCAAGGCCGTCATCGGCAGCAGCTGACCCGCCGCAACCGCGACGGGCGACACAGAACGCACGAGGACACCACCCATGTCTGCCGCCTCCCAGTCGGTCGGACGGCGCGAGCGGAAAAAGCAGGAGAAACTCGACCGCATCGTCGCTGCCGCCAGTGAACTGTTCGCCGAACACGGCGTCGATGAGGTCACGACCCAGCAGATCGCGGACAAGGCCGACATCGGCACCGGGACCCTGTTCCTTTATGCCAAGACCAAGGGCGAACTCCTCCTCCTTGTCCAGAACGCCAAGTACGCCGAAGCACTTGAGCAGGGCCGGGCGGACGCCAAGACCGTCCCAGGCGTGCTGGACGCGGTGCTGGCGATCGTCCGGCCGATCGTCGAGTGCAACCGCATCCAGATCGACAACGGACGCACCTACCTGCGAGAGATGGTCTTCGGCGACCCCGAGGAGCCCCGGCACGGCGCGGCACTCGCCATCGTCGCGCAGACCGAGGAGGCCGTCGCCGCCGTGCTGCGCCGAGACGAACGGGTCACAGAGGGCGACGCCGCGACGCTGGCACACATCGTGTCCGCCGTGATGTTCCTCAGCATGGCGGCGAGCGTGAACATCGCCTTGAGCGTAGAGGAGATCGTGCAGGACATCCGCAGGCAGGTCGACGTCCTGCTGCCTCACTGAAGCGCGGCCCCAGCCTCAGGCCCAGGCGACCATCCGGGCAGTCCTCGGCTGCAGCATTTCCAGGTCTTGGTGCGCTGGAAGGTGCCGCCGCGGCGGGCGAGCAGGCACCGTAACGCCTCACGGCCGATGCGAATCACCCGGCCGTGGACTTTGCGCAGGTAGGCGACGAGCTTGCGCAGTGACCAGCGAGTAAAAGGCTGGCCGAGCTTGACCGGGCGGGTGGTGGCCGTCTGGACGACGAAGTCCTCTTCGTCAGACTTGAGTTGGCGGGGACGGCCTCCCGCCCACCGAGGGTCCATGCAGGCCAGGCCCTTCTCGTTGAACGCGTGGATCACATCCCGGACGGTGTCCTCGTCGGCCTGCACCAGCTGTGCGATCACCGGCACCCGTTTTCCTCCAGCGGAGGCCGGCAGCATCATCGCCCGCCGGTAGCGCACCGAACTCGTGCTGCCCCGGCGAATCTATGCGGTCACAGCACTAGAAACCTCCCCCGTCGAAGCCACCCCCACCGAAGTCCCCTCCGCCGAAGCCTCCCCCGCCGTCGAACCCGCCCCCGTAGTCCCCGGCATCGAAGTCCGCCCCGGACACGTCGCCGCCCTCGTAACCCCCGCCGCCGTAGCCGTACCCGGCGCCGTAGTCGGCCGCGTAGGCCGGCATGGCCATCATGCTGCCGAGCATCGTGCCGATGAGGAGGCCGGGGAGGATGCCGCCGCCGAAGTAGCCGCCTGCCCAGGGGCCGTAGGCGGGGCCGGCCTCCCAGTACGGGCGGCGGCCGTGGTCCGTGTCCACCTCGCGGACCACGGGGTCGCGGCCTTCGGCGAGGCGGGTGCGGTCGGCCGCGCAGACCGGGACCTCGCGGGCGCTGCCGCCGGGTGGGGTCCAGGGCTCGTCGGCCACCGCCGGGCCATGGCGCGGGTCGAAGAAGCAGGGTGGCCTGCGTTCCGGAAGGGGCCGGTGCTCCCGGCGGGCGGCCAGCTGGGTGAGGGAGAAGCGGCCGTCCGCCAGGGCTTGGGTGACCGCCTTGACGTCCTCCGGTTTGCGGGCCCCGTCCATGAGCCGTTTCGCCTGCTCGTAGGAGTCCAGAGCGTGTTCGTAGTCCGCGCGCATCGCGTCGTCGGCGCCGGGCTCGGCCGGGTGGAAGTCCAGGCGGTCCAGTTCCTCGCCGAAGGCGGTGATGTCCTCGTCCACCACGACCCGCAGCCTCTCCAGCGCCGCCCGCCGCTCCTCCTCGTGGCGTCGCCGGTTGCGCCGGACCAGCGCGTACGCGCCCGCGCCGCCCGCCGCCAGCACCGCGCCCGCGGCGATCAGCCCGCCGACGTCCACGCCACCGCCGCCCCCGCCGTCGCTCCAACTCGCGGGTGCCGTGCCGCCCACGTTGCGCAGGGCCGCGTCGACGAAATCGTTCAGCTGGGCCTTGGGATCACCGGCGCTCTGCACCGACGTGACCAGGTTGTCCACGCCTTGCCGGGACAGCGCCGAGGAGTCTGCCGCCGCGTCGAAGCGATCACCGACCCGGACGCCGTACAGGCCCGTGACACCCGTCTCGGTACGGAGGTTCAGAAGGAGGTTCTGCGTCGGCTGGTCGGCCGGGAGAACGGCGACGAAGACGGGTTTGTCCGCGTCCTTGATCTTGTCGGCGAGCGCTTCAGCGTCAGCCGACGACAGCTGGTCCGAGGCGGCGGGGGCCACGTAGACGGGGCCCTCGCGCAGTTCCTCGGCAACCTTCGAGAGGTCCGTGGCCGCGTGCGCGCCGGGGGCGCCGGCCAGGAGCACCGCGAACGTCGCGGCGACCGGCACCACAGCTGCGCGCATGAGGCCCCGGAACAGCGGAGTCCTCATACTTCGACGCTACCCGATGGGGCAGGAGAACGGGCATCTCTCCCGGAACGGACCTGCCCACCGGAAGAGATGCCCTGTACGGCTCAGGCCGCTCTGTACGCCGCCGTCAGCCTCTCCACCGCCGCCCCGTACCGGCCCGTCAGCAGCAGATGGTCGGCCTCGGCGAAGGGCCTGGCCACCGCCTCGGTGATCCCCGTGCCGGCCGCCCTGTGCTGGACGATCAGCCGGGCCTTGGTGACGAGCGCGCGGCCCGCCTCCGCGGCCCCGGCCCGCTCGGCGGCAGCGGCCGCGATGCCGAGCGCCCGCAGCGTCGCGGCGCCGCCACCCGGCACCTTGGTCAGCGTGGTCAGGCCCCAGCCGTACGGGTACCTCGGGTCGTACGCCGTGTCCCCGACGTTGATCGGCAACTGCGCCTCGCTCTTCGGCCAGGTGACGGGCAGCTGCCCGGTGAAGGGCCGCTTGCCGTAGAGGACGTCGGCCACGCCGTCGCCCTCCGTGCCGGGCAGCCAGGAGGCGACCAGCGCGTCGATCCCGGCGAGGCTCTCGTCCTCGATCAGCTGCGGGCGCCCGGACACGACCAGCACCGCGCACTTCATCGCGCCGCACACCTTGTCGACGGCCGCCTGGTCGGCGGGGCTCAGCCGAAGGTCGTGGCCGTTGCCGACATCGCCGAAGCCTTCGGCGTACGGGGTCTCGCCGACGACGACCACACCGACGTCATGGCCGTCCGTCGGGGCCGAGGCGTCCTTGGAGTACGTCAGCCGGGTGGAGTTCTTGCGCATCGCCTCCAGGATCGTCGTACCGGGGGTGATGTCCCCGGAGGAGCCCTGCCAGGTGATCGTCCAGCCGCCGCTCTGGTTGCCGATGTCGTCGGCGTTGGATCCGGCGACGTAGACCTTCTGCGACTTCTTCAGGGGCAGGAGCCCGTTCGTGTTCTTCAGCAGCACCTGCGACTGCGCGGCCGCCTGTCGTGCCACGGCCCGGTGCGCGTCGGAACCGATCCGCGCGGCCCCGCCGGTGTCGGCGTACGGCTTCTCGAAGAGACCGAGGCGGAACTTCTGCGTGAGGATGCGGGATACGGCGTCGTCGATCCGCCGCTCGCTGATCCGGCCCGCCTTCACCTCGTCGATCAGGGTCGCGTGGAAGTCCTTGTACGCGTACGGCACCATGATCATGTCGAGGCCCGCGTTGACCGACGTACGGACGTCGGAGGCGTAGTCGCCGGGGATCTGGTCGATGGCCTGCCAGTCGCTGATCACGAAGCCGTCGAAGCCCATACGGTCCTTGAGGACGCCGTTGATCATGTCGGCGCGGGCGTGCATCTTCACCGGCCCCTTGCCGTCGCCGACGAGGTCGAGGGAGGAGAACGACGGCATGACCGTACCGACGCCGCGGTCGACGGCCGTCGCGTACGGGGCGAGGTGGACCGCCTCCAGCTGTTGCCGGGTGACCTTGGTGACGCCCTGGTCGATGGTGTACGTGCCGGTGGTGGAGGAGCCGAACTCGGTGCCGCCGTCGGCGACGAAGTGCTTGGCCGTGGCGAGGACCTTGTCGCCGCGGTCCAGGTCGCGTCCGTCGGGCCTGCCCTGGAGGCCCTGGATGACGGTCTCCATGGCGTCGACCAGGGCCGGGTCCTCACCGAAGGACTCGTACGCCCGTCCCCACCGGTCGTCCCGCGTCACGCACAGGCAGGGCGCGAAGTCCCAGGGAACACCGGTGGCCCGCGTCTCGGCGGCCGTCACCGCGCCCGCCCGGTACGCCAGCTGCGGATCCCGGGAGGCGCCGAGTCCGATGTTGTGCGGCAAGATCGTCGCGCCGACCAGGTTGTTGTGGCCGTGCACCGCGTCGACGCCGTAGATCAGCGGGATCTGGAAGCGGGTCGCCTGCGCCCGGAGCTGGAAGCCGTCGATCATCTTCGCCCAGGCCTCGGCGGTGTTGGGCGTCGGCGTGGAGCCGCCGCCGGACAGGAGCGAGCCGAGGGCGTACGTGGCGATGTCACCGGACGCGGTGAGCGCGCCGCGCTCGGCCTGGGTCATCTGGCCGGCCTTCTCCTGGAGGGAGAGGCGTGAGACGAGGTCGGCGACCCGCTGGCGCACCGGCAACTTACTGTCGAGGTACGGCAGTCCGTGCGCGTCGACGACGATCTGCGGGGTCTCGACCGGGGACTTGGCGCCGGTGACGGTCAGCTTCAGCGGGATCGTCTCGGCGGGCTCGGCGGACCGGTCCTCGAGGGTGGGGACGCGGATCTCGCGGGTGGTGCCTGAGGCGGTGCCGGCCGGGAAGGTGACGGTTCCCGTGACCGGGGTGTAGTCCCTGCCGGGGTCGGCGGTGCCGCCGGTGGTCTCGTAAGTGACGGTGACGGGTTCGTCGAGGGGCGTGGAGCCCGTGGTGGCGACGGTGAGCTTCGCGGTCGCCGTGTCGCCCTCGTCGGTGGGGTGGACGGCGGAGTCCGTCAGGACCGAGGCCTTCAGGGACTGGTCGGCCTTGCCGTACAACTCGACGCCGTCCATGGCGAATCGACCCTTGATGCCGACCGGGAGGGTGACCGCGTAGCCCCAGGTCTCGGTGAGGCCGAGGATGTGGTCGATACCGCCGACGGGCTGGTGGTCGGTGCGATAGGTGAAGTCGGTGAACGGCAGCTCGATCTGCTTCCAGCCGGTGAAGTCGTCGGTGAAGGAGGTCGTCCACAGCTCGGAGGCCTCGCCGTTGGCACCGCCGTCCCTGAGCTCGAAGGCGATCTTCTTGCCGTTGTCCTGGCCGTCCCACCACAGGCGGATGCCCTTGTGGGCGGACCAGTCGTGGGCGGGTTCGGCGAAGGCGAAGCCGTGGGTGAAGCCGCCGTAGCCGCTGATGTCGTACGTGCCGGCGAGGACCTTCTCGCCCTCGGGCGCGTCGTCGCGGGCGGTCAACTGCAGGGCGGGCGGGTCGTCGTTGTCGCCGCCCCAGGTGAAGACACCCTCGGCGGGCGGGTTGGCGAAGGGCACCTCGCCCTCGAAGCGGTCGACGGGGATGGGGGCGGGGTCGTCGGCGCCCGAGGCGGGCGCGGCGGTGGTCAGAGGTAACAGGCCGGTGAGTAAGGCGGTGGAGACGAGCAGGACTGTTCTTCGCATGAACGTCCCTCCGGGCGGCTCGGGAAACTCACTGCACTGAAGTCACCACTCCAACCGGCCTTCCAGGCCCCGTCAAGACTGCACAGGACCGCCACGTGCCGCACGGCGTCGGGGGCGCACAACCTTTCTAAGGGGGCGTGGTCAACAGTGCGGCAGGCGAAGGTGTCAGCGGGGCGGACCGGGTGGGCATGAGACGGGCGAGGACGGTGAGCCGGTCGTGACATTGCGGCCGTGCGGTGACGATCGAGTCGGACCCGGTGCTGTCGCCACCGGCCTCCTGGAACGCGCTGGTACGACATCCGGGTCACCTTCACCGCCGACGACCTGGCCGGCCCGTGCCCCGGCCAGGTCTGGGCGGACGACCGCGCCATGAGCCGTCAGGAGTTCCAAGAGCTCGTCGAGAACGAGTGCTGAGCGGCCGCGCGGCCGTCACTCCGCCGGTTCCACCCCGGCCCGCAGCAGCCCGTACGTGTACGCGTCCTCCAGGGCCTGCCAGGACGCCGCGATGACGTTCTCGGCGACGCCCACCGTGGACCACTCCCCCGCCCCGTCGGACGTGGAGATCAGGACGCGGGTGGTGGACTGGGTGCCGTGGACGCCCTCCAGGATGCGGACCTTGTAGTCGACGAGGTCCAGCTTGGCGAGCTGCGGGTAGATCTTCTCCAGGGCGACTCGGAGCGCGCGGTCGAGGGCGTTGACCGGGCCGTTGCCCTCCGCCGTGGCGACGATGCGCTCGCCCTTGGCGAAGAGCTTGACCGTGGCCTCGTTGGCGTGGCTGCCGTCGGGGCGGTCCTCGACGATCGCGCGCCAGGACTCGACCTGGAAGTACTTCAGCGGCTTGCGCTCCACCTCGGCCCGCAGGAGGAGTTCGAAGCTCGCGTCCGCCGCCTCGTACGTGTAGCCCTTGAGCTCGCGCTCCTTGACCCGCTCGACGACCCGGCCGACCAGCTCGCGGTCGCCGCCGAGGTCGATGCCGAGTTCCTTGCCCTTGAGCTCGACGGAGGCGCGGCCCGCCATGTCGGAGACGAGCATGCGCATGGTGTTGCCGACCTGCTCGGGGTCGATGTGCTGGTACAGGTCCGGGTCGACCTTGATCGCGGAGGCGTGCAGGCCGGCCTTGTGCGCGAAGGCGGAGACGCCGACGTACGGCTGGTGCGTGGAGGGGGTGAGGTTGACGACCTCGGCGATGGCGTGCGAGATACGGGTCATCTCGCGCAGGTGGCCGTCGGGGAGGACCTTCTTGCCGTACTTCAGCTCCAGGGCCGCGACGACCGGGAACAGGTTGGCGTTGCCGACCCGCTCGCCGTAGCCGTTGGCCGTGCACTGGACGTGGGTCGCGCCCGCGTCGACCGCGGCGAGGGTGTTGGCGACCGCGCAGCCGGTGTCGTCCTGGGCGTGGATGCCGAGCCGGGCGCCGGTGTCGGCGAGGACGGTCGAGACGACCGCCTGGACCTGGGCCGGGAGCATGCCGCCGTTGGTGTCGCAGAGGATGACGACGTCCGCGCCGGCCTCCGAGGCCGTACGGACGACGGATTTCGCGTACTCGGGGTTGGCGCGGTAGCCGTCGAAGAAGTGCTCGCAGTCGACGAAGACGCGGCGGCCCTGCTCGCGCAGGTACGACACCGTGTCGCGGATCATCTCCAGGTTCTCGTCGAGTGTGGTGCGCAAGGCGAGCTCGACGTGCCGGTCGTGGGACTTCGCGACGAGGGTGATCACCGGGGCGCCGGAGCCCAGGAGGGCCTTGACCTGCGGGTCCTCGCTCGCCTTGCCGCCCGCGCGGCGGGTGGCGCCGAAGGCGACCAGCTGGGCGTGCTTGAAGTCGATCTCCTGCTGGGCGCGGGCGAAGAACTCGGTGTCCCGCGGGTTGGCGCCGGGCCAGCCGCCCTCGATGAAGCCCACGCCGAAGTCGTCCAGGTGCCGTGCGATGGCCAGCTTGTCGGCGACGGTGAGGTTGATGCCCTCCCGCTGGGCGCCGTCGCGCAGGGTGGTGTCGAAGACGTGGAACGAGTCGTCGGGTTCGCTGGTTACCGTCATGGTCGTAAGGCTCCTGTGTTGGATCACGGTCTACCGGAATGACCGGTTCCACCGCCCTCACCTATGGTCCCTCACGCTCTCCGCCCGGCTGCGGGTGGGCCGGGAAACAGAAAAACCCCTCGCGGGTGCGAGAGGTCTGCGCGCGGGTCGAGGACGACGGTGTCCACCCGTACCTGGTCGTACGTGGTGGTCACTGCGGACCGGCGCGCCTGCTGCCAATAATCATGGCGAACGAGAGCACGGGGGCAGTCTGGCACAGTCCGCGCCCGTGCTCACCGTCCGTCTCAGGATGCGAGCACTGTGCTGATCACCGCAGGCGGCGCAGGAAACCGTCGGTCACGTCGTTGGTGTCACCGGGGACCAGCTGGGCGGAGTCGGAACCGAGGCCGAGGAGCTTGTCGCCGCCGCCGAACGAGGTGGCGTAGACGTTGTCGTCGGTGACGGGGCCACCGGTGACCGACACGCTGGCGAGGCTGGAGGCGCCGGTGCGCAGATCCCGTACGTAGACGTTGTCCTGGCCCTGCGCGGCCCGGAATCCGTAGGCGACGTATCGGCCGTTGCGGCTGATCTCGGGGCCGGAGATGACCGCGGGGTCGCCCGTGCCGTCGTGGACGATGCCGCGGGTGGTGTCGGTCCGCAGGTCGCGCACATAGGTGCTGGTGTTGACCGCGGTGCCGGCCGGGACCAGGTCCTCGCCCCGGTAGGTGAAGGCGACGTAGCGGCCGTCCGCCGAGATCGAGGGGTCCAGGCCGTTGCGCTGGGCGGGTGTGCCCTGCGGGGTGACGTCGACCTGTTCCTCGGTGCCGGTGCGGCGGTCGTGCGCCAGCATCGCGCCGCCCCCGCCGCGCGGGCCGAACTGCTCGTAGACCACGTACCGGCCGTCCGCGCTCATGTCCAGGTGGTAGGAGCCCCGGTCCGGGTGGTCACGGTTGGTGATCCGCTCGGCGGTGCCGGTGCGGCGGTCGGTGACGTACACGGCCGGGTAGATGACCGTCTGGCCGCTCTCCATCTGCTTCGGCCGGGCATTGAACGCGACGTACCGGCCGTCGTCGGAGATCGCGGCGGCGCCGTGCGCGTAGGCCGACCCGCCGTCGGGTGTCGTGCTGACCCGCTCGGTGCGGTGGGTGACCCGGTCGTGGACGTAGACGTCCTTGGCCCAGTACTCCTTCGGCGCCGGCCAGTCGGTGAGGTTGTCGGCGGTCGAGACGAGCACGACATACCGGCCGTTGGCGCTGATGGCCACGGGCTCGGTGCCGCCGTCGACCTGGGTGCCGTCGGACCTGACGCTGATCCGCTCCACCCGGCCCGTGCGCAGATCGCGTACGAAGCTGTCCTCCACGCCGTTCGTGTCGCCGGGCACGAGGTTCGGCGCGTAGGAGGAGAACGCGGCGTAACGGCCGTTCGCGCTCAGGTGGGGGCCTGCGGAGTAGTCGGTGCCCTGTTCTCCCGTGCCGGACACGGTGATCCGCTCGGTGGACGGGACTCGGGGCGCGGCGCTCGCCGACGTTCCCGTGAGGGCCACCGTGGCGGCGACGAGGGCGGTGGCGAGCGCGGTGCGGGTGCTGACGTACAAGATCTGTTCCCCCTGTTGTGGTGCTGGTGGTCGGTCAGTGGATGTGGTCGATGAACACGTCCGACGCCCCGTTGGTGTCGTCCGGCACCAGGTCGTCGGCCGTGGAGCCGAAGACGACGGCACGGCCCTGGCGGGTGACCGCGCCCGGACGGGCCGTGCCCGTCGCGGCCACCGCCCGCTCCCTGCCGGTGCGTGCGTCGAGCAGCGTCAGGGCACCGTCCCGGGACAGCAGGACATGTCGTCCGCCGGTGTCGGCCGCGACGGCGGTGTCCCCGGGCGGGCCGATCGGCTCGGTGCGGGCGGTGCGCAGGTCGTGGAGGTAGGGCTGAGGTCTGCCGTCGGCGGACCGGCCGTTGTACAGCACCCGGCGCCCGTCCACGACGAGCGGGAGGAGGCTGGGCGCGCTCAGGGCGGGGCCGTCGGCGAGGAGCCGGGTCTCGCCCGAGGCGCGGTCCTTGACGTACACGCGATGGGTCACGCCCTGCGCGGTCCGCGCGAACACGGCGTACGCCACCGTACGGCCGTGCGCGCCGATCGCGGCCTCCCAGATCTCCCCGTCGGCCGGGAGCGCGATCTGCTCGTCGGTGCCGGTGTCCAGGTCGCGGACGTACAGGGCCCGCAGTCCGTGCCGGCTGCCGATGCTGTACGCCACGTGGCGGCCGTCGGCGCTGATCGCCTCGGTGCGGCCCAGCTCGTGGAACCCGTCGGGCGGCTGCGCGGGCCACGGCTGCACGGTCTCGCCGGTCACCCGGTCGTGGACGTACGGCTTCCCGTAGCGGTTGCCGTTGGTGTACGCGATCCGGCGGCCGTCGGCGCTGATCATCGCGCCGCCGGTGTACTGGAGGTCCTCGGGCACCTGGCTCAGCGTGCCGGTGCGCAAATCCTTGAGGTACACGCGGGTGTTGTGGCCGCCCGTGGGGTCGGCGGAGGTGAAGGCGGCGTAGCGGCCGTCCGCACTGACCGTGGCCCCGGACGAGGCCACCGGCAGCTGGGTGCCGTCGGTGGCGGTGCTGATCCGGTCGACGCGTACGGCGTCGGCGGCGGCCGTCGGCAGGGCGGTCAGCACGAGGGCGACGGTGAGGGCCGCGCCCGAGGAGACCCTGCGCAGGGCGAACGGCACTCTGCGGACACGTGCGCCTGCGGACATGGTTCCCCCCGAAACCTTGTCGTTCCCTCGCCCCCGCGCCGAGGGCCCACAGGGATGCAAGCGCATCAAGCGGCACGGGTCAATGCGCTCGTTTACGTACAACCCGGACGGCAGGTCATGCGTCCGCGAGCCCCGACCGCCCCAGTGATTCGTCGAGGAACTCCCGTACGTGCGACAGGATCTGGCCACGATCGGTGCCCCGCAGCCCGATCGCCACATGGATGGAGAACCCGTCGAGCAACGCCCGCAGCCGGGCGGCGAAGCGGTCCGGGTCGACCGCCCGGAACTCGCCCCTCGACACGCCCTCCGCCAGCAGCGCGACCAGATCGCGATGCCAGGCGCCCTCGATCGCGGCCTGGCGGTCGCGGGCGTCGTCGTCGGCGTTCTGCGAGCGGTTCCAGACCTCCAGCCACAGCGTCCAGTGCGGGTCGCGGTGACCGTCGGGGACATACAGGTCGACGTACGCCTCGATCCGCTCGCGGACCGTGGCGGACACCCGCGTCAGCAACCGGCCGCGCTCCGCGCCGAGTCGGCCCTCGCTCCACTCCAGGGCCTGGAGCAGCAGTTCGTCCTTGGAGTGGAAGTAGTAGAGGAGATGGCCGCTGCTCATCCCGACCTCACGGCCGAGCGCCGCCATGGTGAGCTTCTCCAGACCGCGCTCGGCGATCATCTCCATGGCGGCGACGAGGACGTCCTCGCGGGGCGGGGCGGGGGTGCGGCGGCGGGTGGTCACGCGGCGGCCTCCACGTGGACGGCGTCCGGGACGAACCGGGTCTCGCAGGGGATGGAGCAGTCGGCGGCCACGATGGCGACCTCGGCCCCGCAGGCGCACACGTGGTTGACCCCTCGGGTGCCGTCCGGGCCGCAGCATCCGACGAGGCGGGTGCCGTCGGTGTGGGGTGCGAGGCCGACGGCATCGAGCGGGTGCAGGACGTAGGTGCCGTGTGGTCCCGCGGACAGCAACAGTCCCCGCGCGTCGGACTTCCACCCACCGCCCGGGGAGACCCCGGCATACTCGCCCACGGGCCCGTCGTACGGGACGTACGGCGCGCCGAAGGGGTGCGGATCGACGGCGTACGTCCCGCGCGGAACGCTCGGCGGACCGGGACGCGGGTCGTCCAGGTCCGGCAGCCCGTCCCCGCCGGGATACGGGGGCATCTCGTCGAGCCGCCGGACCGGCTCGGTCAGCCGGGTTCCGCAGGTGGCGCAGAGCAGTACGTTCACCCGTACGTTCTACCGGACCACGGCCTTCGGCTGCTGCTGGGTGATGCAGTGGATACCGCCCCCGCCCGCGAAGATCGTCCGGGCGTCGACGAGCGTCACCGTCCGCTCCGGGAACAGCCGGCGGAAGATGCCGGCCGCGAGCTCGTCGCGCGGGTCGTCGAAGCCGCACAGGACCACGCCGCCGTTGCAGAGGTAGTGGTTGATGTAGGAGTAGTCGGCCCAGTGTCCGTCCGCCTCCAGGACGGTCGGGGCGGGCACCTCGACGACCTCCAGGCGGCGACCGCGCGCGTCGGTCTGCGACTTCAGCAGGCCGACGACCTCCTTGGTCACCTCGTGGTCGGGATGCGCCGGGTCCGGCTGCACATGGGCGACGACCACGCCGGGACGGGCGAACGCGGCGACGATGTCGACGTGCCCGAGGGTGCCGAAGCCGTACGGCGGATAGTCGCCGGTCAGGCCGCGCGGCAGCCAGATCGCCTTGCGGGTGCCGAGCATCGCGTGGATCTCGGCCTCGACCTGCTCGCGGGTCCAGTCGGGGTTGCGCTCCGGGCCGAGCTGGACCGTCTCCGTGAGCAGCACGGTGCCCTCACCGTCCACATGGATCGCACCGCCTTCGTTCACGAGTGTCGAGGCGTACGTCCTGGTCGCCCCGGCGAGGTCGGCGACATACGCGGCGATCTTCGCGTCGTGCTCCCAGCGGGCCCAGTCCTGCGCGCCCCAGCCGTTGAACGTCCAGTCCACGGCGGCGAGTTCCCCCTTGCCGTTGGTCAGGAAGGTCGGCCCGATGTCCCGCATCCACGCGTCGTCCAGATCCCGCTCGACGGTGTCGATGTCCGGGCCGAGGAGAGCGGCGGCCTCCCTGGCCTGCCCCGGCCCGCACACCACCGTCACCGGCTCGAAGCGGCGGACCGCACGGGCGACCGAGGCCCAGGCGAGGTGTGCGTCGGCGAGGCCCTCGGGATCGTCGAAGGTCGGGTTCGGGCCCGGCCACGCCATCCAGGTGCGCTCGTGCGAAGTCCACTCGGCGGGCATGCGGAAGCCGTCGGCGGCGGGGGTGGTCATAGCGGGTCCTTGTCTGAACGTCACAGGAAGTACAGGCGGTTGAGGGAGACGGATTCGGCCGGCTCGGAGCGCAGCGGCTCCCCGTCGAGGGTGACCAGACCGGTGCGCTGGTCGACATCGACGGCTCCGGTACGGGAGTTGAGGCGCAGGTCAGCCGGCCCGATGCCGCGCGTGCCGCGCACGGCGACCCTGCGGCGCCGGGTGGGCATGCTGTCGCCTCCCTGATCGACGGCGGCCTGGGCGACGAAGGCGACGGAGATGTCGGCGGGGGTGGCGCCGTACGCCCCGAACTGCGGGCCCAGGACAAGGGGTTCGCAGGTATCGGTGGCGGCGTTGGGGTCGCCGACGACGCCGTACGCCGGGAAACCGGACTTCAGCACCAGCTGCGGCTTGGCGCCGAAGTACTCCGGCCGCCACAGCACGATGTCGGCGAGCTTGCCGACCTCCAGCGACCCCACCTCATGGGCGAGGCCGTGCGCGATGGCCGGGTTGATGGTCAGCTTGGCCATGTAGCGCAGGACGCGCTCATTGTCGTGATCGGAGTCCGGGGCGCCGAACTCGGCCTTCATCTTCCCGGCCATGGCGAACGTACGGCGTACGGTCTCGCCCGCCCGTCCCATGCCCTGCGCGTCCGACGAGGTGATGCCGATCGCGCCCAGGTCGTGCAGCACGTCCTCGGCGCCCATCGTGCCGGCGCGGATGCGGTCGCGGGCCATGGCGGCGTCACCGGGCAGGTCGGTCTTGAGGTCGTGGACGGAGACGATCATGCCGTAGTGCTCGGCGACCGCGTCCCGCCCGAAGGGCAGGGTGGGGTTGGTGGAGGAGCCGATGACGTTCGGGACGCCGGCCATCTTCAGCACGTTCGGCACGTGTCCGCCGCCGCAGCCCTCGATGTGGAAGGCGTGGATGGTGCGGCCCTCCAGCACCTTCAACGTGTCCTCGACGGACAGGCACTCGTTCAGTCCGTCGCTGTGCAGGGCGACTTGGACGTCGTGCTCCTCGGCGACGCGGAGAGCCGTGTCCAAGGCCCGCGTATGGGCCCCCATGTCCTCGTGCACCTTGAAGCCGGACGCCCCGCCCTCGGCCAGCGCCTCGATCAGCGGGGCGGAGTCGGACGACGAACCCCGGCCCAGGAACCCGATGTTGACCGGCCAGGCGTCGAAGGCGTTGAACGCGTGCCGCAGCGCCCACGGCGAGTTGACCCCGACGCCCCACACCGGCCCGAACTCCTGCCCGATGATCGTGGTCACCCCGGAGGCGAGCGAGGCTTCCATGATGCGCGGCGACAGCAGGTGCACATGCGTGTCGACCGCCCCGGCGGTGGCGATGAGCCCCTCACCGGACACGATCGACGTACCGGTGCCGACCACGACATCGACCCCGTCCAGGGTGTCGGGGTTCCCGGCCCGCCCGATCGAGCAGATCCGCCCCTCCCTGATCCCGATGGAGACCTTCCGGATCCCCAGCGCCGCGTCGATCACCACCACATTGCTGATGACGACGTCACAGGTCTCCCGTACCGCGGCGGCCTTGAGGTGCAGCCCGTCGCGGGCGGTCTTGCCGAACCCGGCGAGGAACTCGTCGCCGTAGCGCTGCGAGTCGGCCTCGACCCGGATCGTCAGCCCGGAGTCGCCGAGGCGGATGCGGTCGCCGGCGCGGGGGCCGTGGGTGGCGGCGTACTCGTACGGATTCATCGATCTGCTCCCTGAAACTCGCCCCCTCGCACTGCGGCTCCCAGATATCCGCAGGCGGCGGCCCTGCGCAGGGCCTCGTCCTTCGCCCCCGGCGCGTCCAGCGCCCCGTCGACCAGACCGGCGAACCCGATCGCGATCCGCTCGCCCCCGATGGGCACGAGCCCGACCTCGACGCTCTCGCCCGGCCCGAACCGCACGGAGGAACCGGCCGGTACGGCGAGCCGCATCCCGTAGGCCTGCTCCCGTACGAAGTCGAGGCGCGGGTTGGCCTCGAAGAAGTGGAAGTGGGAGGTGACGGAGACGGGCACGGTGGCGGTGTTGGTGACCGTCAGCCGTACGACCGCCTCGGGCTCGGCGTGCTCGGGCCCCGGCAGCAGCGCGCCCGGGGCTCGATCACCGAGGCTCCCGCCGATCGGATCGCTGACGACCGCGAGCCGCGAGCCGTCGTCGAAGACCGCCTCCACATGCACTTCGGTGACGACGTCCGCGACACCCGGCAACACATCGTCCGGGCCGAGCACCGACCGGGCCCGCTCGATGGCCTCCGCCAGGCGGGCGCCGTCGCGGGCGGCCTCGCACACGGTGTCCGCTATCAGCGCGGTCGCCTCCGGCACGTTGAGCCGCAGACCGCGGGCGCGGCGAGCCCGGGCCAGCTCCGCGGCTCCGAACAGCAGCAGCCGGTCACGCTCCGTGGGAGTCAGTCTCACGACGCGACACCTCCTTGCCTTACGCAGATTTAGAGCACCACTCTAAACGTCAGACCGCAGGAGTCAAAGGTGGAATCAAAGGGTTGACGACCAACTCTCGGAGACCTCAGATTGAACGTCACTCAAACCGAGGGAGATCAGCATGCCGATGGAACAGCGCGGAGTCGACACCATCCCCGACGAGGAACGCACGAGCGGCCCACGGGACCTCGTCTCGATCCTGCTGGGCTCGAACCTCTGTCTGGGGGTGATCGTCTTCGGCTGGCTGCCCCCGTCGTTCGGCCTGGACTGGTGGGCGTCGGTCGGCTCGATCGTGGTCGGCACCCTCGTCGGCACGGCCCTCACCGCCCCGCTGGCCCTGATCTCCCTGCGCACGGCGACGAACCTGTCCACCTCCTCCGGCGCCCAGTTCGGCGTGCGCGGCCGCCTGGTCGGCTCGGTGGTCGGCCTCCTGCTCGCCCTCGGCTACACGGCCCTGACCGTGTGGATCGGCGGCGATGTGATGGTGGGTGTGCTGGGCCGGCTCATCGGGCTGCCGGCGAGCGGGATGTCGTACGGCGTGGTCTACGGGCTGCTGGCGGCGGCGACCGTCGCGGGCGCGGTGTACGGCTATCGGGTGCTCCTCGCCATGTCCCGCGTCCTCGCGATCGGCATGACGGCGCTGCTGGCCCTCGGCGCGATCGCCTACGCCCCGCACTTCACGACCGACGCGCTGCCCGAGGCGGGCGGCTATCTGCTGGGCGGCTTCTGGCCGACCTGGCTGCTGGCGACGGTGGCGGCGGGACTGTCCGGCCCGATCGCCTTCATCACGCTCCTCGGCGACTACACCCGCTACATCTCCCCGGCACGCCACTCCTCACGCCGGGTCCTGCACGCGACGTGGCTCGGCCTGATCCTGGGCCTGCTCATCCCCCAGCTGTTCGGCACCTTCACGGCGTACGCGGCGCGAGCGGCCCTCGACTACGCGGGTCCCCTGGTCGACGCCTCCCCCACCTGGTACCTGATCCCGCTGCTCCTGGCCGCCACCGCCGGCTCGGTCGGCAACGCGGGCCTAATGCTCTACTCCATGGGCCTCGACCTGGACGCCATCCTGCCGCGCGCCTCGCGCGCCCAGGCCACCTACGCGGTCGCGGTCGTCGCCACGGTCTGCGTCTTCATCGGCCACTACGCCTCGACGGCGCAGGAGGCAATGACGTCGTTCGTCCTGCTGCTCACCGCGATCGGCACCCCGTGGGCGGTCATCACCCTGATCGGCTTCGTGCGGTGCCGTGGCGTGTACGACGCGGAGGCCCTCCAGGTCTTCAACCGCCGGGCGCGGGGCGGGATCTACTGGTACCGGGCCGGCTGGAACATCCAGGCGACGGTGGCGTGGGCGCTGGGCGCGGTGGTCGGTCTGCTCGCGGTGGCGCTGCCGTCGTACGAGGGGCCGCTGGTGAGTCTGACCGGCGGGGTGGACTGCAGCTTCCTGCTGTCGGGGGTGGTGGGCGGTGTGGTGTACCTGCTGTCGGCCCCGGGTTCCGTGAAGGCGGAAGCCGAGGCCGACAACTCGGTGCCGGTCGGCCACACCAGCCCGTCTGGGGGTGCCCCCTCTGGGGGAGTTTGAGGACGAGGCCCGTTCAGGCCGAAGCGGGGGTCTGGGAGCGGCAGCCCCAGACCCCGGCCTCGACGCCGAGCGACGGGTCAGCCCAGCTTGTGCATCCACCCGTGCTGGTCCACGGCAGTGCCCCGCTGGATGTCGAGGAGCGCCTCGCGCAGCTTCAGCGTGACCTCGCCGGGCTCCCCACCGCTCTGCTGCCACTGCGCACCCGTGCGCTTCACGGTGCCGACCGGCGTGATGACCGCGGCCGTACCGCAGGCGAAGACCTCGGTGAGGGTGCCGTTCTCGGAGTCGCGCTGCCACTGGTCGACGGAGACACGGCCCTCCTCGGCCTCGTAGCCGAGGTCACGGGCGACCGTGAGGAGGGAGTCGCGGGTGACTCCCTCCAGGATGGAGCCGGTGAGGGAGGGGGTGATGATCTTGTCGCCGTACACGAAGTACAGGTTCATGCCGCCGAGTTCCTCGACCCACTTGCGCTCGACCGCGTCGAGGTAGCAGACCTGGGCGCAGCCCTCGGCGGCGGCCTCGGCCTGGGCCAGCAGGGAGGCGGCGTAGTTGCCGCCCGTCTTCGCGTCGCCCATGCCGCCCGGCACGGCGCGGACGTGGTCCTCGGAGACCCAGATGGACACCGGCTTGACGCCGCCGGGGAAGTAGGCGCCGGCCGGGGAGGCGATGACGATGAAGAGGTACTCGCTCGCGGGCTTCACACCCAGCCCGACCTCGGTCGCGAACATGAACGGGCGCAGGTAGAGGGACTCCTCGCCACCGTGCGCCGGGACCCAGGCCTGGTCCTGGCTCACCAGCACGTCGCACGCCTCGATGAAGGTCTCCACCGGCAGCTCCGGCATGCCGAGCCGGCGGGCGGAGGCCTGGAAGCGCTTGGCGTTCTTCTCGGGGCGGAAGCTGGCGACGGACCCGTCGGGCTGTCGGTACGCCTTGAGGCCCTCGAAGATCTCCTGCGCGTAGTGCAGGACCATCGTGGCCGGGTCGAGGGAGATCGGCGCGTACGGCACGAGCTGGCCGTCGTGCCAGCCGCGGCCCTCGGTCCACTTGATCGTCACCATGTGGTCGGTGAAGTGGCGGCCGAAGCCGGGGTTGGCCAGGATCGCCTCGCGCTCTGCGGCGGCGAGCGGGCTGGCGGAGGGCTTGAGCTCGATCGTGGGCGTCGTCATGAGTAGATGTCCTTCACCGGTTTTGATTGTGGCGGGCCGCGCTCACGCCAGTACTGTCAGTGGCCAGTGCTAGGACGTCCGAGCATTCCCTCATTCAGCGGCTCCGCGTTCGATTATCGCAAGCGGGAGCCGTGGAAGAAATCGGCGTGATCGGCGTGAATCGCGACCCAGGGGATGATGGTGACACCCGGCGGCGGACATGGGGAAGCCGCCGGGTGCGCAGTGACCCGACGGCTTCGAGAGATTCGAGTGGCTCGGCAGGTCAGCCGGCTACTCGTACGGCCAGCGCGTCGCCGATCTCCGACGTGGAGCGGGCGGGCTTGCCGGTGCGCTCCGCGAGGTCGGTGGAGACGGCCTCGTCGATGCGGGCGGCCTCGGCGTCGTAGCCGAGGTGGCGCAGGAGCAGGGCGACGGACAGGACCGTGGCGGTGGGGTCGGCCTTGCCCTGGCCGGCGATGTCCGGGGCCGAGCCGTGGACGGGCTCGAACATGGACGGGAACTCGCCGCTGGGGTTGATGTTCCCGCTCGCGGCGACGCCGATGCCGCCGGAGACGGCCGCGGCGAGGTCGGTGATGATGTCGCCGAAGAGGTTGTCGGTGACGATCACGTCGAAGCGCTCGGGCTGCGTGACCAGGTAGATGGTCGCCGCGTCCACGTGCATGTACTCGGTGGTGACGTCGGGGAACTCCTCGGCCACCTGGTTGAAGATGTTCGTCCACAGGTGACCGGCGAAGGCCAGCACGTTGTTCTTGTGGATGAGCGCCAGCTTCTTGCGGGGGCGGGCCTGGGCACGGGCGAAGGCGTCGCGGACGACGCGCTCGACACCGAAGGCGGTGTTGACGGAGACCTCGGTGGCGACCTCGTGCGGGGTGCCCTTGCGGATGGTGCCGCCGTTGCCCGTATACGGGCCCTCGGTGCCCTCGCGGACGACGATGAAGTCGATCTCCGGCTGACCGGCGAGCGGGGTGGCGACACCCGGGAGGAGCTTCGACGGACGCAGGTTGACGTGGTGGTCGAACAGGAAGCGCAGCTTGAGCAGGAAACCGCGCTCCAGGACGCCGGACGGGACCGAGGGGTCACCGATCGCGCCGAGCAGGATGGCATCGTGCTTCTTGAGCGCCTCGACATCGGCGTCGGTGAGGGTCTCACCGGTCGCGTGGTAGCGCTTGGCGCCGAAGTCGTACTCCTTGGTCTCCAGCTTCACATCCTGCGGAAGGACGGCGGAGAGGACCTTCAGGCCTTCGGCCACGACCTCCTGGCCGATGCCGTCACCGGGAATCACTGCGAGATTGAGGCTGCGAGACATGTCGGCACCCTACTCCTCGTCCCATGGGATGACACGGCATGTCCGCCATACGGACAGTGTCGAGCGGTCGGGCGTCAGCCCTTCGACTGGCGTTCACCCGTATGTAGAGCTGGCGTTGGCGTTCGCTGGGAACTTCACCGCCATGGACCTTCCCGACTTCGGCATCCCCCCTCAGCTCGCGCGCCGGATGAGCATGGCCGAACAGCACGAGTACCTGCGCACCAAGCTGGTGCGGCGCCGCACGTTGGTGACGGCCTCGGCGGTGGCGGGCGGAACGCTGGCGGGCGGACTGCTGACGGGATGTTCGACATCGGGGACGACCACCGCCTCGAAACCCCCCGCCTCCGCCACCACTAAGGTGCCCGGCTCCGTCGTCGCCCCCTTCGGCCGCCACCTCGCCTTCGGCGCCGACCCCAAGACGCAGATGCGCATCTCCTGGCAGGTGCCGGCCGCGGTGCGGGGGCCGTACGTCCGGATCGGTCTGCGCCCGGACGACCTGGACCGGCGGATCGAGGCGGAGCTGCGCGACCTGAAGACCCCGGAGGTGGCGGGGGTGAGCGCGGCGGTCGAGCAGTACTACCTGCACGCGGCCCTGGACGGGCTGCGGCCGGGCACGACGTACTACTACGGCGTCGGGCACGCCGGCTTCGACCCGGCGTCCCCGGAGCGCAGGCCCACGATCGCCTCCTTCCGCACGGCGCCCGCGTCCCCGCCCGAGCGGTTCGTGTTCACCGCGTTCGGCGACCAGGGCGTCGGCATGCACGCCGCCGACAACGACCGCGCCCTGCTGCGCCAGGACCCCGCCTTCCATCTGCACGCCGGGGACATCTGCTACGCGAACCCGACCGGCAAGGGCAAGGACTCGGACGCGTTCCAGGCGGGCATGTGGGACGTGTTCCTCAAGCAGACCGAGTCGGTGGCGAAGTCGGTGCCATGGATGGTGACCACCGGCAACCACGACATGGAGGCCTGGTACTCGCCCGACGGCTACGGCGGCCAACTCGCCCGCTTCTCCCTCCCGGACAGCGGCTTCGACCCGCGTACGGCGCCGGGGGTGTACTCGTTCACGTACGGCAACGTCGGGGTGGTCGCGCTGGACGCGAACGACGTGTCGTACGAGATCCCCGCCAACTTCGGCTACACGGAAGGGCGCCAGACGAAGTGGCTGGACCGCAGGCTCCGCGAGTTGCGGGCCGATCGCTCGGTCGACTTCATCGTCGTCTACTTCCACCACTGCGCCTACTCGACCTCGACGCACGCCTCCGACGGGGGCATCCGCGCCGAGTGGGTGCCGCTCTTCGCCAAGCACCAGGTCGACCTGGTGATCAACGGGCACAACCACGTGTACGAGCGGACGGACGCGATCCTGAACGGTGAGGTCGGCGCGCCGGTACCGATCGGCGCGACGACGGACCCGACGCGGGACGGGATCGTGTACGTCACGGCGGGCGGCGGCGGCAAGGACCTGTACGGCTTCCCGAAGGGCGTCGAGGAGAGCTACGAGGGCCATGTCACCGAGCGGGAGTCGGTCGACTCCTTCAAGTGGACCAAGTCACGCGACACCAGGACGGAGAGCGTGCAGTGGTCGCGGGTGCGCTACCGGGGCTTCTCCTTCCTCGCGGTGGAGGCGGAGAGCGGCGCGAAGCCTCGGTTGAAGGTGTCGGCGCTGACGCCGAGCGGCGAACGCGTCGACCATTTCGAGGTACGGCGCCGGTAGCGCCCCCAAAGGGCGCGGGGCTGTGCTCGATATGCGGCTCCGCCGCGCGGGCGCGACCCGCCACGACGAAGCCGCAGACGAACGACGGCCTGTCGCGGCACTACCTACGCGGCCTGGTGTCCTGTGGCGCCGCCGTTGTCCCGGCGGTCCAGCGCACGCTGGAGCGCGGCTGCGGCGTTCTTGCGGTCGGACTCGGTCGTACGGGAGAGGTGACGGACTCGACGGCGGGCGGTCGTCTCGGCCATGGGAAATCGACTCCTTCGACAATTCGGGAGTGCAGACAGGGGTTACGAGACGCCGGGTGGGGCGGGGAGCGGTGCCGCAGGGGTTGCCTGCACGGGGCCCGGCTCACGACCGCCATTCGCTTGATCGAGCGAGACGTTCGGCTTCTACAAAACTAAGGGAGGACAGCGCGTCTGTCTCCACAATTACTCGGACTTCCTACTATCTGAGACGGTGGACTGGGTCACACGTCACTGACCTGCGCTTTTATCGCCGGGCCGTCAGAGCACGTCGCCGTCCCGCCAGTCGAAGACCAGCTCGAACGCCGGGTCGAGCGGACCGGCGAGGGCGGGCCGCACGAACGTGCTCCCCTCCTCGTCCGGCAGACGCACCACGCCCTGCGGCCCCAGCGCGCAGACCCGCCCGCCCCACACCTCCCAGCCACGAGCGGCGTACAGCGCGGCCCCTTCGTCACTCGCGGACAGCATCCCGGCGTCGTACGCCCGGTCGATCACCCGCTCCAGCTCCGCCATCACCCGGCCCCCGAGCCCCGTCCGACGCGCGTCGGACCGTACGCCCACCGCCTCGACGTACCCGACCCGCAGCCACCGGTCCCGGTGCCGCACCCGCCGCATGATCACCGAACCGTGCGCCACGAGCCGTCCGGCGTCGTCCTGGACCAGGGCATGCATACCGCCGAGCCCGTGCTCGAAGTCCTCGTCGGAGAAGTCGCCGTCGAAGGCGTCGTCCAACAGGGCGCGGATCGCGCGCAGTTCGGCCGCGGTGAGGTCGGCGGTGTGGGCGGTGCGCGGGGTGACGGCGGATGCGGGCGTGGTCATCCGACCAGTATCGGGGGGATCGCCCACTCGGCTGATCCTGCGCGGGGCGCGGGAGGCCGGGTCCGGCCGAGGGGAACCGGTGAACTCATGAACGACATGTCGAAAGTGTTCCTCGAGGGCGGCCCCGACGACCTGCCCGAACGGATCGTGCCGACTCCGTCCCCCGGCCCGGACGCGAAGATCAGGCTGCGCGGTGGGTACGAGCACTTCAGGCCGACTCCACGGCACGCGGACACACCGGAGGGCAGGCTGCCGGTGTACGAGTGGTGGGAGCGTACGGAGATCGCCGAGTAGCCCGTCCCCCCACAGCCCGAGAAGGCCGGGTCCGTTCGGGACCCGGCCTTCCCAGATGTGTGGGGGTGTCAGCCCATGTGCGGGTACGTGTAGTCGGTCGGCGCGACCAGCGTCTCCTTGATGGCGCGGGTCAGCGTCCAGCGCATCAGGTTCTGCGGGGCGCCGGCCTTGTCGTTGGTGCCGGAGGCGCGGCCGCCGCCGAAGGGCTGCTGGCCGACGACGGCGCCGGTCGACTTGTCGTTGATGTAGAAGTTGCCGGCCGCGTAGCGCAGCTTCTCCATCGTGTACGCGGCCGCCGCACGGTCACCGGAGATGACCGAGCCGGTCAGCGCGTAGGCGGACACCGACTCCATCTGCTCCAGCATCTCGTCGTACTTGTCGTCCTCGTAGACGTGCACGGCGAGGAACGGGCCGAAGTACTCGGTCGTGAAGACCTCGTTCTCCGGGTCGGTGCACTCGACGACGGTCGGGCGGACGAAGTAGCCGACCGAGTCGTCGTAGGAACCGCCCGCGACGATCGTGCAGGTCGGGTCGGACTTCGCGCGGTCGATGGCGGCCTTGTTCTTGGCGAAGGCACGCTCGTCGATGACGGCGCCGATGAAGTTGGACAGGTCGGTGACGTCACCCATGGTGAGGTAGTCGACCTCGGCGGCGAACTCCTCCTTGAAGCCGGAGTTCCAGATCGACGCCGGGATGTACGCCCGGGAGGTCGCCGAGCACTTCTGGCCCTGGTACTCGAAGGCACCGCGGGTCAGGGCGGTCTTCAGTACCGCGCGGTCCGCGCTCGGGTGGGCGACGACGAAGTCCTTGCCGCCGGTCTCGCCGACGATGCGCGGGTAGGAGCGGTACTTCTCGATGTTGTTGCCGACCGTCTTCCACAGGTACTGGAAGGTCTTGGTCGAGCCGGTGAAGTGGATGCCCGCGAGGTCACGGTGCTCAAGAGCCACCTTGGAGACCTCGATGCCGTCGCCGGTGACGAGGTTGATGACGCCCTTGGGCAGACCGGCCTCCTCCAGGAGCTGCATGAGCAGCACGGCGGCGTGGGTCTGGGTCGGGGACGGCTTCCAGACGACGACGTTGCCCATGAGGGCCGGGGCCGTCGGCAGGTTGCCCGCGATCGCCGTGAAGTTGAACGGCGTGATCGCGTAGACGAAGCCCTCCAGCGGGCGGTGGTCGAGGCGGTTCCACACGCCCGGGGAGTTCGCCGGGGGCTGCTCGGCGAGCAGGTCACGGGCGTACTTGACGTTGAAGCGCCAGAAGTCGATCAGCTCGCAGGGCGTGTCGATCTCGGCCTGCTGGGCGGTCTTCGACTGACCGAGCATCGTGGAGGCGGCCAGCGTCTCGCGCCACGGGCCGGAGAGCAGTTCGGCGGCGCGCAGGATGATCGCGGCGCGGTCGTCGAAGGACATCGCACGCCAGGCCGGCGCGGCGGCGAGGGCCGCGTCGATGGCGTCCTGGGCGTCCTGCTGGGTGGCGTTGCCGTAGGTGCCGAGGCGGGCCTTGTGGTTGTGCGGCTGCACGACGTCGAACCGCTCACCGCCGCCCAGCCGCTTCTCGCCGCCGATGGTGCAGGGCAGGTCGATCGGGTTCTCGGCCAGCTCCTTGAGCTTGACCTCCAGCCGGGCGCGTTCGGGCGAGCCGGGGGCGTAGCCGTGCACCGGCTCGTTGACGGGGGTGGGGACCTGGGTCACAGCGTCCATGGGTTCCGTAACTCCTTACTGAGCGGTGTGTTGCGAGCCGTTGTGTGGGGCTCAGCCCTTGCTGACCATCGAGCGGACGAAGAAGCGCAGGTTGGCCGGCTTCTCCGCAAGTCGGCGCATACTGTGCCTTCCCGGGGGACAACCCCCGGACCCCCGGCAGAAAAACCTCTGTGCGTGCGTCATTCCTCAACCTCGGGTGAGCATGCTGCGGACGAAGAAGCGCAGGTTGGCCGGCTTCTCCGCCAGTCGGCGCATGAAGTAGCCGTACCAGTCGGTGCCGTAGGCGGTGTAGACGCGCATGCGGTGGCCCTCGGCGGCCAGCCGCAGGTGCTCGTCGCTGCGGATGCCGTACAGCATCTGGAACTCGTACTCGTCGAGCTTTCGCCCGGCGCGCCGCGCGAGTTCCTGGGCGACGGAGATCAGGCGCGGGTCGTGGGACCCGATCATCGGGTACCCGGCGCCCTCCATCAGAACCTTGAGGACCCGGACGTACGCCTTGTCGATCTCGTGTTTCTGCTGGTAGGCGACCTCGGCGGGCTCCTTGTACGCGCCCTTGACGAGCCGTACGCGGCTGCCGTTCGCGGCGAGGCGGCGGGCGTCGGCCTCGGTGCGGAACAGGTAGGCCTGGATGACGCAGCCGGTCCCCGGGAAGTCCCTGCGCAGTTCCTCGTGGATGGCGAACATCGAGTCGAGGGTGGTGTGGTCCTCCGCGTCGAGCGTGACGGTCGTACCGATCGCGGCGGCCGCCTCGACGACCGGGCGGACATTGGCGAGCGCCAGCTCGTGGCCGCCCTCCAGTGCTTGCCCGAACATGGACAGCTTGACGGACACCTCGACGCGCTCGCCGAGCTCCAGGTCCTTGATCCGGTCGATGAGCAGCAGATAGGCGTCCCGGGCGGCGGCGGCCTGTTCGGGACGGGTGATGTCCTCGCCGACGACGTCCATCGTCAGCTCCAGGCCCTTGCCGGTGAGCTCCTGGATGATCGGCACGACCTCGTCGACGGTCTCACCGGGGATGAACCGGTCGACGACCTGCTTCGTCCCCGGAGCCGCCGAGATCAGGCGTCGCATCCGGTCGCTGCGCGACGCGGCGAGAATCACGGGACCCAGCACGGGGCACCTCCACAAACACAGCCGAATGACGGCCGACACCCCGATAAGTGATGTTCCGGGTACGGCACGGAGAACCACCGTGAAACCTAAGGATCCCTCCGAACGGCGGCCATCGACAGCTGTCACGCATCCGTGCCACAGATCTCAGACAGATGTATGAAGGCCTCGCGGAAATGCGGGAGAATGCCCGGGTGACGCCGGAATCCAAGGACCGCAAGGACGACTACCAGGAGCTGGTCGACGAGCTCTCGGAGCTACTGGGCGCGCCCGCGACCCTGGAGAACCGGGACTTCGAGCTGATCGCCTTCGGCGCGTACGACAGCGAAGGCGAACTCGACGCGTCCGCCCTGGACCCGGTCCGCACCCGCTCGATCCTGACGCGCCGTTCCACTGCGGCGGTGCGGACCTGGTTCGAGGGCTTCGGCATCACGCGGGCGACCGGCCCGGTCCGCATCCCGCCGACACCGGAGGCCGGGGTGTACCGCGGACGTATCTGCCTCCCGGTACGCCACAGGAGTGTGGTGCTGGGCTACGTCTGGCTCCTCGACGACGATCCGGGGCCGACCGAGCACCAGCTCTCGGGGGCGATGGAGGTGACCGCCCGGATCGGGGCGCTGCTCGCGGACGAGGCGCAGCACGGGGCGGATCTGAGCCGGGAGCTGCGGGCGGCGCTGACCGCGGAGCGGGGGTGGCAGGGCGACATGGCGGTCGCCGAGCTGCGCACGGCCCTCGGCGCACGCGCGGACGGCGTCCATACGGTGGTCTGCGTGGCCCCCTGGCCCTCGGCCGACCCCGACGACGCCCCGTCCGTGCGTACGGTGCCGCACGCGACGGCGCTGTGCACGGTGCCGTGGGGGGCGGCCGGACAGAGCCTGGCGGTGCTGGTGCGGCTGCGCTCATCCGAGGTGCGCACGGCGGCGCTGGCGGCGGCGTCCCGGCTGCTGAAGGAGGGCCCGGCCCAGGCGCCCTCGCGGTCGTCCACGCCTGGCCGGGCGCGGGTGGCGGCCGGCCTCGGCGAACCGCGCTCCGGCCTCGCCGATCTGGGCGCCGTCTGGCAGGAGGCATCGGCCGCGACCCGCGCGGCCCTGGCGGAACCGCGGTTCGGACCGGTGGCCGAGTGGTCGCGCATCGGGCCGTACCGCCTGCTGACCTCCCTCTCCTCGGAGACCCTCCACGATCCCGCGCTCGCCCCGCTCCTCTCCCCCACCCACCACGAACTGGCCCGCACCGCCGAGGTCTATCTGGACTGCGCGGGCCAGGCCGGCCGCACGGCCGCCGAGCTCGGCATCCACCGCCAGACCCTGTACTACCGCCTCTCCCGCGTCGAACAGCTCACGGGCCTGGACCTGGACGACGGGGAGGACCGGCTGTTGCTGCACATGGGATTGAAGGGCGCGCGGCTCTGACCGGCCAGGTGTGATCGGGCTCTGACCAGGCAAGCCCAGCCTTATGAAAACGATTGTCATCATGCTACGGTTCGTGGCGCGTTCAACCTTTGACCACGCCTTTACGGAGTGTCCCGTGCGCCTCCCCGTTCGTCCCCTCTCCCTCACCGCGGCCGTCGCGGCCTCCGCCCTGCTCACCGGCTGTTTCTCGTCGGCGGGGTCCGATGAGGCGGCCGCCGAGGGCAACCGCATCCGGGTCGCGCACATGCTGCCGCCCCGCTCGGGCCTGTCCCCGCTGAGCGACGACGCGTTCAAGCTGTCCCGCTGGTCGACCGCCGAGACCCTGGTGAAGCTCGACAAGGAAGGCGACGCCCAGCCCGCGCTCGCCACCAAGTGGCAGCAGTCCGGCCGCACCTGGAGCTTCGACATACGCGACGGCGTCACCTTCCACGACGGCACCAAGCTCGACGCGGACGCCGTCGTGCGGTCGCTCACCAAGGCCGCCACCGCCTCCCCCAAGCCCCGCATCCTCGACGGCGTGGAGCTGACCGTGAAGGCCGAGGACGCCGACACGGTCACGGTCACCACCGGCACCGAGGATCCCCTCGTCCCGCAGCGGCTGAGCTCTCCCCAGCTGTCGATCCTGGCCGCCAAGGCCTACCAGGGGAAGGTGGTGAACCCCGTCGGCGCCGGCACCGGCCCCTTCGAACTCGTCAAGGTCAACGGCACCTCCTCCGCCACCCTCGACCGCTACGACGCGTACTGGGGCGGCAAGGCCAAGGCCTCGGGAATCGACGCCACGTTCGTGCCGGACGGCACGGCCCGCGCCGCCGCCCTGCGCACCGGCGAGGCCGACATCGTCGAGGCGATTCCGGTCTCCCAGGCCGCCGTGCTCGACCAGGACCTGATCACCGAGGTCCCGATGCCGCGCACCAACACGCTCTACCTGAACACCGAGAACGGCGTCTTCAAGGACGCCTCGCTGCGCGCCGCCGCCCGGGAGGCGATCGACGCCAAGTCGATCGTCGAGGGCGTGTACGAGGGGCGGGCGGATGTCGCCAAGGGGCTGCTCGGGCCCGCGCTCCCGTGGGCGGCCGACCTGCGCACACCCGTCAAGCACACGAAGGCCGGCAAGCCGAACGGCACGACGATCACCATCGGCACCTTCACCGACCGGGCCGAACTGCCCGAGGTCGCCGCCACGCTGCAGCAGCAGTTGCAGAAGGCCGGGTTCAAGGTGAAGCTCGACGTCCGCGAGTACGCGAACATCGAATCCGACGCCCTGGCGGGCAAGTTCGACGCGTTCATCCTCTCCCGCGCCACCGTCCTCGACTCCGGCGATCCGGTCGCCTACCTGTACAGCGACTTCGCCTCCGACGGCTCCTTCAACCTCTCCCAGCTCGCCGACTCCTCCGTGGACGCCGAGCTGAAGAAGGCCGGCGAGACGAAGACGGGCGACGCCCGCCGCAAGGCGATCATCGCGGCCGAGGCCGCCGTGCTCGCCGAGGACGCAGCCGTCCCCATGCTCCACGAGCGGGTGATCCAGGGCGACGCCGCCGGTGTCGTGGACGCCGCGCACGACCCGCGCGAGCGTGAGCTCGTCACGATCGACACGTACGTCAAGTGAAGGGCCGGGCGAGGAAGGCGGTCGGTACGGCCGGGCTGACCCGCTTCGTCTGTCTCGTCGCCGTCCTGGCCACCGTCGGCCTGTTGCCCTGGCTCTCGCAGAGGGACCCGGCGCTGACCGTGCTGCGCGCCCGGTCGGCCGAGCAGGAGGCGACCGAGGAGGCCCTGTCCGCGATCCGCGAGGACCTCGGCCTGGACGCCGGTCCCCTTTCCCTGCTGGGGAGTTGGGCCTCGGACCTGCTGCACGGCGACTTCGGCACCTCCTGGGTGTCCGGAACCGACGTCCTGCCGTCCGTCGTCGCCGGCCTCCAGGTGTCGCTGGGCCTGATGGGCGCCGCGCTCGGCGTCGCGGTCCTGCTGGCCGCCGTGCTGGTGGCCCCGGTGCTGGTGCGGGGGCGCGGATCGGCCGGTGCCTTCGCCGCCATGCTCGCCGCGATCCCCGAGTTCCTGCTGGCCACGGTCGCGCTGCTGGTGTGCGGGGTGTGGCTGGGCTGGCTGCCGACGGCAGGCTGGGCGGGCCCCGAGTACCTGGTGCTGCCCGCGCTCGCCCTCGGTGTCCCGGCGGGCGGTCTGCTCGGCCGGCTGGTCGCGGACGCGCTGCCCGCCGTGCTCGACGAGCGGTGGGTGGAGCTGTGGCGGGGTGCGGGGGTGAGCCGTACGACGATCTCGGCGGCCGCCCTCAAGCGCGTACTGCCGCCCCTGGTACCGCAGTTCGGGATGGTCGCCGTCGGCCTGACCGGAGGCGCGGTCGCGGTGGAGATGGTGTTCGCGGTGCCCGGCATCGGCCGTACGGCGCTCGGCGCGGCCAAGTCGCAGGACCTGCCGCTGCTCCAGGGCTCCGTCCTGGCGCTGCTGCTGCTCGGCCTGGTCGCGGGCGCGGTGGCGGTGGCGGTACGGCGTCGGCTGCTGGGCCCCGCTCTGCGTGACGCCGGGCTGACGCTGCCGCCGGCACGTCCGGTCCGTACGCACCCGGCGATCCCGCTGACGTTGTTCACCGTCCTCGCCGTGACCATAGGCTGGGGCCTGCTGCGCGACCCGTACACCGTGCAGACCACCGCCCGGCTGGCCGCGCCCTCCTGGGCGCACCCGCTCGGCACCGACGCCCTCGGCCGCGACGTCCTCGCCCGGCTCGGCCACGGCGCCGCCTCGACGGTCGGCACGGCCGCCGCCATCTGTGTGCTGAGCCTGCTCGTCGCCCTCGCCCTGGGCTTCCTGCCCGGCATCGCGGCGGGCGCGGCCGACATCGCCAACGCCCTGCCCCCGGTGATCGTCGGCATCCTGGTCGCCGCGGCGGCCGGCCCCGGCACCCGCGGTGCGGCCCTCGCGGTCGCCCTGATCTCGTGGCCGGCGCTGTCCGCACACGCGGCGGCCCTGGTGCAGGAGGTCCGGGCGTCGGCGTTCCTCACCGCCCAGCGAGCCATGGGCGCGACCCCGTGGTGGATCCTCACCCGGCACGTCCTGCCGTCCGTCGCCGCGCCCGTCGCCCGCCACGCCCTGCTGCGCCTGCCCGGTATCGCCCTCGCCCTGGCCTCCCTCGGCTTCCTGGGCCTGGGCGCCCAGCCGCCCACCCCCGAGTGGGGCCTGCTGCTCGACGAGTCCCGCGCCTACGTCGAACGCGCCCCCTGGGCGGCCCTCGCCCCGGCCGTCGCGCTGGCCCTGCTGGCGGGGCTGGCGGTGTCGGGGGCGGCGGCCGTACAGGGCCGCAGGTCAAGGCGAGCCACTCCGGCCGAGCAGAGGAAGGAAGCCCCCGTTGCCGTCTGACGCACTGCTGTCGGTACACGACCTGCGCATCGCCTTCGACGGAGTCGAGGCCGTACGCGGTCTGACCTTCGATGTCCGTCCGCGCGAAGTCCTCGCCCTGGTGGGGGAATCGGGCGCCGGCAAGTCCCTCACCGCCCGGGCGCTGCTCGGCATGCTGCCCCGCGGCGCGACGACGAGCGGGACGATCGAGCCGGACCTCGCGGCCCACCGCGGCCGCCGCATCTCCCTCGTCCCGCAGGACGCCCTGTCCGCCCTGTCCCCCGTGCACCCGGTCGGCGACCAACTCGCCGCCGCCGTACGGTCGGTGGCTCGCGTCTCCCGCAAGGAGGCCCGGGCCCGGGCGGTCGCCGCGCTCGACCGGGTCGGCATCCCGGACGCCGCCCGCAAGGCACGGGCGTATCCGCACGAGTACTCCGGCGGTATGCGGCAGCGCGCGGTCATCGCGATGGCGACGATCAACGAACCCGACATCGTCGTCGCCGACGAGCCCACCACCGCCCTGGACGAGGAGCACCGCGACCAGGTGCTGCGGGTGCTCGCCGAGCAGCGGGAGGCGGTGGGGGCCGCGCTCGTGCTCGTCACCCACGACATGGACGTCGTACGGGACCGCGCGGACCGCGTGCTGGTGATGTACGCCGGCCGCCTCACCGAACTGGGCCCGGCGGGCAAGGTGCTGGACCGCCCCCGCGCCCCGTACACGGCGGGCCTGCTGGCCTCCCTCCCCCAGCACGCGCCCCCGGGCCGCCGCCTGCCCGCCCTGCGCGGCACCCCGCCCGCCCCGGGCGCACTCCCACCGGGCTGCGCCTTCGCCCCGCGCTGCCCACTCGCGGCGGACGCCTGCCGTGCGCGGGAACCGGAGCCGCAGGAGGTGGAAGGACGCCTGGTGGCCTGCCACCACTGGGCGGAACTCCCCCACCCGGCAACGGAGTTGTTCCAAGGACAGGAAGAGGAGCGGCAGCCCGCATGAGTGACGCCCTGCTCGACGTCCGCCACCTCATGGTCCGCTACGGCGACGCCACCGCGGTCGACGATGTCTCGTTCACCCTGGCCGCCGGTGAGACCCTCGCCCTGAACGGCCCCTCCGGCTGCGGCAAGTCCTCCACGGCCCTCGCGGTCCTCCAGCTGCGCCGCCCGGCCGCCGGTGAGGTGGTCTTCGAGGGACGGGAGTTGACGACCCTCACCGAACGCGAGCTGCGCCCGCTGCGCCCGCGCATGCAGCCTGTCTTCCAGGACCCGTTCGGCTCCCTGAGCCCCCGCCACCGCATCCGCGACGCGGTGGCCGAACCGCTGAAGGTGCAGGGCCGCTGGAGCGCCGCCGACGGCCCGGCCCGTGTCGCCGAACTCCTCGACCGGGTGGGCCTCGCCCCGTCGTACGGCGACCGCCACCCGCACGAGCTCTCCGGCGGACAGTGCCAACGCGCCGGAATCGCCCGCGCGTTGGCCTCCGAGCCACGCCTGCTGGTCCTGGACGAGCCGGTGTCGGCCCTCGATCCCTCCGTGCGGGCCGGCGTGCTGAACCTGCTCGCCGACCTCCAGGACGACCTCGGCCTCGGCTACCTGTTCATCTGCCACGACCGGGCGGTCGTACGGCACTTCGCGGACCGGGCGATCGAGATGCGTGACGGGCGCGTCATTTCCGCGTAGCGGCCTCGATCACCTGGCGCAGGCCCTCGGTGAGCTGCTCCGCGCTGGGCGCGGTCTTGGGGTCGAAGGTCCACTGGAGGATGAGTCCGGTCATCAGGGTCAGATAGAACTTGCCGAGGGTGTCCACGGTCTCGTCCCGGACATCCTCCTCACGCCCGCCCATGAGCAGCGGGATGATGCCGCGCCCGGCCTCCAGCTGGGCATGGGAGAGATGGTCGCGCACCTGGGGCAACTGATCGCCCATGGCGGTGATCTCCACACTGAGGCGCCACACCGAGCCGGGCTCCCGCATGGTGCCGATGATGTTCGACCACACCTCCTGGAACCGCTCGATCGAGCCCGGCTCGGCGGTGATCCCGGCGGTCCCGTCGCCCTCGAAGGCGTCGCCCAGCCCTTCGACCAGCGACACGTACGCCTGCGCCAGCAACGCGTCCTTCGACCCGTAGTGGTAGCCGATCGACGCCAGGTTGGTCCCGGACTCCTTGACGATGTCGCGCGCGGTCGTCCGCACGAACCCCTTCGCCAGCAGGCAGCGCTTGGCGCCTTCGAGCAGATCCTCACGGTGTCCCATGCCGACCACCCTACCTTCGATCCATACAGCCGTCATATACAACCGTCCTAGACAAGTGTTTAAGACGCGCGTACATTTCCCTGCCATGACAACCGAACCGACGACCACGCCTCCCCCCAGCCGCGCCGGCCGCCGCGAATGGACCGCCCTCGGCGTGCTGATGCTCCCGCTGCTGCTGGTCTCGATGGACGTCTCGGTCCTGTACTTCGCGATCCCGGTGATCAGCGCGGACCTGGAGCCGACCGGCACCCAGCAGCTGTGGATCTTCGACATCTACGCCTTCGTCCTGGCCGGCCTGCTGATGACGATGGGCTCGCTCGGCGACCGCATCGGCCACCGCCGCCTCCTGCTGATCGGCGCCGCCGCCTTCGGCACCGCCTCGCTGGTGGCGGCGTACGCGAACAGCGCCGAGACCCTGATCGCGGCCCGCGCGGTCCTCGGCATCGGCGGCGCGACCCTGATGCCGTCCACGATGGCCATGCTCCGCACGATGTTCACCGACCCCGCCCAGCGCGCGAAGGCGGTCGGCCTGTGGTCCGGCGTGATGACGGCCGGGATCGCGCTCGGCTCGGTGATGAGCGGGGTGCTGGTCGAGCACTTCTGGTGGGGCTCGGTCTTCCTGGTCAACCTGCCCGCGATGGCACTGCTGCTGGTCCTCGGGCCGATCCTGCTCCCCGAGTCGAGGAACCCCGAGCCCGGCCGCTTCGACTGGCTGAGCGTTCCGCTGTCGATGGCAGCGGTGCTTCCCGTGATCTACGGCGTCAAGGAGATCCCGTCCGAGGGCTGGAACGTCCGCTACGTCGTCTCGATCACCGTCGGCCTGCTCTTCGCGGCCCTCTTCGTCCACCGCCAGCGCACGGCCGCGGCGCCGATGATCTCGCCGGCCCTGTTCCAGGGACGGGGCTTCGCCCCCTCAGTCGGCCTCAACCTCGTCTGCATGTTCGGGGTGGTGGGCTCGACCTACTTCACCACGCAGTACCTCCAGTCGGTCCTCGGCATGGGCGCGCTGGAGGCAGCCCTGTGGGCGCTGCTGCCGTCGGTGCCGATCGGGGCGGCGGCACCGATCGCGACGCAGCTGGTGCAGAAGGGCGTCGACCGCGCCCATGTCGTCACCGCGGGCTTCGCGCTCGCCGCGTTCGGCTTCGCGCTCCTGGCCCTGGCCGGAACGGACTCGATGTGGCTGGTGCTGACGGCGTGCGGGGTCCTCGCCGTCGGAGGCGTCACGGCCATGTCCCAGATCATGGACCTCGCGCTGGGCACCGCCCCGGTGGAGCGGGCGGGCACCGCGTCCTCCCTCATGGAGACGGGTGCGGAGTTCGGCGGGGCGCTGGGCATGGCGGTCCTCGGCTCCATCGGTACGGCGATCTACCGCCACGAGATCCCGGCATCGGCGCCCGGCGTGGCGCACGAGACGCTGGGCGGCGCGCTGGCGGTCGCCGATCAGGTCCCGGGGCTGGCCGCGGCCGCGCGGGAGGCGTTCACCGAGGGGATGCAGGGCGCCGCGATCGCCGGTGCCGTGGTGCTGGCGGGCGCGGCGGTGCTGGCGGCGGTCACACTGCGGCGGGTGCACGTGCGGGAGTCGGCGAAGACCCCGGAACCGGACAAGGTCCTGGCATGACGAACGCCGGGTGGCTGAGGATCCTCAGCCACCCGGCGTTCGTCATGAAGCGTCAGGCCAGGTTCACCGCACGGGCGGACGTCGCCCCGATCTCCTCGGCGACCTCGGTCAGCACCCCGGCGGGCACCGTGTCGTCGACGGTCAGGACGGCCAGCGCCTCGCCACCGGCGACGGCACGCGAGACCTGCATGCCGGCGATGTTGATGCCCGCCTCACCGAAGATGCGGCCGACGGTGCCGACGACACCCGGACGGTCCTCGTACTTCAGGACGACCATGTGGTCGGCGAGCGCGAGGTCCACGTCGTAGTCGCCGACCGCGACGATCTTCTGCAGGTGCTTGGGGCCGGCCAGCGTGCCGGACACCGAGACCTCCTCGCCGTCCGCCAGCGTGCCGCGCACGGTGACGACATTGCGGTGGTCGGTGGCCTCCGAGCTGGTGGTCAGCCGCACCTCGACGCCGCGCTCCTGCGCGAACAGCGGGGCGTTGACGTACGACACCGTCTCGTCGACGACGTCCTCGAAGACACCCTTGAGGGCGCTGAGCTCCAGCACCTTCACATCGTGCTGGGTGATCTCGCCGTAGACCTCGACGTCGAGGCGGACCGCGACCTCACCGGCGAGCGCCGTGAAGATACGGCCGAGGCGCTCGGCGAGCGGCAGACCCGGCTTGACGTCCTCGGCGATGACACCGCCCTGGACGTTCACCGCGTCGGGCACGAGCTCACCTGCGAGGGCGAGGCGCACCGAGCGGGCGACGGCGATACCGGCCTTCTCCTGCGCCTCGTCGGTGGAGGCACCGAGGTGCGGGGTGGCGACGACCTGGTCGAACTCGAAGAGCGGGGAGTCCGTGCAGGGCTCCTTCGCGTACACGTCGAGACCGGCACCGGCGACCCGGCCCTCCTTGAGGGCGGAGTACAGCGCCTCCTCGTCGACGATCCCGCCACGCGCGGCGTTGACGATGCGCACGCTCGGCTTGACCTTGCGCAGCGCCTCGTCGCCGATGAGGCCGACGGTCTCGGGGGTCTTGGGCAGGTGGACGGTGATGAAGTCGGAGACCTCGAGCAGCTCGTCCAGCGACAGCACCTTGACGCCCATCTGGGCGGCCCGCGCGGGCTGGATGTAGGGGTCGTAGGCCACGACCTTCATGCCGAAGCCGGACATGCGCTGAGCGACCAGCGCACCGATCCGGCCCAGACCCACGACACCGAGGGTCTTCTCGGCGAGCTCCACACCCGTGTACTTGCTGCGCTTCCACTCGCCGTTCTTCAGCGCGGCGTTGGCCTGCGGGATGTGGCGGGCGGTGGCGACGAGGAGACCGCAGGCCAGCTCGGCCGCAGTCACGATGTTCGAGGTGGGGGCGTTGACGACCATCACGCCGGCCTTGGTGGCGGCGGAGACGTCGACGTTGTCCAGGCCGACGCCGGCTCGCGCGACGACCTTGAGCTTCTTGGCGGCGGCGATCGCCTCGGCGTCGACCTTGGTGGCGGAGCGGATCAGGATCGCGTCCACGTCGACGATGGCGGGGAGCAGTTCGGCTCGGTCTGCTCCGTTGCAGTGGCGGATCTCGAAGTCGGGGCCAAGCGCGTCCACGGTGGCGGGCGACAGCTCTTCAGCGATGAGTACGACGGGTTTCGAGCTCACGTGAGTCCTCACAAGTCCAATGCGGACGGCCGTCCCGACGGCCGCAGGCGGTGGAGGGGCTAGCCGCGTGGAGACGCACGACGCTGTGGGCCTGACGCGTATGTTGTGCGCCAGTCTAGTGGCGCGGCGGAGGTCGTCTTACGCCTCTGCGTAAGGATCACCCGTCCGTGATGCGACGGGTTGGACAACGGGGCCGGAGCTGCACGCTCCGGCCCCGTCGGCTGAGGCTTACGCCTCCTCGTTCACCCAGCTCATGAGCTTGCGCAGCTCCTTGCCGGTGGTCTCCAGCAGGTGCTCGGAGTCGGCCGTCTTGTACTCGTTGTACTTCTTCAGACCGCCGTGGTACTCGTCCATCCAGGCCTGGGCGAAGGTGCCGTCCTGGATCTCGGCGAGGACCTTCTTCATCTCGGCCTTGGTGGCGTCGGTGATGATCCGCGGGCCGGTGACGTAGTCGCCCCACTCGGCGGTCTCGGAGATCGACCAGCGCATCTTCTCCAGGCCGCCCTCGTACATGAGGTCCACGATCAGCTTCAGCTCGTGCAGGCACTCGAAGTACGCGATCTCCGGCTGGTAGCCGGCCTCGGTCAGCGTCTCGAAACCGGCCTTGACCAGCGCGGCCGTACCACCGCAGAGAACGGCCTGCTCACCGAACAGGTCGGTCTCGGTCTCCTCGGTGAAGGTCGTCTTGATGACGCCGGCGCGGGTGCCACCGATGCCCTTGGCGTACGACAGGGCCAGCGCGAAGGCGTTGCCCGTGGCGTCCTGCTCGACGGCGGCGATGCACGGAACGCCGCGGCCCTCCTCGTACTGGCGGCGCACCAGGTGACCCGGGCCCTTCGGGGCGACCATGCAGACGTCGACGCCGGCCGGGGGCTTGATGAAGCCGTAGCGGATGTTCAGGCCGTGGCCGAAGAACAGGGCGTCGCCGTCCTTCAGGTTCGGGGCGATGTGCTCCTCGTAGACCTGGGCCTGGATCGGGTCCGGGACGAGGATCATGATGACGTCGGCCTCGGCGGCGGCCTCCGAGGGGGTCACCACGCGCAGGCCCTGCTCCTCGGCCTTGGCCTTGGACTTGGAGCCCTCGTGCAGACCGACGCGGACGTCGACACCCGAGTCACGGAGCGACAGCGCGTGGGCGTGGCCCTGGCTGCCGTAACCGATGACCGCGACCTTGCGGCCCTGGATGATGGACAGGTCGGCGTCGGCGTCGTAGAACAGCTCGGCCACTTTGGGTTCTCTCCTTGTGTGCGGGTGTTGCGTCCCACCGTATGACGGCGGGGGTGAGGGAGGTCTTGGGGTCTCGGAATGCGGGCGGCCGGTGGCTCGCCGACCGCCCGATTCCGGTCGTACGTGAATCTTCTACGAGTCGGCCGTGCGGCAAGCCGCGACGGGCCGTACGGGGCTCAGGCCGAGCGGTCCAGGGCGCGCAGCGACCGGTCCGTGATCGAACGGGAACCGCGGCCGATCGCGATCGTGCCGGACTGGACGAGTTCCTTGATGCCGTACGGCTCCAGCATCTTCAGCATGGCGGACAGCTTGTCGCTGGAGCCGGTGGCCTCGATCGTCACGGCCTCCGGGGAGACGTCGACGGTCTTGGCGCGGAACAGCTGGACGATCTCGACGATCTGGGAGCGCGTCTCGTTGTCGGCGCGCACCTTCACCAGAACGAGTTCGCGCTGAACGGCCGAACCCGGCTCCAGCTCGACGATCTTCAGCACGTTGACGAGCTTGTTGAGCTGCTTCGTCACCTGCTCCAGCGGGAGGTCCTCGACGTTCACCACGATGGTGATGCGGGAGATGTCGGGGTGCTCGGTGACGCCGACCGCGAGCGAGTCGATGTTGAAGCCGCGGCGGGAGAACAGGGCGGCGATCCGGGCGAGGATGCCCGGCGTGTTCTCCACCAGGACGGAGAGCGTGTGCTTGGACATGGTCTGCTTCCTTTACCTACGGCTCTCAGTCGTCTTCGTTGTCGCCGAAGTCGGGGCGGACGTCCCGGGCGGCCATGATCTCGTCGTTGGAGGTGCCGGCGGCGACCATCGGCCAGACCATCGCGTCCTCGTGGACGATGAAGTCGATGACGACCGGGCGGTCGTTGATGGAGTTCGCCTCTTCGATGACCTTGTCGAGGTCCTCCGGCGACTCACAGCGGATCGCGTAGCAGCCCATGGCCTCCGACAGCTTCACGAAGTCGGGGACGCGGGTGCCGGCGCTCGGCTGCTTGCCGTCGGCCTCGGGGCCGCTGTGCAGCACGGTGTTGGAGTAGCGCTGGTTGTAGAAGAGGGTCTGCCACTGGCGGACCATCCCGAGGGCGCCGTTGTTGATGATGGCGACCTTGATCGGGATGTTGTTCAGGGCGCAGGTGGTCAGCTCCTGATTGGTCATCTGGAAGCAGCCGTCGCCGTCGATCGCCCAGACGGCCTTGTCCGGGGCTCCGGCCTTGGCGCCCATCGCGGCCGGGACCGCGTAGCCCATGGTTCCGGCGCCGCCGGAGTTCAGCCAGGTGGCGGGCTTCTCGTACTGGACGAAGTGCGCCGCCCACATCTGGTGCTGGCCGACGCCCGCCGCGAAGATCGTGCCCTCCGGGGCGAGTTGGCCGATCCGCTCGATGACCTGCTGCGGGGACAGGGAGCCGTCCTCGGGCTGGTCGTAGCCGAGCGGGTAGGTCTCGCGCCAGCGGCTGAGGTCCTTCCACCAGGCGCTGTAGTCGCCCTGGTGGCCCTCGGCGTGCTCCTTCTGGACGGCCTGGACCAGGTCGGCGATGACCTCGCGGGCGTCACCGACGATCGGCACGTCGGCGGCGCGGTTCTTGCCGATCTCGGCGGGGTCGATGTCGGCGTGGACGATCTTGGCGTACGGGGCGAAGCTGTCCAGCTTGCCGGTGACGCGGTCGTCGAAGCGGGCTCCGAGGGCGACGATCAGGTCGGCCTTCTGCAGCGCGGTGACGGCGGTGACCGCACCGTGCATGCCCGGCATTCCCACGTGCAGCGGATGGCTGTCGGGGAATGCGCCGAGCGCCATCAGGGTGGTGGTGACGGGCGCTCCGGTGAGTTCGGCGAGGACCTTCAGCTCGGCGGTGGCGCCGGCCTTGATGACACCGCCGCCGACGTAGAGGACGGGACGCTTCGCGGCGGTGATCAGCTTGGCGGCCTCACGGATCTGCTTGGCGTGCGGCTTGGTGACGGGCCGGTAGCCGGGCAGGTCCATGGTGGGCGGCCAGGAGAAGGTGGTCTTCGCCTGGAGGGCGTCCTTGGCGATGTCGACCAGGACCGGGCCGGGGCGGCCGGTGGAGGCGATGTGGAACGCCTGCGCGATGATCCGCGGGATGTCCTCGGCCTTGGTGACGAGGAAGTTGTGCTTGGTGATCGGCATGGTGATGCCGACGATGTCCGCCTCCTGGAAGGCGTCCGTGCCGATCGCCTTCGAGGCCACCTGCCCGGTGATCGCCACGAGCGGCACCGAGTCCATGTGGGCGTCGGCGATCGGCGTGACCAGGTTGGTGGCGCCGGGGCCGGAGGTCGCCATGCAGACGCCGACCTTGCCGGTGGCCTGCGCGTAACCGGTGGCGGCGTGGCCGGCGCCCTGCTCGTGGCGGACCAGGACGTGGCGGACCCTGGTGGAGTCCATCAGCGGGTCGTACGCCGGAAGGATCGCACCGCCGGGAATGCCGAATACCGTGTCGGCCCCGACCTCCTCGAGAGAGCGGATGAGGGACTGCGCACCCGTGACGTGCTCGGGGGCGGACTGGTGTCCTCCGGATCGGGGCCGCGGCTGCGGGTGATGGGCCCCGGTGGCCTGCTCGGTCATCGGCATTCTCTTCTCGATGCTGAGGGTTTTTGCGAGGTTTGGGCGGAGTTTCGATGCTGCACGATTCGCGCCTGTGCAACAAAAAACCCCTCGTGCCATAAGGCAAGCGAGGGGAGCGCGCCGGGTGGGGTCGCTGGGA
Source organism: Streptomyces sp. SD31 (assembly GCF_052068475.1). Classification (NCBI taxonomy): domain Bacteria; kingdom Bacillati; phylum Actinomycetota; class Actinomycetes; order Kitasatosporales; family Streptomycetaceae; genus Streptomyces; species Streptomyces sp. SD31. The sequence goes on along the minus strand of NZ_JBQHCX010000024.1, from coordinate 92,591 downwards.
GTTCCGGGTCTGACCGGACGTCACCAGCTTCAGCCGACGCGCTTTCCAAGTACGAGAATTCGGGTGCGCATGGCACTGACCCTCTCCCCGGCACGCACCCACTGTCAAGTAGGTGGGACGGGAGTCTCATTATGTGAGCGAAGGGCACTGCCGCCTCCGAGAACAGCGGTCACACCACTGGTGTACACCCCTGACCCGCCTCCCGCGAACGCGGGCTCCGCCGGCCCGTGCGGTACCGGATAGCGGCCGGAACCGAGCGCCCGGCGGAGCCGGTACTCGTCCAGCGGACCGGAGAACGCCATGCCCTGCCCGTGCGTGCACCCCATCGCACGCAGGGCGACCACCTGTTCCGGCAGGTCCACGCCGTCGGCCACGGACTGCAGCCCGAGGTCACCGGCGATCCGGAGCAGCCCACTGGTGATCTTGTGCAACCGCGCGGACTCGACGACTCCCTCGACCAGACCGCGGTCGAGCCTGACCACGTCGACGGGCAGCCGGCGCAGGGCCGTGAGCGCCGCGTAACCGCTGCCGAAGCCGTCCAGGGCGATCCGGACACCGGCTCTGCGCAGGCCGCTCAGGCGGCGCTCCAGTTCATCCAGCGAGACACGGGGGTCGAGGTCGGACAGCTCGATGATCAGCGATCCGGACGGCAGCCCGTGCCGGGTCAGCAGCGCCTCGATCGAGCCGAGCGGCGTCGACCGGTCCAGCAGCCGGCGCGCACCCAACCGCACGGCGACGGGTACGGCGAGCCCGGTCGCGGCGCGCTCGGCGGCCTGCTCGACGGCCTCCTCCAGCATCCAGCGGCCCAGCTCGGCGGTCTTGTCGCTGTCCTCGGCCACCCGCAGGAACTCGGCGGGCGTGAACAGCACCCCTTGCGAGGACCGCCAGCGCGCCTGGGTGGCGACCGACGTGATCCGGCCGTCCTCCAGACACACCACCGGCTGGTGCAGCAGCGCGAACTCACCGTCGTGCAGCGCGGCACGCAGCCGCGTGGCCAGCTCCGCCTTGCGTACGACGTCCTGCTGCATCTGCGGCTTGTACAGCTCGACCCGCCCCTTGCCGCCCGCCTTGGCGCGGTACATGGCCAGGTCGGCGTTGCGCAGCAGCTCCCCCGCGCCGAGGCCCGGCTCGGCGAAGGCGACACCGATGGAGGCATTGACACGGACATCGTTGCCGTCGATGAGATACGGCTGCGACAGCGTCATTCTGAGGCGGTCGGCGAGCTCCAGGATGTGCCGTTCGCGGGCGGTGCGGTCACGGGTGTTGTCCCCGGCGATCAGGGCCGCGAACTCGTCGCCGCCCAGCCGGGACGCGGTGTCCCCGCCCCGGACCGCCTCCTGGAGCCTGCGGGCGGCCTGGACGAGCAACTCGTCCCCGGCCTGGTGTCCGATCGTGTCGTTGACGCCCTTGAAGCCGTCGAGGTCGATGAAGAGGACGGCCGTGTTGCGCAGGGCCAGACCCCGGTCGGAGGCACGGCGACCGGACAGAGCCTGCTGCACGCGCTTGGTGAACAGCGCGCGGTTGGGCAGGTCGGTGAGCGGGTCGTGCTCGGCGTTGTGCTGGAGCTGCGCCTGCAGGCGCACTCTTTCGGTCACGTCCCGGCTGTTGAAGATGAGGCCGCCGTGGTGGCGGTTGACGGTCGACTCGACGTTGAGCCACCCGTCCTCGCCGGACCGGAAGCGGCACTCGATGCGCGTAGTGGGTTCCTCAAGTGGGCTGGCGGCGAGGAAGCGGCGCACCTCGTGCACCACGCAGCCCAGGTCCTCCGGGTGGATGAGATTGGCCAGTTCCGTACCCACCAGCTCCTCGGCGGTGCGGCCGTAGACCCCGGCGGCGGCCGGGGAGACATACCGGAGGATGCCGTTGGGTGCGGCGATCATGATGACGTCGCTGGAGCCCTGCACCAGGGAGCGGAAGTGGTTCTCCTTCTGCGCCAGCTCCTGGGTGAGGGTGATGTTGTCGAGCAGCATGATGCCCTGGCGCACCACGAGGGCCAGTACGACCGTGCCGCCGGTGATGAGGACCACGCGGTCGACGCTGCGGCCGTTGAGCACGTTGTAGAGGATCCCCAGCGTGCAGACGGCGGCGGCGAGGTACGGCGTGAGCGCGGCCAGGGAGCCGGCGATCGGCCGGTTGGCCGGGTACCGGCTGTGATCACCTCCCTGCGCGGGCGGGTGGTGATGGCTTGCACCGCGCTGTCCGGGAACGTGCTCGTGCACCACGCGCGTGTGCCCCGACCCGTCCTGCCGTTCGGCCTCCGCGTTCCGCGGCGCGGCCCACGGGGCGTACGCCAGCAGCAGCGAGCCGGCGAACCAGCCCGCGTCCAGCAGCTGACCGGAGCGGTAGCTGTTGTGCAGCAGCGGCGAGGTGAACAGGGCGTCGCACATCACGGTCAGGGCGAGCGCGCCGATCGCGGTGTTGACTGCGGTGCGGTTCGCCGACGAGCGGCGGAAGTGCAGCGCGAGCACCATGCTGACCAGGGCGATGTCGAGCAGCGGGTAGGCGAGCGAGAGCGCGGTGTGCGCCACGCTCGCCCCGCCGTTCGAGTCGAGCTTGGCCGCCTGGGCGAGCGCGAGGCTCCACGCCAGGGTCAGCAGCGAGCCGCCGATCAGCCAGGCGTCCAGCCCGAGGCAGACCCAGCCGGCCTTCGTCACCGGCCGCTTGGCGAGCACCAGGAGTCCCACGATGGCGGGCGGCGCGAAGCACAGGAAGAACCCGTCGGCGTAGGAGGGACTGGGCACGGGCTGTTCGAGGACGACCTCGTACCACCCCCAGACCAGGTTGCCGAGGGCCGCCATGGCCGAGGAGAGGGCGAACAGCAGCCAGGCCGGCCGAAACCGGATATGGCGGCTACGGGCGTAGCGGAAGCAGGACACGGCGGCGGCGCCGGCCGCGGCGGCCAGCCCGAAGTCGCCCATGATCAGCGCGACTTGGTCAGAGCCCCAGCCGACCGCGGAACCGAGGGCGTAACCCGCACACAGCAGGGCCAGAACGAGTTGGGGGACGAACCCCGAGCCGCCGCCGAAGGACGGTCGGCGGGGCAGCATCGCCGCCGACGAGGTCTGTGCCCGCAGCGCCCCGTCCAGGGTGGTCGTGGGAGACGGTGGCGCGCTCACCGGGCCCTCCCGGTCCGCGCCGCCCCCGGGTCCCGAGGGCCCCGGTGCGCTGTGTGCGCATGCCGCCTGCGGCTGCTGTGCCTGCGGTGGTGATGGCTGTGACAGCAGCCGTGAGCGCCGTGGTGGCCCCGTCTGCGCGCGGACGTCCGCCAGGGTCGCCGGCGGCGGCCCCGTCGCGTCGGGTCGTTGGTCCAAAGGCCGTGCATCGCCCGTCGCCCCCCTCACAAATCTGAAATATCCATCCCCGGCGCCGAACGTACGCGGCGCAACCCCTGTCCGGACGATACACCAGTCTCGTCACTCAGGGACATAGCGCCTCTACGCTCCGTGACGACCAGCGCATATGCGAGTACGGACCGCTTCCGGGGGGTTGCGGAGGGTGCTCGAAACGGATTACGCGCCCGTCGTAAGGATCACGTTGCGCAAGGGCTCCCGGTTCACATAACGACTCAACTGGTCCACCAGCAACCTCTTCGCGCGCGGCAGGAACGCCGATGTCGGTCCGCCCACGTGCGGGCTGATCAGCACGCCCGGCGCACGCCACAGGGGGTGTTCCCGGGGCAGCGGCTCGGGGTCGGTGACGTCCAGGGCGGCGGTGACCCGCCCGGTCTCCAGCTCGGCGAGCAGCGCCTTGGTGTCGACGACGGCGCCACGGGCGACGTTGACCAGCAGCGCGCCGTCCTTCATCCGGGCCAGGAAGTCGGCGTCGACCAGGTGCCGGGTGGCGTCCGTCAGGGGCGTGGACAGGATGACGACGTCCGCTTCCGGGAGCAGGGCGGGCAGTTCGGTGAGCGGATGCACGGGTCCGCGCGCCGTGGTGCGCTCAGAGCGCGCGACGCGCGCCACCCGCGCCAGTTCAAAGGGTGCGAGCCGGTCCTCGATCGCCTCCCCGATCGAGCCGTATCCCACGATGAGGACACTCTTGTCCGCCAGCGCGGGCCGGAATCCGCCGAGCCACTCCCCCTTGTCCTGCGCCCGAACGAAGTCGGGGACGCCGCGCAGCGAGGCGAGGATCAGCGTGAGGGTGAGCTCGGCGGTGCTCGCCTCGTGCACCCCGCGCGCGTTGCACAGCTTCACGCCCGGCCGCAGGTGCTTGAGGCCCGCTTCCACATGGTCGATGCCGGCGGAGAGCGTCTGCACGACCTGCACCGAGCTCATCTCCGGCAGCGGACGCTGCCCGAGCGCGGGCGCCTTCATGTAAGGGACGACGTAGAAGGCGCACTCCGCCGGGTCGGCGGGGAAGTCCTCGGCGCCGTCCCAGAAGCGGTAGTTCGGGCCCTCGGGGAGGCCCTCGATCTCTTCCGGCGGGATGGGGAGCCACACATCAGGAGTCATGCCCTGGAGGCTAGGGCCTTCCCGGCGGGTCAGGCCGGAGAAAATCAACGGCTCCTGATCAGACCCCGCGACCCCGGCATGGCCCCCTGGAAGGGCCTAGGTCAGGCGAACAGGTGTGCAGAGGTTAGGTTGGGGTGCCGGAAGAGGGAGGGTTACGGCCAGGTGGAGCGCAGGACGTTGGGCGCGGCGGCACTCGCGGTGGGAGCCGTCGGGCTCGGGTGCATGCCGATGAACTGGGCGTACAGCTCGTCGCGGCAGCGGGGCGAGGAGTCGCTCAGGGCGGTGCACCGGGCGCTCGATCTGGGCTCGTCGCTGCTGGACACGGCTGACATGTACGGGCCGTTCACCAACGAGTTGCTGCTGGGTCGGGTATTGAAGGAGCGCCGCCAGGACGCGTTCGTGTCGACCAAGGTCGGCCTGCTGGTGGGCGAACAGCACATCGTGGCCAACGGCCGCCCCGGCTATGTGAAGCGGGCCTGCGACGCCTCTCTGCGCCGCCTGCAGACGGACGTCATCGACCTCTACCAACTGCACCGCGCGGATCCCGAAGTCCCGGTCGAGGAGACGTGGGGCGCGATGGCGGAGCTCGTCCAGGCCGGAAAAGTACGGTCGTTGGGGCTGTGCGCGATGGGTGCGCGGGGTGGCCGCCGCTCGGGAACCCGCCTGCACGACGCGACGATCCGCCAGTTGCAGCGGGTACAGCAGGTCTTTCCGGTGAGCGCCGTGCAGGCGGAGCTGTCGGTGTGGTCGCCGGAGGCCCTGGAGACGCTGCTGCCGTGGTGCGAGGCACGCGACGTCGGCTTTCTGGCGGCCATGCCGCTGGGCAACGGCTTCCTCACGGGCACGCTGACCCCGGGCCAGGGCTTCGAACCGGACGACGTCCGCGCCCGGCACCCGCGCTTCACCGCGGAGATGATGGCGGCGAACCAGCCGATAGTGGCCGGCCTGCGCCGCATAGCCGCCCGGCACGGGGACGGGGTCACGCCCGCGCAGGTGGCGCTGGCATGGGTGCTGGCCCAGGGTCGGCACGTGGTTCCGGTGCCCGGGACGAAGCAGGAGCGCTGGGTGACCGAGAACGCCGGGGCAGAGGGGGTGCGGCTGACGGCGGAGGACCTGACGGAGGCCGCGGAGCTGCCGCGGGCGCTGGGGTCCTGGGACTGAGGTCGCAGCCGTCGGGGTCTGGACTGACGGCACAGCTGTCGAGGGCTGGGCTGACGGCACAGCCGTCGGGGTCCGGGACTTACGGCACAGCTGTCGGGGGCTGGGCTGACGGCACAGCCGTCGGGGTCCGGACTGATCCCGCAGAGATCCTGCAAGCGATCCTGGCACTGACGCCACAGGGGCCCCGGGACGACGTTCGCCGGGCTCAGGTCCGGCACCTCCCGGGACGGAGCGGAACCGGCCTGGGACGGACGGGGGCCGGACGACGGCCGCGCGAGAGCCAGACGGAGGCCGCGCGAGGCGCCAGGCGGAGGCCGCGCGAGGCGTGGCCGGGGGCCAGTGTCCGCGCCCGCCGCCGGGCGGAGGCCGGGCGAGGGTGATTCAAGGTTCATGGATCGGGAACCTGTGAGGCGCGAGCGGTGTAAGAAAAGTAGAACTCCGCCGCTTCGAAGGGACCTTGATCGTGCAACGTCGAGTTGTGACGGCCGCAATGGCCACGGCCGCGCTCCTGCTGACGGTCGGCTGTTCCTCCGAAGACGGGGGATCACCGGGGCAGGGTGGGAGCGCGGCATCGAGCACCACGGCTTCGGGGTCGCCGCCGTCCCGGACCGAGGAGACCCCGCCGGCACAGGGCTCGGTCAAGGTGCTGCGCACGGTCGCCGAGGGCCTGCACACGCCCTGGGGCCTGGCCCCGCTCCCCGACGGCGACCTGCTCGTCTCCTCCCGCGACGAGGCCACGATCACGCGGATCGACGGCGAGACGGGCAAGAAGTCCGAGCTGGGCGAGGTGCCGGGGGTGTCACCGGCGGGCGAGGGCGGCCTCATGGGCCTGGCCCTGTCGCCGGACTACGCCTCGGACCACATGATCTACGCGTACTTCACCTCTGCCTCGGACAACCGCATCGTCCGGATGCTGTACGACGAGCAGAAGCCGTCCGGCGAACAACTGGGCGCCCCCGACACGATCTTCAAGGGCATCCCCAAGGGCTTCATCCACAACGGCGGCCGGATCGCCTTCGGCCCGGACAAGATGCTGTACGCGGGCACGGGCGAGAGCGGCGACACGGGCCTGTCCCAGGACAAGGAGTCCACGGGCGGCAAGATCCTGCGCCTGACGCCGGAAGGTGAACCGGCCCCGGGCAACCCCTTCCCCGACTCCCCCGTGTACTCGTACGGCCACCGGAACGTCCAGGGCCTGGCCTGGGACGCCAAACAGCGCCTGTTCGCCGCGGAGTTCGGCCAGGACACCTGGGACGAGCTGAACGCGATCAAGCCGGGCGACAACTACGGCTGGCCGGAGGTCGAGGGCAAGTCCGACGACGCCCAGTACCACAACCCACTGGCTCAGTGGGGCACGGACGATGCCTCCCCCAGCGGCATCGCCTACGCCGAGGGCTCAGTCTGGATGGCCGGCCTGAAGGGCCAGCGCCTGTGGCGCGTCCCTCTGAACGGCACGGAGGCATCGGCGGACCCCCAGGCCTTCCTGGAGAGCGAGCACGGCCGACTGCGGACGGTGGTGTCGGCGGGCGGCGACAAACTGTGGGTGACGACGAGCAACACGGACGGCCGGGGCAGCCCGAAGGACGGGGACGACAGAATCCTGGAGGTGCAGGTGAGCTGAGGAGCCGCCCTCACGCCTCCCCGTCGCCCAGGTCCTCGTCGTCCTCCCCGGCCGACGGCTCGGGCCGCCGTACGACCACCTTCCCGGACGCGAGATCTATCGGTCCGCGCCCGGGGTCGTTGTCGCCGACGTCCTCACGGGTCAGTTCCAGACGGTTCTGTTCGTCGCGGGTGTGTTTGCGGCCGGGTGCGAAGAGTTCCTCGAACGCGTTGAACACGGAGCCTCCCGGGGCCATCGTCCTTTACAGCGTAAACCTCAGCCACTCGTGCCAGACCTGAGCGTTTCGGCCGGAAACAACCCCATCCGATGTGCCACCGCGGCCGCCTCGCCCCTCCCTGAGACGCCGAGCTTCCCCAGGATGTTCGACACATGCACGCTGGCCGTCTTCGGGGAGATGAAGAGTTCCCCGGCGATCTGGCGGTTGGTGCGGCCGGCGGAGACCAGGCGCAGGACGTCTCGTTCCCGGGTGGTGAGGCCGAGGGAGTCGGCCGGGTCGGTCGGGGGCGGGGAAGAGGCTGCGGTGAGGGTGAGGCGGGCTCGCTGGGCCAGGTGGGTCGCGGCGTCGGCGAGCGGGCGGGCACCGAGGTGGACGGCGGTGGCTCGGGTCAGACGGAGCAGTTCCGTGGCGCGGGCGCGCTCGTCCTCGCCACCGATCGCGAGCAGGGCCTCGGCCAGTCGGTGGCGGACCCGGGCGAGGTCGTAGGGGCGCTCCAGGGCTTCGAAGGCGGTGATCACGTCAGACCAGGTGTCGGGGGTGTCCCGGTTCTCGGCCCGGGCGAGTTCGGCTCGGGTCCACTTCTCGTAGGCCAGCCACAGGGGTGCGCCGGTGGTGAGCTTGCGGGTGGCCTCGAAGAGCCGTTCCAGGTAGGCGGCGCGACCCTGCTGTGCGGCGGGCAGCGCGTGGACGCGGGCGTCGGACTCGACGACGGCGGCGGCCAGCAGCAGCGGCCAGGCGTAGCGCTGGCTGCCGGGCGGGAAACCGGCGCTCAGAACCCGGTCGGCCTCTGCGCGGGCGTCGAGGAGGCGGCCCTCGGCAGCGGCTGTGCCGATGGCGAGGCAGGACATCCGCAGGCTGTTCTGGGGCATGGGGTCGTGCGTGCCGTAGGCGGCGCGGCCGGCGGCCAGATGGCGGGCGGCCTCGGCGATGTCGCCGCGGGCGAGCGCGAGGTGGGCGAGGCTGTTGGAGCCGCCGCCGCGCGGCCTGGCCGACTGCCCCGTCTGCTGGGCGTTGACCGCGGCTTCGGCAGCCTCGTCCCAGCGGCCGAGGGAGATCAGTGACTTGGCGAGGTTCGCCCAGACCCACGCCTCGGAGTCGCGCAGGCCCCATTCCTGGGTGAGGCGCAGGCCCTCGCGCAGGATGCCGACGGCGTCCTCGGAGCGGCCGATGCCTTCCAGGACGGACGGGAGGTTCACATGGCTGCGGCCCACCACGGTGGTCAGGCCGCGGGCCGTCACCTCGTCCCTGACCTCGTACATCTGGGCCAGTCCGGCCTCGATGTGCCCGGCGTCGACCAGGAGTTGGCCGAGTGTGAGGCGGGCGTTCAGTTCGATGTCCTCGGCGCCCACCATGCGCGCGTACTCGACGGCGCGCTCGGCGGCCGACATGGCCTCGGGGCCGGGATCGCGCAGCATCGCCCAGTTGGCCGTGGTGGCCAGCACCTCCGCGTGCACCTCGGACGGCGGCAGGCCGCGCACCAGTTCCTTTGCGGTGCCGAGTTCCTGCCAGCCGTCGCCGCGGGCCAGGGCCTCGACCAGGCGGGAGCGCTGGACCCAGAACCAGGCGGCGCGCAGGTGATCGCCGCCCTCGTCCTCCAGGAGGCGCAGGGCCCGCTTGGTGATCTTCAGGGCGCGTTCGCGCTCCCCGCACAGCCGTCCGGCGACGGCGGCCTCGGCCATCAGGTCGAGGTAGCGCAGGGGTGTGGTCGCGGGATCGCAGCCGCTGGGCGGATAGACCTCGGTGTAGTCGACCGGGCGCAGCGTGGCCCGGACGTCCTCGGGTGCGGAGTCCCACAGCTCCATCGCGCGTTCCAGCAGCCGCAGTTGCTCGGAGTGGGCGTGCCTGCGGCGGGCGGCGACGGAGGCGTCCAGGACGGCGGGCAGGGCCTTGGCCGGGTCGTGGGCGTGGTACCAGTAGCTGGCCAGGCGCATGACGCGCTCGTCGGGCGGGACGAGCGTCGGGTCGGCCTCCAGGGCCTGTGCGTAACGGCGGTTGAGGCGGGAGCGTTCGCCGGGCAGCAGGTCGTCGCCGACGGCCTCGCGGACCAGGGAGTGGCGGAAGCGGTAGCCGTCGCCGCCGGGTGCGGCGATGAGGATGTTGGCGTTCACGGCCGCCCGCAGCGCCTCGATGAGGTCGTCCTCGGCGAGCCCCGCGACGGCGGCGAGCAGCCGGTACTCGACGGTGGAGCCGCCCTCGGCGACGATCCGGGCGACCCGCTGGGCAGCCTCGGGCAGCCCTTCCACGCGCACGAGGAGCAGGTCGCGCAGGGTGTCGGTGAGGCCGGTGCGGCAGCCCTCGTGGGCGGCGACGGCGAGCTCCTCGACGAAGAAGGCGTTGCCGTCGGAGCGTTCGAAGATCTCGTCGACCTGGGCCGGGTCGGGCTCGGTGGCGAGGATGCCGGCGATCTGGCGGCCGACCTCGGCGCGGTTGAAGCGGCCGACTTCGATACGGCGGACCGCGCGCAGCCGGTCGAGTTCGGCGAGGAGCGGACGCAGCGGGTGGCGGCGGTGGATGTCGTCGGAGCGGTAGGTGGCCAGGACGACGAGGCGGCCGGTGCGCAGGGTGCGGAAGAGATAGGCGAGGAGGTGGCGGGTGGAGGCGTCGGCCCAGTGCAGGTCCTCCAGGGCGACGACGACCGTGCGGCCGGTGGCGACGCGCTCCAGCAGACGGGCGGTGAGTTCGAAGAGGCGGGCCATGCCCTCCTCGTCGGACCGGTCCGTCCCGCGGGACAGTGCCGGATCGCCCAACTCGGGCAGCAGCCGGGCCAGTTCCTCGTCCTGCCCTGCGGCCGCGTCGGCAAGCTCGCCCGGGAGTGCGCGCCGCAGGGCTCGTAGCGCGGTGGAGAACGGCGCGAAGGGCAGCCCGTCGGCGCCGATCTCCACACAGCCGCCGAGCGCGACGACGGCGCCCGCGCGGTCGGCGGCAGCGGTGAACTCCTCGACGAGCCGCGTCTTGCCGACCCCGGCCTCACCGCCGATCATCAACGCCTGCGGGTTGCCTCCGGCGGCAAGGGCGAGGGCGCCGTTCAGGGTCTCCAACTCGGTTGTGCGGCCGACGAACACGGGACTGACAGACCTGCTCTCCACGGGGCCGAGCATCGCACGCGCCCCTGACAGCCCGGCACCGGTTTTCTGGGGGCTGCCGCCCCCAGACCCCCGCTTCGACCCTGAACGGGTCTCGTCCTCGAACTCCCCCGGAGGGGGCACCCCCGGACAGGCTGAGACAGGCGGACCGGCGCCGCCCTTCAGCCCCGTCTCCCCCGTCTCCCCCGCCTTCACGCGGCGCGTGGCTGCCGATGCCTGCGGAGGCGCCACGTATGCGCCTCCGCGGCCGCCGCGCCCTCAGCGGAGCGCTTCGCGGCGCGGCGGCCGCGGACGGCCTCGCGGACCAGGCGTTCGTGCTCGGCCTGGCGGATCAGTTCGGCGGCACGGAGCTGCTGGAGTTCGTACTCGTACATGGTGGATCCCTCGTTTTTCCTGGTGAGAGTCGGATGTCGGGCTCGCTTGTCGCGATGCCTCCACCTTCGTCTCCCAGGCGGGTCCGCCACATCGGGAGAGTTCCGCATCTTCGGCGGCGGGGGGTGCCCAAGACACGCCTAAGGGGCCTCAGAGCGCCGTCCGATGTGCTTACGGCAGCCCTGAGGCCCCTCGGGACCTGCGGTGATTCAGCCCACTGACGGCACGCCGAGCAGGACGTCGGTGTACTTGAGTACGGCCAGGAGCAGGCCGATGACGCCCAGCGAGACGCCGCCCCAGGCGACCGACTTGATCCACACGGCCTGCGGCTTGCCGGGCGCCCCGAACGCGGGCCGGGCGAGCACGACGACGCCGACGATCAGCGCGACGAGCGCGAAAGCGCCGGCCCACAGGGCGGTGGCGTTCCAGGCGTCCCCGTAGCCCTGCTCAAGGAGCTTGGAGACGTTCTGGGACGACGACGTCGAGGACTCCAGCTGGGCGTAGAGGGACTGCCGCGCCGAGGCGACCGTACCGAGCCAACCGCCGCTCAGGGAGACAAGGCCGAGCGCCGCGGAGACGACCGCGCCCGCGCCCTGGCCGACGCCGGAGGGGCCCTCTTCCGGCGCCTCGGCGGCCACCTCTTCCTCGGTCTCGTCGGTCTCCGTCGCCTGGTCGGCGTCGGCGGAGCCGGTGGCGTCGGTCGTCTTGACGACGTCCACCTTCTCCTCGTCGGTCTTCACCTCGGTGCCGCTGCCGGCGCCGGTCTCGTCCACTGTCTTCGTTCCCATGCCTCGCACCGTACGGACGCTGTCTGAGAGGTCTCTTAATGATCGAGTGATGATCGAGAGGACTCTTCATGGTCGTTGTGGGCGGCACGCGCGCGTGCCTCACGCCACTCGGGGGCCAGGATCGACCACACCTCGAGGTCGTGCCGCACCCCACGATAGGGGTAGCTCTCCCGCCGCACGCCGTCGCGGGTCATGCCGAGGCGCCGGGCCACGTTCAGGCTGGGCGTGTTCCCGGCGGAGGCGATCCACTCGACGCGGTGGATGCCGCGCTGCTCGATCGCGAAGTCGATGAGCACGCGCATCGCGCGCGTGACGAGCCCGCGCCCGGTGCCCGCGGGTTCCAGCCAGCAGCCGACCTCGCAGTTGGCGTTCTCCGCCTCGAAGTTGAGGAAGAGCACGCCGCCCACGAGTTTTCCGTCCAGCCAGATGCCGTGCAGGGATCCGGTGTCGGCGGCGCGCATGTCGGCGTACCGCTGGAGTGCCTCGCGCGCGGAGTCCACGTCGACGGCCTTGGAGCCGAAGGGGACGTACTGGTTGATGAAGTCCCTCCCCCGCTCCAGGTGGGCGAGGAACTCCTGGGCATGCCATGGCTCAAGGGGCCGCAGTTCGGCTCCGTCGTCACCCAGCGATATCGCGTACATCCCGTTGTCGCTCCTCCCCCGCCAGCACGTCCGCCACCTCGGCGTCCGTCACGGCGGCCAGCCTCTCATGGGCGGCACGGGACTCGGGCGGCTCGATGCTGATGCGCGGCATGCGCTGGTCGAGCCAGCGGGGCAGCCACCAGTTGGCGCCGCCGAGCATGTGCATCAGGGCGGGGACGAGGAGTGTGCGCAGGACGAAGGCGTCCAGGGCGACGGCGGCGGCCAGCGCGATGCCGAACATGGCGATCACCCGGTCGCCGCTGAGGACGAAGGCGAGGAACACCGAGATCATGATGACCGCGGCGGAGTTGATCACCCGGCTGGTCTCGGCGAGGCCGACCCGGACGGCCCGCCGGTTGTCACCGGTCTCCAGCCACTCCTCGTACATCCGGCTGACGAGGAAGACCTGGTAGTCCATGGAGAGGCCGAACAGCACCGACACCATGATGACCGGGAGGAAGGGCTCGATCGGACCCGCGCGGCCCAGCCCCAGCAGCTCGCTCCCCCACCCCCACTGGAAGATCGCGACGACGACGCCGAACGCGGCGGCGACCGCGGCCACGTTCATCACGGCGGCCTTCAGCGGGATGCCGACGGACCGGAAGGCCAGCAGGAGCAGCAGACAGCCCAGGCCGATGACGACGCCGACGAACAGCGGCAGCTTGCCGACGATCACGTCGGCGAAGTCGTCGTAGCCGGCCGTCATACCGCCGACGTGCACATCGAGCGAGGTGCCGGTCTCGGCGCGTGGCAGGACCTCGGAGCGCAGCCGGTCGACGAGGTCACTGGTCTGCTGCGACTGCGGGGACGACTCCGGTACGACGGTGAGATACGCGGTGTCGCCGCCGGAGTCGTACGTCACCGGGGTCACCGACGCGACGCCCTCGGTGGTGCGCAGGGTGGCGTCGAGGTTGTCGAGGGCGAGCTTGTCGTCGCCGCCGTCGACCTTGGTGACCAGGGTGAGGGGGCCGTTCACGCCGGGGCCGAAGCCGTCGGCGAGGAGGTCGTAGGCCTGGCGGGTGGTGGAGGACTCGGGGTTGTTGCCCTGGTCGGAGGTGCCCAGGCGCAGGCCGAGGGTGGGCAGTGCGAGGACCGTGATGACGGCCAGGGCGATGGCGCCGAGCACCTTGGGGTGGCGCTCCACGAACGCCGACCAGCGGGCGGCGAACCCGGTCGGCAGCTCGGGCTCGGGGCCGTGCTCCGTCAGCCGGCGCCGCTCGCGGCGACTCAGGGCACGCATGCCGATGAAGGACAGCAGGGCGGGCAGCAGGGTCACGGAGGCCGCGACCGTCAGGACCACGGTCAGGGACGCGGCTATCGCGACGCCGTTGAGGAAGCCGAGCCGGAGGATCAGCATCCCGAGCAGGGCGATGCACACCGTGGCACCCGCGAACACGACCGCGCGTCCGGTGGTCGCCACGGCGTTCGTGATCGACTCGGTGACGGACAGCCCGCGTTTCAGGCCGCGCCGGTGCCGGGTGACGATGAACAGCGCGTAGTCGATGCCGACGCCCAGCCCGATGAGCATCCCGAGCATGGGTGCGAAGTCGGCGACGGTCATGGCGTGCCCGAGCAGCACGATCCCGGCGTACGCGGTGCCGACGCCGACCAGTGCGGTGGCGATGGGCAGCAGTGAGGCGGCGAGCGAGCCGAAGGCGAGGAACAGCACGAGGGCGGCGACGGCCACCCCGACGACCTCGGCGAGATGCCCGCCCGGCGACTCGGTGAGCCCGACGGCGCTGCCGCCCAGCTCCACCTGGAGTCCGTCGGCCTCGGCGGCCTTGGCCGCGCTCACCACGGCCTGCGCCTCACCCTTGTCGAGGGTCTCGGCGCCGACGTCGAAGGTGACGGTGGCGTACGCCGTGTGCCCGTCCTCGCTGATCTGGGCGGCGCCCTGCTTGTCGTACGGGCTGCCCACGGCCGCGACGCCGGGCAGGTCCGCGATCTCGTGCAGGGTGCGCGTCATGGTCTGTTCGACGTCGGCGGCGCGGACCGTGCCGGAGTCGGTGTGCCAGACGACGGTGTCACTGTCGCCGCCGAGGCCGGGGAAACCGTCCTCGAGGAGCTGGGTGGCGCGGCCCGACTCGGTGCCGGGGACCTCGTAGTCGTTCGAGTAGGCGGAGCCCGTGACGGCGGCGGCCGCGCTCACCCCGCCGAAGGCCAGGAGCCACAGCAGGAGGGGGAGGAGGCGGCGTTGTACACACCAGCGCGCAAGGGCTGCCACGAACGAGCTCCCAGGGACGATTTATGGATCTTTGACCGGGAACAGTCGTTCATGAAGTGAACAGCCCGCAAAGAACGCGTGAGCGATGTGAAGCAAACTCTCGCAGGCGAAAATGATCGTTTGCCGCGTTCGTGGGTTTATTCACACGAGTGGGAGGCAGATCACAGGACAGTAACGGCCACTCTGTCGTTCGTGAGTGACGGCTTTCACATCAGTCGAACTGATCCCCCAGTGCCATCACCATCACGCCGGTCACGAGCAGCCACAGCGCCCGGCGCGTACGTCCCCGCGAGCCGAGGAAAGCGGCGAGCGCGCAGACGGCGGCGCCGCACGCATAGGCGGCCGGGACGAGGGCCGGCGCGGACCCGGTGGCCCGTATCACCGACGCGGACAGCCCGGCGAGGGCCAGAAGCATCCCGGCGACAGCAGCCGCCCAGCGGGCCCGCCGCGCCACCTGCGCGGGGTCCTCGACATCTTCCAGTTCCTCGACATCCTCCGGTTCCTCGACGTCCTCCGGTTCCTCGACGCGCTCGTCCTCGGGCGCTTCGGTCCGGTCCTCCCTCGTCTCGGATATCTCGGAATCACCGCGTCCACTCATGGCGGGCGAGCGTAGCGCGTCGCGCTGAGAAACCGGATGCGGGTCCGCAGAGCGGGCTGCTAGCTTCCGAAGGTCAGCCGTTGCCGCGGCACACCGCCGCCGACCTGGGCAGGTGCATTGTTTGAGCGTCCGGCCGAGCTCCTCCGTATCCCTCTCCGTCTTCCAGGACTCAAGGAGCCCGTTCACCGATGCCAGACATCACCCCGAGGACCTCGAGTGAGGACCTCACCCAGCGGCTGACCCACGCCCGCTACCCGCGCAGCAACGGCTACGACGTCCGCTGGGTCATCGAGAACCAGATGGGCCCGAACGCACTGTGGCTGCTGGAGTGGCTGGCCCCCGCCCTCGGCCTGGAAGCCCTGCGCCCCTGTGCCCGCGTCCTCGACCTGGGCTGCGGCCGGGCGATGACCTCGGTCTTCCTGGCCCGGGAGTTCCACGCCCAGGTCACCGCGGCCGACCTGTGGGTCAAGCCGGACGAGAACGCGCAGCGCATCTCCGAGGCCGGTTTCGCCGACCGTGTGCTTCCCGTGCACGCCGAGGCGCACGACCTGCCGTTCGCCGAAGGCAGCTTCGACGCGATCGTGAGCATCGACGCCTACCAGTACTTCGGCACGAACGACCTGTATCTGCCCACGCTGACCCGGCTGCTCAAGCCGGGCGGGCGGATCGGGGTCGTCGTACCGGCCCTGCGTGAGGAGCCGGACGGCATCGAGCCGCCGGAGCATCTCAAGCAGTGGTGGCAGCCCGACTTCTGGTGCTTTCACACCGCCGACTGGTGGCGTCGGCACTGGGCCCGCAGTGGCACCGTCGAGGTCGAGACGGCCGACTGGCAGCCGGACGGCTGGCGGGACTGGCTGCTGTGGTGCGATGTGATCGCCGAGGAGAGCCCGGAGGAGTTCCATCGCACCATGGCCCGCGAGGTCGGTGAGATGGTGCGGGCGGACCAGGGCCGCACGCTGGGCTTCGTACGGGTCGTAGGACGCCGCACCTAGACAGCAGCTGGGGTGATGCACCAGGCCTGTGCATCACCCCAGAGGCTGTGGAAGAACTGGGATCAGCCCTCGCTGACGCCCAGCTTCTCCAGGATCAGCTCCTTGACGCGGGCCGCGTCGGCCTGACCCCGGGTCGCCTTCATGACCGCGCCGACCAGGGCGCCGGCCGCGGCCACCTTGCCGCCACGGATCTTGTCGGCGATGCCCGGGTTGCCGGCGATGGCCTCCTCGACGGCGGTGGTGAGGGCGCCCTCGTCGGAGACGACCTTCAGACCGCGCTTGTCGACGACCTCGTCCGGGGTGCCTTCGCCCGCGAGAACGCCCTCGATGACCTGGCGGGCCAACTTGTCGTTCAGGTCACCCTTCGAGACCAGCTCGGTGACCCGGGCGACCTGCGCCGGGGTGATGGCCAGCTCGTCGAGCGACTTGCCCGACTCGTTGGCGCTGCGGGCGAGTTCACCCATCCACCACTTGCGGGCGGAGGCCGCGTCGGCACCCGCGTCGATCGTGGCGACGATCGGCTCCAGGGCGCCGGCGTTGAGGATCGCCTGCATGTCGGTGGCCGAGATGCCCCACTCCGCGAGGAGCCGGGTGCGACGGGCCAGCGGCAGCTCGGGAAGCGCCGCCCGGATCTCCTCGACCCACTCGCGCGAGGGGGCCACCGGCACCAGGTCCGGCTCGGGGAAGTACCGGTAGTCCTCGGCCTCTTCCTTCACGCGGCCCGAGGTCGTCGACCCCGTGTCCTCATGGAAGTGCCGGGTCTCCTGGATGATCGTCCCGCCGCTGCTCAGCACGGCCGCGTGCCGCTGGATCTCGTAACGGGCCGCACGCTCCACGGACCGCAGCGAGTTGACGTTCTTCGTCTCCGAGCGGGTACCGAACTTCTCGGTGCCGTTCGGGCGCAGCGACAGGTTCACGTCGCAGCGCATCTGCCCCATCTCCATGCGGGCTTCCGACACACCGAGCGCCTTGATGAGCTCGCGCAGCTCACGGACGTACGCCTTCGCCACCTCGGGGGCACGCTCGCCCGCGCCCTCGATCGGCTTGGTGACGATCTCGATGAGGGGGATGCCGGCGCGGTTGTAGTCGAGCAGCGAGTGCGAGGCGCCGTGGATACGGCCCGTCGCGCCGCCCACGTGGGTCGACTTGCCGGTGTCCTCCTCCATGTGGGCGCGCTCGATCTCCACACGGAAGGTCTCGCCGTCCTCCAGCTGAACGTCCAGGTAGCCGTTGAAGGCAATCGGCTCGTCGTACTGGGAGGTCTGGAAGTTCTTCGGCATGTCCGGATAGAAGTAGTTCTTCCGGGCGAAGCGGCACCACTCGGCGATCTCGCAGTTCAGCGCGAGACCGATCTTGATCGCGGACTCGACGCCGGTCGCGTTGACGACCGGGAGCGCGCCGGGCAGGCCGAGGCAGACGGGGCAGGTCTGCGTGTTGGCGTCCTGACCGAGTTCGGTCGAACAGCCGCAGAACATCTTGGTCTTGGTGCCGAGTTCGACATGGACCTCAAGGCCCATGACGGGGTCGTACGACGCGAGTGCGTCCTCGTACGACACCAGGTCGGTCGTGGTGGTCACGGTGAAACTTCCCTCTCAGCCCAGCAGGACGTCGTCGTCGCCCAGCCGCTTCAGCTCGCGGTAGAGGATGGCGAGGCCGGTGGCGATCGCGGCGGCGGACACGGCGGCGTCGATCAGGCGCAGCGTGTCGCTCTCGGTGCGGGCCAGCTTGGCCTGCTTGGCGACACTGACCGCGCCGAACGCGGTGGTGGCCATGGACAGGTACAGGCCGGACTTGGACTTCTTGAAGCCCTTGGCCTTGGACAGTGCCTTACTCACAGCGACGGAGCCTCCTCGATCAGCGGGTGACCCCACCTTTCCACGAAGGCCGCCTCTACGGCCGCCCCGACCTTGTACAGCCGGTCGTCCTTCAGCGCCGGGGCGATGATCTGCAGGCCGACCGGGAGGTTGTCCTCCGGAGCCAGACCGCAGGGCAGCGACATGGCCGCGTTGCCCGCGAGGTTGGTCGGGATGGTGCACAGGTCGGCGAGGTACATCGCCATCGGGTCGTCGGCACGCTCGCCGATCGCGAAGGCGGTGGTCGGCGTCGTCGGCGAGACGATCACGTCGACCTGCTCGAAGGCCTTCTCGAAGTCGCGGGTGATGAGCGTACGGACCTTCTGGGCGGAGCCGTAGTACGCGTCGTAGTACCCGCTCGACAGGGCGTACGTGCCGAGCATGATGCGGCGCTTGACCTCGGGGCCGAAGCCCGCCTCACGGGTGAGGGAGGTGACCTCCTCGGCGGAGTGCGTGCCGTCGTCGCCGGTCCGCAGGCCGTAGCGCAGGCCGTCGAAGCGGGCGAGGTTGGAGGAGCACTCGGAGGGCGCGATCAGGTAGTACGCCGAGAGCGCGAGGTCGAAGGACGGGCAGTCCAGCTCGACGATCTCGGCGCCCAGCTCCTTGAGCAGAGCGACGGACTCGTCGAAGCGCTGGATGACGCCGGCCTGGTAGCCCTCGCCGCGGAACTGCTTGACCACGCCGACGCGCATGCCCTCGACGCTGCCGTTGCGGGCGGCCTCGACGACCGGCGGGACCGGGGCGTCGATGGAGGTGGAGTCGAACGGGTCGTGCCCGGCGATGACCTCGTGCAGCAGGGCCGCGTCCAGGACCGTACGGGCGCAGGGCCCGCCCTGGTCCAGGGAGCTGGAGAAGGCGACCATGCCGTAACGGGACACGGCCCCGTACGTCGGCTTCACGCCCACCGTGCCGGTGACGGCGGCCGGCTGGCGGATGGAGCCGCCGGTGTCGGTGCCGATGGCGAGCGGCGCCTGGAAGGACGCGAGCGCGGCGGCGGAACCACCGCCGGACCCGCCGGGGATCTTGGTGAGGTCCCAGGGGTTGCCGGTCGGCCCGTACGCGCTGTTCTCGGTGCTCGACCCCATGGCGAACTCGTCCATGTTGGTCTTGCCGAGGATGACGACGTCAGCGGCCTTGAGCTTCTTGGTGAGGGTGGCGTCGTACGGCGGGATCCACCCCTCCAGGATCTTCGAACCGACGGTCGTCGGAACGCCCTCGGTGGTGAAGATGTCCTTGAGCGCGAGGGGAACGCCGGCCAGCGGACCGAGCTTCTCGCCCCTGGCCCGCTTCTCGTCGACGGCACGGGCCTGGGCCAGGGCGCCCTCGCGGGCGACGTGCAGGAAGGCGTGCACCTTCTCGTCGACGGCCTCGATGCGGGCGAGGTGGGCCTCGGTGACCTCGACCGCGGTGAGCTCGCCGGAGGCGATCTTCGCGGCGGTCTCGGCGGCGGTGAGCTTAATGATGTCCGTCATGGTGGTCTTAGTCCTCCCCCAGGATCTGCGGCACCTTGAAACGCTGCTGCTCCTGGGCCGGGGCGCCGGAGAGCGCCTGCTCGGGGGTGAGCGAGGGACGGACCTCGTCCGCGCGCATGACGTTCGTCAGCGGCAGCGGGTGAGAGGTCGGCGGTACGTCTTGGTCGGCGACCTCGCTGACGCGGGCCACCGCGCCGATGATGTCGTCCAGCTGTCCCGCGAAGTGTTCAAGCTCTTCGGGCTTCAGCTCCAGACGCGCCAGCCGGGCGAGGTGGGCGACCTCCTCGCGCGTGATGCCAGGCATGCAGCGATCCTCTGGGGTGAGAGTGTGTGGTTTGGGGCCAATCCTATGGGGCGGGGGCTGATGCCCGTGAAACAGTTTCCCCCGGGGTGCCGTACTGCAACGCGCAGGTGAGCCGTTGGCGCCCAGAACTCCTACGCGCGGGAAGGTCGCTACGCCCCCCGTGCCTCGAACTCACTCCGCCGCAGGAAGCGCCGCCTTCGGCCGCACCCACCCCCGCGAACCCCGCGCCCGCAGCCACGCCGTCGTCTCCTCGGGCGGCATCGCCGCCGCGACCAGCCATCCCTGTACGGCGTCGCAGCCCAGGTCCCGCAGGCGTTCCCACGTCTCGTCGTCCTCGACGCCCTCGGCGACCACCAGCAGGCCGAGCGAATGTGCGAGGTCCACCGTGCAGCGCACGATCTCCGCGTCCTCGTTGTCCACCGCCAGCCTCGCCACGAACGAGCGGTCGATCTTCAGCTCGCTCACCGGCAGCCGTCTGAGGTGCACGAGGGACGAGTAGCCCGTGCCGAAGTCGTCCAGGGACATCTTCACGCCGTGTCCGGTCAGCCCGGCGAGGGTGTCGGCGGCGCGCTGCGGGTCCTCCAGGAGGACGTGTTCCGTTATCTCCAGCTGGAGCGCTCCCGCCGGGACGCCGTGCCGGGCCAGGCGCGCGGCGACGGAGCCGGCGAATCCGGGGGTGTGGACGTCGCGCGGTGAGACGTTGACCGCGACGGGCACGTACAGGCCCTGGGCACGCCACCGCGCCACCTGTCCGAGCGCCGTCTCCAGCACGTACTCGGTCAGGTGCGGCATCAGCCCCGAGGACTCGGCGATCGCTATGAACTCGTCCGGCGGCACCTTCCCCCGCTCGGGATGCACCCAGCGCACCAGGGCCTCCAGACCGGCGACCTGTCCGTCGAAGCGGACCTTCGGCTGGTAGTGCAGCTCGACCTCGTGCGCGTCCAGGGCCCGGCGCAGATCCCCCAGCAGGCCCAGCCGGTCCGGCGTGTTGGAGTCCCGCTTCGACTCGTAGACCTCTACGCCCGTGCGGTCCCGCTTCGCCTGGTACATCGCCACGTCCGCGCGCCGCAGCAGCCCCTCGGCGTCGAGGGCGTGGTCGGGGAAGACGGCGACGCCGGCGCTCGCCTCCAGCACCAGGGTGAGCCCGTCGAGGTCGAGCGGGGAGCTGAGGGCGGTGACGAGGCCGCGGGCGACCCGGGTCGCGGACGTGGTGGAGTCGGCCACGGGCAGTAAGACGGCGAACTCGTCGCCGCCGAGCCGCGCGGCCTCCGCTCCGCGGGGCAGGGCGAGGCGCAGCCGGTCAGCTATCTGCAACAGCAACCGGTCACCGGCGAGATGACCGAGCGTGTCGTTGACCGAACGGAACCGGTCGAGGTCGATCAGCATCAGGGCGGACCGGGCGCCGATGCGCTCGGCGTCGTCGAGCGCGGTCCAGATGCGCTCCAGCAGCCACTGCCGGTTGGGCAGTCCGGTCAGCGGATCGCGCAGCTGCTCCTCCGCCCTGGCCCGCGCGATCCACAGGGTGGAGTCGAGGGCGATGAGGGGGATGGAGAACAGCGGCAGCAGCAGGGGCTTGGCGGTGGCGACCACACACACCAGCGGTGTGATGCCGAGCAGGGCGACAGCGACCAGACCTTGTCTGACCAGCGCGGTGCGGGCGACGGTGGGCAGGCCGCCGCGCGGGGCGTGCAGATACCAGAGCAGGACCCGGGTGACCGCGAGATAGGCGGCGGCGACGAGGACCACGCCGGGGGCGGTGTAGAGCGTCCAGGTGTCGGGGTTCAAGGGGTTCTCGACGGTCGGCACGCGGCCGAAGGCGGCCAGCACGAGGGCCCCGGCGGCGATGCCGAGGATGTCGACCGCGCCGTGCAGCACGCCCTGGCGCCAGCGGCCCCGGCGGGCGGTGCCGACCAGGACGACGACGGTGAGGCTGACCATGCCGGCGGGCACCCAGCCGTACAGCATCAGCACGGCGAGGGTGAGGGCGGCGCCGGAGCCGGTGCCGCCCCACCAGCGGGCGCGGCCGAGCGCGACCAGGTGGCCGACGATGATGCCGGTCAGCACGGCCAGCGACCAGCCGACGGTGCCGGACGGGAAGAGGGCGTGGTGGCCGGTGAACGCCCGGTAGAACCCGGCGCCGAGGACGAACCCGGCCGCCGCGACGACCGCCGCGGGCAGCGCGGGCCAGGACAGGTGCCGTTCCTGCTCGGAGCCCTGCAGATCGGTGGAGTGCTCGGCGCCGAGCTGCACGGTGGTGCGACCCTCCGTCGCGGTGCGCTGCCCGGCGGCGCTCTCCGCGCCTCTTTCCGAGCGCGAACGCTCCGCGGTCCGCGTCGCCCACTCCCGCCACACGCCGGCCATCCGGCGCAGCCGTGAGTTCGGGGCGGCGCTCTCGGTCGGTTCCATTCCCGTCCCTCTCACAGCCGGCGGTGCCCACGCCACGCGGCCCGATGCCCGACAACTACCTTCAACGGCACCGCGTTGGAAAACCCTTCCCCTCGCCCTTGAAAGCCCTCTCAGAGCAAGGGGATGCCCCAACCGCAGCTGGGCACGGCAGGCGCACCCCTCAACAGTAGGCCGCAGAAGGCTTCCACGGGCACCGGTCGTCAACGGTTGCCCGAATGCGCCCTAGCCACCCGTATGCATCTGGTATGCGCCGATCCGGTGGCCTTCAACCGCTACTCCGCTGTGGGCAGAGCAACTTCGGCCGCCGCTTCGGGCCCCTGTTCCAACAGGACATTGAAGCCGTCCTCGTTCAGAACAGGCACCTTGAGCTGCATGGCCTTGTCGTACTTGGACCCAGGGCTGTCACCTACGACAACAAAAGACGTCTTCTTCGAAACCGAACCGGTCACCTTCGCTCCACGACTTTGCAGTGCCTCCTTGGCACCGTCGCGGGTGAAGTGCTCCAGCGTGCCGGTGACGACGACGGTAAGCCCTTCCAGCGGACGCGGCCCCTCGTCCTCGCCGGAGCCCTCTTCCTCCATGCGGACGCCGGCGGCTTTCCACTTGCGGAGGATTTCCTGGTGCCATTCCTCGGCGAACCACTCCTTGAGCGAGGCGGCGATGATGGGGCCCACACCGTCGGTGTTCGCCAACTCCTCCTCACTGGCCTGTTCGATGCGGTCGATGGAGCGGAACTCGCGGGCCAGCGCCTCGGCGGCGACCGGGCCGACGTGACGGATCGACAGGCCGGTGATGATCCGGGCGAGCGGGCGCTCCTTGGCGGCTGCGATGTTCTCCAGCATCGCGACCGCGTTCTTCTTCGGCTCGCCCTGCTGGTTGGCGAAGACCGTGGCGATCTTCTCCTCGCCGGTCTTCGGATCCCGCTTGGGCAGCCCACTGTCCTGGTCGAGGACATACGCCCTGATGGGCAGCAGCTGCTCGACGGTCAGGTCGAACAGGTCGCCCTCGTCCACCAACGGCGGCTCGGCCGGCTCCAACGGCTTGGTGAGCGCGGCGGCCGCGACATAGCCGAAGTGCTCGATGTCCAGCGCCTTGCGGCCCGCCAGGTAGAACAGGCGCTCGCGCAACTGGGCCGGGCAGGTGCGGGCGTTCGGGCAACGCAGGTCGACGTCGCCCTCCTTCATGGGCCGAAGCGCCGTACCGCACTCGGGGCACTCGGCCGGCATCACGAACTCGCGCTCGCTGCCGTCGCGCAGGTCGACGACGGGCCCGAGGATCTCCGGGATGACGTCACCGGCCTTGCGCAGCACGACGGTGTCGCCGATGAGGACGCCCTTCAGCTTCACGACGTCCTGGTTGTGCAGGGTGGCGAACTCGACCTCCGAGCCCGCGACCGTGACCGGCTCCACCTGGGCGTACGGCGTCACCCGGCCCGTACGGCCCACGCCCACGCGGATGTTGACGAGTTTGGTGTTGACCTCCTCCGGCGCGTACTTGTACGCGATCGCCCAGCGCGGCGCGCGCGACGTGGAGCCGAGCCGGCCCTGGAGGGGAATCTGGTCGAGCTTGACGACGACCCCGTCGATCTCGTGCTCCACGGAGTGGCGGTTCTCGCCGAAGTACGCGATGAACTCCCGCACGCCGTCGAGGTCGTCGACCACCTTGTTGTGCCGGGCGGTGGGCAGGCCCCAGGTCTTCAGCAGGTCGTACGCCTCCGACAGGCGGGTCATGCCGTCGAAGCCCTCCAGGGCGCCGATGCCGTGGACGACCATGTGCAGCGGGCGGGTCGCGGTGACGCGTGGGTCCTTCTGGCGGAGCGAACCGGCGGCCGCGTTGCGCGGGTTGGCGAAGGGTTTGTCGCCGGCCCCGACCAAGCGGGCGTTGAGCTCCTCGAACTTCTCCATCGGGAAGTAGACCTCGCCGCGGATCTCCACGAGGTCGGGGATGCGGTCGCCCTTCAGACGGTCCGGAATGTCCGCGATCGTACGGACGTTGGGGGTGATGTCCTCGCCGGTGCGGCCGTCGCCCCGGGTCGCCGCGCGGGTGAGGCGGCCGTGCTCGTAGGTGAGGTTGACGGCGAGGCCGTCGACCTTGAGCTCGCACAGGAAGTGGTACTTCGAAGTGCCGACGTCCTTGTGGACGCGCTCGGCCCAGGCGGCGAGCTCCAGGTCGTCGAAGGCGTTGTCCAGCGACAGCATGCGCTCGCGGTGCTGGACCGCCGTGAACTCCGTCTCGTAGGCGCCCGCGACCTTCTGGGTCGGCGAGTCCGGGGTGCGCAGCTCCGGATACTCGTCCTCCAGCGCTTCCAGCGAGCGCAGGAGCTTGTCGAACTCCGCGTCGCTGATGACGGGAGCGTCCTTCACGTAGTACCGGAAGCGGTGCTCCTCGATCTGCTCAGCGAGCTTCGCGTGCTTCTCCCGCGCCTCGGCGGGCACCGTCGTCTCCGCTTGCTTGTCGCCGGCCACCGTGTTGTCCTCCCGTTACTCTGGGTTGTCCGCGAGGGATCTCGCCGCCCGGACGCAGTGGGCGAGCGCCTTGCGCGCGTACTCCGGGGAGGCCCCCGCGAGTCCGCACGACGGCGTGAGCGTGACCGCCTCCGCGAGAAGCCCCGGTGACAGCCCCAGCCTGCGCCACAACGTCCTGACACCCATGACGCTACCGGCAGGGTCTGACAATGGGCCGTCCGTGCCCGGGACGACACCGGCGAAGAGCCGGGTACCCCCTTCCACCGCCTCGCCGATCGCGTCGTCGTCACGTTCGGTGAGGAGCGAGAAGTCGAAGGAGATCGCCGCCGCGCCCGCCCGGCGCAGCAGCGCGAACGGGACGTCGGGTGCGCACGAGTGGACCACGACGGGGCCGTCGCCGTGAACCCCGACGACGTCCCGGAGGGTCGACTCGACGAGCTGCCGGTCCACGGCCCGGTGGGTGCGGTAGCCGCTGGCGGACTTGACCTGGCCGCGCAGTACGGCGATGAGGGAGGGCTCGTCGAGCTGGAGGACGAGTTGGGCACCGGGGACGCGCCGCCGGATCTCCTCCAGGTGCAGCCGCAGGCCCTCGGCGAGCGAGGCGGCGAGGTCGCGGCAGGCGCCGGGGTCGGAGAGGGCGGCCTCACCGTTCCTCAGCTCCAGCGCGGCGGCCAAGGTCCAGGGCCCCACGGCCTGGACCTTCAGCTGCCCCTCGTACCCCTGGGTGAACTCCTCCAGCGCGTCCAGGTCCTCCCCCAGCCACGACCGGGCCCGCCTGGTGTCCCGCCCCGGCCGGTCCCCGATCCGCCAGCCGCTGGGCTCCACGCGCGCGTACAGCTCGACCAGCATCCCGGCGGTCCGCCCGATCATGTCCGCGCCGGGGCCGCGGGCAGGCAGTTCGGCGAGGAACGGGAAGTCCTCGAAGGACCCGGTGACGGTCTTGGCTGCCTCACGGGCATCGGTGCCTGGCATGGAACCGACGCCGGTGGCGGGGGCGAAGGTGGGGTTTTCGTTCACGCGGTGAAGCCTACGTATTGTTTTCGCCCCCGCCGCCCCTACCCGTCCCGTCCCGTCCCAGGGGGCTCCGCTCCTCAAACGCCGGAGGGGCTGACGTACTCAGCCCGTCCGGGGGTGCCCCCCCTCTGGGGGAGTTCGAGGACGAGGCCCGTTCAGGGCCGAAGCGGGGGTCTGGGGGCGGCGGGGGCGAGATCACCGCCCCGGTCGCACCGTCAGGTCGTTGACCTCCGCGTCCCTCGGTAGGTCCAGGGCCATCAGGATCGTCGTCGCCACCGACTCGGGGTCGATCCACTTCGACGCGTCGTACTCCTTGCCCTCCTGCTGGTGGACCTTGGCCTGCATGGGGCTTGCCGTGCGGCCGGGGTAGACGGTGGTGACGCGGACGCCGTTGGCGTGTTCCTCGTGGCGGAGCGAGTCCGCCAGGGCCTTCAGGCCGTGCTTCGACGCGGCGTACGCGGCCCAGTCGGCGTGGGCGTTGAGGCCGGCGCCCGAGTTGACGAAGACGACGTGGCCGCGGGCGGCGCGGAGTTGGGGGAGGAAGTGGCGGGTCAGTTCGGCCGGGGAGATCAGGTTGACGTTCAGCTGGTGGCGCCAGGACTTCGGCGTCAGGTCGCCCACCGGGCCCAGGTCCACCACCCCGGCGATGTGCAGCAGGGAGTCCACCCGGTCCGGAAGCGTCTGGTGCGAGAAGGCCCAGGACAGCTTGTCCGGGTCCGCCAAATCGCCGACCAGCGTCTTCGCGCCGGGGAACTCCGCCGCCAGCTCCTTCGCGCGGCCCGCGTCGCGCGCGTGGAGGACGAGTTCGTCCCCGCGCGCGTGCAGGCGGCGGGCGACGGCCGCGCCGATGCCGGAGCCCGCTCCGGTGATCACATGTGTAGCCATGCCCGCCATGCTCGCATCAGTCGGAGTTCACTCCACGCCCTGGCTCTCCTCCAGGTAGGCCAGCGCCCCCACCGGCTCCTCCGCGAAGAACACCAGGTCGGTCAGCGGACAGGGCAGGAAGCCCTCGTCCTCCATGCGGCGGAACTGTTCCTTCAGGCCGTCGTAGAAGCCCTCGGTGTTGAGCAGGACCACCGGCATGTCCGTGTGGCCGTGCTTCTTCAGTTCCAGGATCTCCGTGGCCTCGTCCAGGGTCCCCGTGCCCCCGACCATGATCACCACCGCGTCGGCCTTCTCCAGGAGCAGCTTCTTGCGCTCGGCGAGGTCCTTCGCGATCACCATCTCGTCGACGCCCGGGCGGACCTTCGCGGCCAGGAACTCCACGGAGACGCCGGCGAGCCGGCCGCCCGCCTCCTGCACCCCGTCGGCCACGACCTTCATCAGACCCACGTCGGAGCCGCCCCACACGAGCGTGTGCCCGCCCTTGCCCAGGAGTTTCGCGAACTCGCGCGCGGGGCGCGTGTAACGGTCGTCGAGGTCGGCGGCGGAGAGGAAGACGCAGATTCGCATGGGGCCACCGTACGCGGGAAGAACCCGGCACCCGCGAGCGCTGTTCGGATATGGCTGACGGACACACGATCACGATCGAGCAGGGCACGCAGCGGGTACGGGTCGTCCACGGCGACCAGGTCCTGGCGGAGACCGACCGGCCCCTTCTCCTGCGGGAGACGGGCTGTCCGGTGCGCTACTACCTCCCGGCCGAGGACGTACGGCTGGACCTGCTGACCCCCTCCGACACGCACACCTACTGCCCGTTCAAGGGAACGGCCTCCTACTGGTCGCTGCCGGACGCGGCCGACCTCGTCTGGGCCTACCCGGATCCGAAACCGGACGTGGCCGAGATCAAGGACCACCTCTGCTTCTACGAAGTCGAAGTGTCGTGAGCGATTAGATCCGTGCCGTACGGCAATCTGCACAGGCATGGACAAGAAGACCATTTCGGCGGACGGTACCTCCATCGCCTACGTGAGCACCGGCGAGGGGCCTGCGGTCATCCTCGTCAGCGGGGCCATGTCCACCGGGGGCACCGTGGCACCGTTGGCCGTGCCCCTGTCGGAACGCTTCCGCGTCGTGGCGTACGACCGGCGGGGGCGCGGTGAGAGCGGTGACAAGGCACCGTACGCGGTGGAGCGCGAGGTCGAGGACCTTGCCGCGCTGATCGAGGCGGTGGGCGGCGAGGCGGCGTTGTGCGGCATCTCGTCGGGCGGTGCGCTGGTGCTGGAGGCGGCGGCGAGCGGACTCCCGGTGCGTCAGGTCGCCGTGTACGAGGTGCCGTTCGCCGACTTTCTGGAGGGCGGTGCCGTAAAGCACTCCGAGTACACCGCGCACTTGGCCGAGGCGCTCGCGCAGGGTCGGCGCGGGGATGCCGTCGAGCTGTTCCTGCGGCTGACCGGGATGGCCGAGCAGATGATCCAGGGCGCCCGCCAGTCCCCCATGTGGGCCGGCATGGAGACCATCGCGCCGAGCCTCGCCTACGACAACGCCGTGATGGGCGACGGTCTGCTGCCCCGGGCGCGACTGGCTTCGATCACGGTGCCGGTGCTGGCCGTGGCGGGCGGCGCGAGTCCTTCCTGGATGCGCGAGGCGACCCGGGCGGTCGCGGAGACGGTTCCCGAGGGGACGTATCGGAGCCTGGAGGGACAGACCCACATGGTCGAGCCGGACGTCCTCGGGCCGGTGCTGGCGGAGTTCTTCGGGGGGTGAGCCGCACCGGTCCGCACACGCGCGTGGCGCCCGCCTGTGCTCAGGCCACGCCCGCCGTCGCCCGCACCGTGGACGCGATCGTCGCCGACCCCACCACGCGCGTGCCGTCGTACAGGACGATGGCCTGGCCGGGTGCCACGCCCCGGACCGGCTCGGTGAACGTGACCTCCAGGGAGCCGTCGATCAGCTCGGCCGTCACCTCTGTCTCGCCGCCGTGGGCACGCAGCTGGGCGGTGTAGGTGCCGGGGCCGGTGGGGGCGGCGCCGCACCAGCGGGGCTTGATGGCAGTGAGGGCGCTGACGTCGAGGGCGGACACGGGGCCGACCGTCACCGTGTTGTTCACCGGCGAGATGTCGAGGACGTAGCGGGGCTTGCCGTCGGCGGCCGGGGTGCCGATGCGCAGGCCCTTGCGCTGGCCGATGGTGAAGCCGTACGCGCCCTCGTGGGTGCCGAGCTTGGCTCCCGACTCGTCGACGATGTCGCCCTCCGCCTTGCCGAGGCGGTTCGCGAGGAAGCCCTGGGTGTCGCCGTCGGCGATGAAGCAGATGTCGTGCGAGTCGGGCTTCTTGGCGACCGCCAGGCCGCGGCGCTCGGCCTCCGCGCGGATCTCGTCCTTCGTCGTCAGCGTGTCGCCGAGCGGGAACATCGCGTGCGCCAGCTGCTTCTCGTCCAGGACGCCGAGGACGTACGACTGGTCCTTGGCCATGTCGGAGGCGCGGTGCAGCTCTCGTGTGCCGTCGTCGTTCAGCACGACGGTGGCGTAGTGGCCGGTGCAGACCGCGTCGAAGCCGAGGGCCAGCGCCTTGTCCAGCAGGGCCGCGAACTTGATCTTCTCGTTGCAGCGCAGGCAGGGGTTCGGGGTGCGGCCGGCCTCGTACTCGGCGATGAAGTCCTCGACCACGTCCTCCCGGAAGCGGTCGGCGAGGTCCCACACATAGAACGGGATGCCGATCACGTCCGCGGCACGGCGGGCGTCACGGGAGTCCTCGATGGTGCAACAGCCCCGCGCGCCCGTGCGGAAGGATTGGGGGTTCGCGGAGAGTGCGAGGTGGACGCCGGTGACGTCGTGGCCCGCCTCGGCCGCACGGGCGGCGGCGACGGCGGAGTCGACCCCGCCGGACATGGCGGCGAGGACGCGGAGGGGGCGGGAGGGCTGCGCGGTGTGAGTCATAACCCTTCCAGGGTACGGGGGCGCGGGAACCAGGGCCCGCGAGTATCCGTTGACGATCACATGGGACAGCGGAAGGCTTCGAAGGACGGCGACCGGAAGGTCGGGCGTCGTGCGTTGCTCATCGGCGGGACGGCGGCCGCGGTGGGCTCGGCCGTGCTGGCCCGCGACGAGTTGGCGCGGCTGTGGTGGCGGGTGCCGGGCGTGGAGAAGCCGCGCAAGGAGGGCGAGGTCGACTACGCCGGCGCGCGGTGGGTGGCGGCGTCGGACGCGAACTGGCGGATGGCCGACCGTCCGGACGACTACGGCATAGACATGGTGATCATCCATGTCACCCAGGGCAGCTTCGACAGCGCGGTGAAGGTGTTCCAGGACCCGGAGCACGGCGCGGCGGCGCACTACATCGTCCGCAAGGACGGCCACATCACGCAGATGATCCGCGAGCTGGACGTGGCGTACCACGCGGGCAACCGCGACTACAACGAGCGCAGCATCGGCATCGAGCACGAGGGCTTCGTGGACCGGCCGCAGGACCTCACGGACGAGATGTACGAGGCCTCGGCGCGGCTCACGGCCCGGATATGCGCGCGCTACGACATCCCCGTCGACCGCGAGCACATCATCGGGCACGTGGAGGTGCCGGGGACCGATCACACGGATCCCGGGGAGCACTGGGACTGGGACCGGTACATGAAGCTCGTGCGGGAGGCTCCTGCGGCGGAGGCCTGAGCGGTCGGAGCAGGGCGGCGACCAGGGCCACGGCGGGCGGCAGCCCCTGCCCGAGCGCGCCCCGCCACAGTCGGGGGAAGGTGTCGGCGAGGACGAGCGCGGAGGCGATCAGGAACGCGCAGAGGTAGCCGACAAGGGTCCGGCCGACGGTGGTGCCCTCCGTCCGCGTGGAGGGCCACGACTCCGGCGACGAGGCCGAGTCCGAGTCCGAGTCCGAGTCCGAGTCCGAGGAGGATGTCGTACAGCGCCACGCCCGAGCCACAGGGTGACTTCGGGGGCGTCGGCGGTGGAGGCAAGAGCGCGTGGAGGACCCCGCGCGCCCCGGCGGAACACGTGTGGCCCCTGCGCTCCCTACGTCAGTCCCGCCGCCCGCGCCCGTTCCACCGCCGGGCCGATCGCCTTGGCGACCGCCTCGACATCGGCCTCCGTCGAGGTGTGGCCGAGCGAGAAGCGGAGGGTGCCGCGGGCCAGGTCGGGGTCGGTGCCGGTGGCCAGGAGGACGTGGCTGGGCTGGGCGACGCCCGCGGTGCAGGCGGAGCCGGTGGAGCACTCGATCCCCTGGGCGTCCAGGAGCAGGAGCAGGGAGTCGCCCTCGCAGCCCGGGAAGGTGAAGTGCGCGTTGGCCGGGAGGCGGCCGCCGGGTGCCGGGTCGCCGCCGAGGATCGCGTCCGGGACCGCCGTACGGACCGCCTCGACCAAGGCGTCGCGCAGGGCGCCGATCTCGCTCGCGAACCATTCGCGCTGCTCGGCGGCGAGGCGGCCGGCGACCGCGAAGGAGGCGATCGCGGGGACGTCGAGGGTGCCGGAGCGGACGTGGCGCTCCTGGCCGCCGCCGTGCAGGACGGGTACGGGGGTCTGGTCGCGGCCGAGGATCAGGGCGCCGATGCCGTACGGGCCGCCGATCTTGTGGCCGGAGACCGTCATCGCGGCCAGCCCTGAGGCGGCGAAGTCGACGGGGACCTGACCGAAGGCCTGGACGGCGTCGGCGTGCAGCGGGACGTCGAACTCCCTTGCCGCGTCGGCCAGTTCTCGGATCGGCATGACCGTGCCGATCTCGTTGTTGGCCCACATCACGGTGGCCAGGGCGACGTCGTGGGGGTTGCGGGCGATGGCCTCGCGCAGGGCGTCCGGGTGGACTCGGCCGTAGGAGTCGACCGGGAGGTACTCGACCGTGGCGCCCTCGTGTTCGGCGAGCCAGTGGACGGCGTCGAGGACGGCGTGGTGTTCGACGGGGCTGGCGAGGACGCGGGTGCGCGTTCCTGCCGGGGCGGCGTCGCGGCGGGACCAGTACAGGCCCTTGATCGCGAGGTTGTCGGCCTCGGTGCCGCCGGAGGTGAAGACGACCTCGCTGGGGCGGGCGCCGAGCGCTTCCGCGAGCGTTTCGCGGGCCTCCTCGACGGTTCGCCTCGCGCGGCGGCCGGATGCGTGGAGGGAGGAGGCGTTGCCGGTGACGCTCAGCTGGGCGGTCAGTGCCTCTGCCGCCTCCGGGAGCATGGGCGTCGTCGCGGCGTGGTCGAGGTAAGCCATGGTGGCCACGATTCTAAGGGGCGCTGGTAAAGGGCCCCGCGTCAAGGTGCCCCGGGTGTGAAAGGCCCCGCGTCAAGGTGCCCGGGTGCAGCTCAGGTCCTGCGCGCTCGTCGGCGTCGTCCCGAGGCTCGGTGGCGATGCGCCCGGCGCTGCAGGCCGTGCCCACCCGTTCCGCTGCGGAACGACTGCCTACGGCGGGTCGGCGCTCGGCGGGTCGGCGCTCGACGGACCGGTGCTCGGCGCGTCGGCAGGTCGGCGGCTCGGCAGGTCCGCGGCTCGGCGCTCGGCAAGTCGGCAGGTCGGCGCTCGGCGGACCCGTGCTCGGCGCGGGCGCAAGTCGGCGGCTCGGCAGGTCCGCAGCTCGGCTCGCGGCTGCGGCTCGCCCCCGGCCGCTCGCCGCCAGGTCGTAGCTCCGTTGGCTGCGGCTAGAAGCTCCAGGACAGCGTGTTGTCCATCTGCATGAACGCCAGGAGGACCAGCAGGTCGGCGACCCCGAGGCCCATGCCCAGGAACGCGCGGCCGCGGCGCTGCGTGCCGCGCCACAGGGCCACTGCCGCCAGGACGATGGCGGTCGGGCCGAGGAAGATGTTGAAGACCAGCAGGCCGAGGAGGCCGAGGATGAAGGACGCCACGGCCATGCCGTCGGCGTCGCGGGTGCGATCGCGGGTGCCGGGGCGGGCGGTGGCCGGTGCGGTGAGTTGCATGGGTATCAGCTCCCGAGGAGTCGGTGCGGTGCGGTGAGTGGAGTCAGTTGCGGCGGGCGCGGCGCTCGCGGGCGGCGAAGATGCCCAGCCAGGCGGCGATCACGGCGGCGGCCACAGCGGTGAAGGCGAGCGGTGCGTGGGCCACGGTGCCCAGCAGCACGCCCAGCAGCAGGAGTGCAGCGACGAGGAACAACATGGGATTCGGGTCCCCCTTCGAGATCTCTCTCGTCGATCTCTCTCGTTACGTCTCGGTGAACAGTTGTAGTAACAGTTGTTCACTGACTCCCAAGTCTAGCGCGTCCCACGGCTTTTCAATTCCAGAGAACAGTTGTTAACTGCATGGCATGAGTCACACCCTCGGCCTTCGGCAGGCCCAGAAACAGAAGACCCGACAGGCGCTGCTGGACGCGGCGTTGGGACTGCTGGAGGAGCAGAGCCTGAGCAGTCTCGGTCTGCGCGAGGTGACCCGCGCCGTCGGCGTCGCCCCGACGGCCTTCTACCGGCACTTCCGCTCCACCGCGGACCTCGGTGTCGCCCTCGTCGAGGAGGCGCTGGGCAGCCTGCACCCGATGATCCGCACGATCGTCTCGTCCTCCGGCGACAGCGACCAACGCATAGAGCGCGCCGTCGGGTTGATCGCCCAGCACGTCGCCACACACCCGGCCCACGTCCGTTTCATCGCCCGCGAGCGGCACGGCGGAGTGCAGTCCGTGCGGGAGGCGATCCAGGACCAACTGGCCCGTTTCGCCGAGGAAGTGAAGGCCGCGCTCACCAAGGACCCGCTCTCCGCAGGCTGGAACGACGACGACCTCCTCATGCTCGCCGACCTCTACGTCGACCAGATGCTGATGACGGCCTCGCTGTTCCTGGACGCCCTGGAGGCGCCGGAGGAGGAGCGGCGGCGCGTCGCTCAGGTCGCGACCCGCCAGATGCGGCTGATCAGCATCGGCCGGGAGCACTGGCTGGACTGAGAACCGGCAGCACGAACGACAGGGGCGGCACCCCCGGCGTACGGGAAGTGCCGCCCCTGTCGCATGGCGAAAGCGCCAGCCCTGCCGCATGGCGGACGTGCCACCCCGCCTTACGGCGTTCCGCGTCAGCTCTTGGTCGCCGTGGCCGCCGCGCTCGGCGCGCCGCTCGACGCCGCCCCGCCGCCCTGGCCACCGCCGGGGCCACCCTGACCGCCGCCGCCCTGCCCCCGCCGGGGGCACCGCTCGGCGCACCCGAGGGAGTCCCGGACGCCCCCGAGGTCGACGACGAGTCGCCGGACGCACAGGCCGCCAGAGCCAGGGGCGAGAGCGTCAGCAGGGCCACGGCGGGGAGGAGACGCGCACGCTTCATGAGGAACAGCTTCAAGGAAGATGAGGAAGTCCTGTGCGTGAACTCAACCAACGCCGCTCAGGGAGCCCTTGGGGCCCTGCCGTAAGGGGCCTGTGCGCGAAGCAAAGCGTCCCTAAAGACACCGCGCTGACGTGCGCGTTTCCGACCGCGGGCTGGGCGCTTCAGCTGAGCCTTACCCGCGCCAACTGCCTCGACTGCGCCACCAACCGGTCCGCGCTGTCCCAGACTTCGGCATCCTCCTCCAGGAAGCCGCCCGCCAGATTGCGCGTCGTGATCGAGACTCTCAGCGGGCCCGGGGCCGGGCGGCACCGTATGTGCACGGTGAGTTCGACCGTCGGGACCCAGCCGGAGATGCCGAGCTCGAAGGCGGTCGGGGGCAGTGCGTCCACCGCCAGCAGCAGCGAGAGCGGGTCGGCGTCACGGCCGTCGGCGAGGCCGAACCATGCCCGCATCTCGCCCTTGCCCGACGGCTGACCGAGGGCCCAGCCGAGGGTGGACGGGTCGACCTTGAGCATCAGACGGTCGGTGAGGGCCGAGCTGCCCGAGACGGGGGCCGGTCCGTCCTCCGGGCCGAAGCAGTGCTCCATCGGCGAGAACACCGGCGGCTTGGCCGTCGTACGGACGTCGTCGGGGAGGGAGTCGAGGTCGCCGTAGGAGGCGAGGACGCGGATGCGCTCGATCTCGTTGCCCTCGGCGTCGTACTGGAAGAGCGAGGCCTGGCCGGTCGACAGCGTCCGCCCCGTGCGCACCACGTCCGTGCGGACGACCGCCGGACCCGGCTGGGACGCGGTCAGGTAGTGCGCGGAGATGGTGAACGGGTCGCTGTGCGGGAGGGCGTCCGCGAGGGCGCGGCCGAGGACGGCCAGCAGATAGCCGCCGTTGACGGCGCTGATGATGGTCCAGCCGGCCGAGAGGTCGATGTCGTAGACGCCGGGTGCGCGCGCGGTGAGCGCGGTGTCGCGATCGAACTCGCTGTCGCCGATCGTGGCCTGCAGGGCCGTCGGGGCGGAGGCTGCTTCTGGCATGGCTGAATGGTACAACAGCTAACTACTAAGCGGTAGCTTTCCTGTGTGAGCTGTCGATGAGGTGTGAGCAACTTTTCGGTAAGTGCCCCCGCTCGTCCGAAACCCGGAGACCGCTCTCCCCCTCTATGAGGACATGAGTCTCACCGGGACCCCGTTCCTCTACACGCTCATCGTGCTGTGCGTCGTCGCCGTCGCGCTGCCGCTGGTCCTCTGGTCACGGGTGCGCGGACCCAAGGTCCTGCGGGGCGCCGCCCGGATGCTGATGCTGCTGTTCGCGCAGGGCACGGCGGTCGCCCTGGTCTTCACACTGGTCAACAACTCCAACCAGCTGTACGACAACTGGGGCGACCTGCTCGGCACCAGCAACCATGTGCACGAGGCCGCCGACCTCGGTTCGACCGGCACCGGCGGCATCGCGCTGGAGAAGCTGCCCAAGGTCCGGCAGGCCTTCAAGCCGGGCAAGGGACCCGGCATGCGCGCGGAGGGCGGGGTGCTGGTCACCCAGCTCAAGGGCCGGGTGTCCGGAGTGCACGCCGAGGTCAACGTCTGGCTGCCGCCGCAGTACCGCGACCCCGCCTACCGCAACCACAAGTTCCCGGTCGTCGAGGTGCTGCCGGGCTACCCGGGCTCGTCGAAGGCGTGGTTCGGGACCATGGACGCGCCCCAGCAGCTGGCGCCGCTGATGCGCAGCGGGCAGATCGAGCCGTTCATCATCGTCTCGCCGCGCACCACGCTGCTGCCGGGCAAGGACACCGGCTGTGCGAACATCCCGGGCCAGGTGAACGCCGACAGCTGGCTCAGCATCGACGTGCCGAAGATGGTCATGGACAACTTCCGGGCCCAGTCGGCGCCGGACGGCTGGGCGGTCGCCGGGTACTCGGCGGGCGCGCACTGCGCGGCGAAGCTGGCCGTCGCGCACCCCGACCGCTACCGGGCCGCGGTCAGCATGTCCGGCTACAACGACCCCGCCGCCGTGCCCCAGTCGCTGGCCGGCAAGTCCCCGGCCCTGCGGGCCGCGAACAACCCGTACATGCTCCTGAAGGAGTCCCGTGTCCCGCCTCGCGTGGCGCTCTATCTGTCCGGTCAGCCGAAGGACGGGTACGAGGCGGCCCTGGCCCTCCAGCGAGTCGCGAAGGCGCCCACGACCGTGGACGTGGTGTTCATCCCGAGCAGCGCGGGCGGCCACACCATGGCACTGTGGAAGCCGCAGGTGGTCCCCGCGTTCCGCTGGCTGACCGAGGTGATGGGCACGCAGCCGCAGGTCCGTACGGCGCCGGGCTCCGGCGGGACTACTCCTCTCGCACCGTCGACCTCCGGTTCCAGGCACGCGGAGCTCGCCAGTGGAACCTCATCGCCAGCAGCCGCAGCACGAAGGCCGTGACGACCGCGAGGGCACTGGTGAACGGGTTCAGGGCGTCGTAGTGGAGGCACAGGACGACCATCGTGGAGCCGACGATCGCCGGGACCGCGTACAGGTCGCGGTCCCAACGCAGCAGTGACGGCACCTCGTTGGCCAGGACGTCCCGCAGCACACCGCCGCCCACGGCGGTCGCCATGCCCAGGCAGGCGGACGCGGTGAGGTTGAGGCCGTAGTCGTACGCCTTCGTCGTCCCGGCGACGCAGAACAGGCCGAGGCCCGCCGCGTCGAAGACGTTCACTCCGGTCTGGATGCGCTCCACGTGCGGGTGGAGGAAGAAGACGAGCAGCGCGGCGAGCAGCGGGGTGAGGAAGTACCCCAGGTCCGTGAAGGCGGCCGGTGGTACGGCGCCGATGATCAGATCCCGGAACAGCCCGCCGCCCAGGGCGGTGACCTCGGCGAGGACGGCGATGCCGAAGACGTCGAAGTTCTTGCGGACGGCCAGCAGGGCGCCGGAGATGGCGAAGACGAAGATGCCGATCAGGTCGAGCGTGTGCTGGACGGACGGGCTGAACAATTGCTGGAGCACTCGCACATTCTTGCGCAACCAAAGACCCCCGCCTTGCAAAGCAAGGCGGGGGCCCGAGTGCGGTTACTTGCTTTCGTCCTTGGAGGGCTCGGTGGAGGGCTCGGTGGACGGCACGGCGGACGGCTCCGTGGACACCTCGTCCGGCACCAGCGTCGCGGCCTCCTTGGCCACGGACAGCAGCACCGTGTCCTGCGGCTGCTGGTCCTCGAAGTTCTCCGGGTGGTGGCACGCCACCCGCTGGCCGGGCCTCAGCTCCGCCAGCGGCGGTTCCGTCGTCCGGCAGATCTCGGTCGCCTTCCAGCACCGCGTGTGGAAGCGGCAGCCGCTCGGCGGGGAGATCGGCGAGGGCACGTCGCCGCGCAGCAGGATGCGTTCGCTCTTGGTGCCCCGGCGCTTGGGGTCCGGCACCGGCACGGCCGACATCAGGGCCTTGGTGTACGGGTGCATCGGCGCCTCGTACAGCGAGGTGCGGTCGGCGAGTTCGACGATCTTGCCGAGGTACATCACCGCGATACGGTCCGAGACGTGCCGTACGACGGAGAGGTCGTGCGCGATGATCACGTACGTGAGGCCGAGCTCCTGCTGGAGGTCGTCCATCAGGTTCACGACCTGCGCCTGGATCGACACGTCCAGCGCGGAGACCGGCTCGTCGGCCACCACCAGCTTGGGCTTGAGCGCGAGCGCCCGCGCGATGCCGATGCGCTGGCGCTGGCCGCCGGAGAACTCGTGCGGGTAGCGGTTGTAGTGCTCGGGGCTCAGGCCCACCAGCTCCAGGAGCCGCTGGACCTCCTTCTTCACCCCGCCCTCGGGCTCTACGCCCTGGAGGCGGAACGGCGCCGAGACGATGCCGCCGATGGTGTGCCGGGGGTTCAGGGAGCCGTACGGGTCCTGGAAGATCATCTGGATGTCCCGCCGCAGCGGGCGCATTCCGGCCGTGCTCAGCCGCGTGATGTCCTGGCCCTCGAAGTGGATCGAGCCGCCGGTCGGGTCCTGGAGGCGGGTGATGACCCGGCCCATGGTCGACTTGCCGCAGCCCGACTCGCCGACCACGCCGAGCGTCTCGCCCTTGCGCACCTCGAAGTCGATGCCGTCCACGGCCTTGACCGCGCCGACCTGACGCTGGAGCACGCCCTTGCGGATCGGGAAGTGCTTCTGCAGGCCCTCGACCTTGAGGAGCACCTCTCGCTCGTCGGAAGCGGCGCCGGCTTTCGCCTCGCCGGATTTCGCCTCGCCGGTTTTCGCCTCGTCCGTCTTCTTCGTCTCACTCACAGCTTCGGCGCAATCTCTTCGGTCCAGATCCGCGTACGGTCCTCCTGCGAGAGGTGGCACGCGGAGAAGTGCCCGCCGCCGACCTGCTGGAGCTCCGGGCGCACGGTACGGGTGACATCGCCCTTGGGGATGTCCGCGTACGGGCAGCGGGGGTGGAAAGCGCAGCCCGAGGGGACGTTGATGAGGCTCGGCGGCTGGCCCTTGACGGGGATGAGCCGCTCGGAGGTCTCCCGGTCGATGCGCGGCATCGAGCCGAGCAGGCCCCAGGTGTACGGGTGCTGCGGGCGCTCGAAGACGTCGTCGACCGTGCCGCGCTCCACGCACCGGCCGCCGTACATCACCAGGACGTCGTCGGCGATCTCGGCGACCACGCCGAGGTCGTGGGTGATGAGGACGACCGCGGAGCCGAACTCCTTCTGCAGGTCCCGGATGAGGTCGAGGATCTGCGCCTGGACGGTCACGTCGAGGGCGGTGGTCGGCTCGTCCGCGATGAGCAGTTCGGGGTTGTTGACGAGCGCCATGGCGATCATCGCGCGCTGGCGCATACCGCCGGAGAACTCGTGCGGGTAGTTGTCGACGCGCTTGTCCGGCTCGGGGATGCCCACCCGGTCGAGCATCTCGACGGCCCGCTTGCGCGCGGTCTTCTTGTTGACGTCGTGGTGGACCCGGTACGCCTCCACGATCTGGCTGCCGATCGTGTAGTACGGGTGCATCGCGGACAGCGGGTCCTGGAAGATCATCGCCATGTCGCGGCCACGCAGCCGGCGCACCTCGTCCGGGGCGGCGGAAACCAGCTCCTTGCCGCCGAGCCAGATCTCGCCGGACATCCGCACGTTCTTGCCGCGCGCGCCGAGCCGGTGCAGGCCCATGATCGCCAGCGAGGTGACGGACTTACCGGAGCCGGACTCACCGACGATGCAGAGGGTCTTGCCCTTCTCCACCTGGAAGCTGAGCCCGTCGACGGACTTGACCAGGCCGTCGTCGGTCGGGAAGTGCACCTTGAGGTCACGGACCGCGAGGAAGGCGTCGGGCGCGTTCGCGGGCGAGGGCTCGCCCACGGCGGCACCGGTCTTGGACAGTTCGGTCACGAGAGCCTCACGCGCGGGTCGGCGGCGGCGTAGAGCAGGTCCACCAGGAGATTTGCGATCACGACGAAGAAGGCGGCGAGCAGGGTGACGCCGAGGATCGGGGGCAGGTCGTTGTCGGTGATGCCCTGCACCGCGTACTGGCCGATGCCGGGCAGCGAGAAGACCTTCTCGGTGATCACGGCGCCGCCGAGCAGCAGGCCCAGGTCCATGCCGAAGACGGTGATGATCGGGGTCAGCGCGGCCCGCAGCCCGTGGCGGGCCACGACATTGCGCTCGCGCAGGCCCTTGGCGCGGGCCGTGCGGATGAAGTCCTCGCTCATCGTCTCCAGCATGCCCGAGCGGGTGAGCCGGGCGTAGATCGCGGAGTACAGGAGGGCGAGCGAACACCAGGCCGGGAAGAGTGTGTTGGCCCATTGGGCCGGATTCTCTGTGAACGGCACATAGGTGCGGCCGAAGATCGGCCACTGGAAGGTGAAGAGGAACAGGGCGAGCTGACCCGTGAAGAACATGGGCAGCGAGACACCGGCGAGCGCGATGCCCATGAAGGTGCGGTCGAAGAAGCTGCCGGGCTTGAGCGCGGAGATCACGCCGATCACGACGCCGGACACCAGCCACATCACAGCGGCGCCGACGGCCAGCGAGAGGGTCACCGGAATGCGCGAGGTGAGTTGCGGCCACACCTCGACGTGGGTCCTGAAGGAGTAGCCGAAGCAGGGCGCGCTGCAGTGTGTGGTGGTGGGGCCCAGGTCGTAGGTGGCGCCGGCCACGATCCCCTTGATGAAGTGCCAGTACTGGACGTACAGGGGGTCGTCCAGACCGAGGTTCTGCTTGACCGCGAGGATGTCTGCCTTCGACGGACTCTTGCCGAGGTACTGCTGCGCGAGCTGGTCGGCGGTCTGGCCGGCGAGCCGTGGCAGCAGGAAGAAGATCGCGAAGGTGACCGCGGTGACGACCAGCAGCAGGATCACTGCCGCGAACGTCCGACGGAGGATGTACGAGATCACGGGGACCGGCGCCGGTGCCCGCGGGCTGCGAAGCCCACGGGCACCAAAGCCTTCACCTGCCTTCCGGGGCTACTTCTTGGTCGTGCCGATGTTGAGGTAGTCGTACTGACCGCTGAAGGCCGCCGTGGACACCAGGTTGGTGAAGTTGGCCGGGCGGTACAGCAGGACCTTGAAGTAGGTCAGCGGAACGAGAGCGGCCTGGTCCATCGCGCGCTTGTCGATCTGCGCGTACAGGCTGTTGCGCTCGGTCTCGTCCTCGGTGGCGATGGCCTTTTCCAGCAGCTCGTTGATCTGCTTGTCGTTGATGTACGAGAGGTTGGTGTTGCCGGACGCCCCGATCGCGTCACCGTGCAGGATCTGCTGCAGGAAGCCGTAGCCGGAGGGCCAGTCGGCACCCCACTGCATCATGTGCAGACCGATGTTCTGCTTCTTGTCGAACTCCGGCACACCCGCGTAGTCGGTGAAGTACTTGCCCGACGGGTACTGCTTCAGGCTGGCGTTGATGCCGACCTTCTTCAGCGAGGCGATGATCGCGGTGGCCGCGTCGATCTCCTGCGGGCGGTCGCTGCGGGCCGAGATGTTGGTGCTGATGCTCGACTTGCCGCAGGCCTTCAGCTGCTCCTTGGCCTTGGCGGCGTCGCCCTTGTTGCCCTTGGTGGCGTAGGCGTCCGCCTTCTCGTAGCCGGGGATGTCCGGCGGCAGGACGGTGGTGGCGATGTCACCGCGGATCGGGCCGCCCTCGGCGGTCTGCACGGAGACCTTGTCGATAGCGTACTGGACGGCCTTGCGGCACTCGACCTTGTCGAACGGCGCGACCTGCGTGTTGATCGCCATGTAGACCAGGCGGCCACCGAAGGTGTTGTCCGTGTTGGCCTTCAGCGAGGCGTCGTTGACGACCTTCGCCTGGGTCGCGGCCTGGACACCCGTACCGCCGAGGTCGATCGCCGTACCGGCCTGGACGTCCTGGTCGATGGTCTCGGCGTTGACCTTCAGCTTGACGACGATCTTGTCCGGGTACTGCTTGCGCAGCGGGTCCGTCTTCGGGTCCCAGTTCTCGTTGCGGACGAGGACGACCTGCTTGCCCTCCTCATAGCTCTGGAACTTGTACGAGCCCGAGGACACGATGTTCTTGACGTAGTCGATGCCCTTGTCCTTGGCCTGGGGCACCGGAGCCGTCTGCGGCGTCGCGACCAGGTAGTCGAACTCCTGGAAGGCGCGGTTGAGACGGAAGACGATCGTGTTGTCGTCCGGCGTCTCGATGGACTTCAGGCCCTCGGCGCTCTTGTCCTTGTAGGGGCCCTTGTACTTGTCGCCGCCCTCGAGGAACTGCTGGAAGTAGTTCGGGCCGAGCGAGAGCACGTCACGCGCGAAGTTGGAGCGCTCGACGGCGTACTTGACGTCCTTCGAGGTGATCGGTGTGCCGTCCTCGTACTTCAGGCCCGTACGCAGCTTGTACGTCCA
Source organism: Streptomyces sp. SD31 (assembly GCF_052068475.1). NCBI lineage: Bacteria > Bacillati > Actinomycetota > Actinomycetes > Kitasatosporales > Streptomycetaceae > Streptomyces > Streptomyces sp. SD31. The sequence continues at coordinate 51,021 of NZ_JBQHCX010000024.1, read as the reverse complement.
GGTCTTGCCGCCGTCGCTGGGCTCACCGGGGCTCGCCGCGAGGTCCGGGACCAGCTCGTTGCCGGCCTCGCCCGCGGCGGGCTTGAAGGTCATCAGCGGGCGGGCGTAGAGCCGGCTGAGGTTGTACATGTACGCGTAGTACGTGTTGCCCGGGTCGAAGGAGTCCGGCACGTCCGAGTACTCGTACGTGACCGTGCCCCCCTTCTGGGTGGAGGCGTTGACGACACCCTTGGTCGCTGCGTTGGCCCCAGCCGACTTGTTTCCGTTCTCACTGCCGTCATCGGCCTTGCTGCATGCCGAGAGCAGCAGGCTCGCACTGCCGATAGCCGCCACTGCGGCCAGCGTTGACCTTCGCATGATGGTCCGCTTCCCCTCCATTGTCGGAAATCTGTTGGACTCGCACCGCGGCCGCGGGTCAGCGGCTGCGCGGGTCGAGAGCGTCACGGAGACCGTCGCCGAGCAGGTTGAACGCCAGGACGGTCACGAAGATGGCCAGACCGGGCACGATCATGTACTGCGGGTCGACCTGGTAATAGGGAACCGCCTGGCTGATCATGCCGCCCCAGGACGCCTGCGGGGGCTGGATGCCGACGCCGAGGAAGCTCAGGGACGCCTCGAAGAGGATGTTGGTCGGGATGAGCAGCGTCGAGTAGACGATGATCGGGCCGACGAGGTTCGGCAGCAGCTCCCGGAAGAGGATGTAGGGCCCCTTGGCCCCCATCCCCCGCGAGGCGTCGACGAACTCCCGCTCGCGCAGGGCCAGCGTCTGGCCGCGCACGATACGGCCCAGATAGGGCCAGTTGAAGAAGCCGATGACGAAGATCAGCACAGTGATGTGCAGCGGCAGGCCCTGCAGCCCGAAGGCACCGCCCTGCAGGGTGGCCGAGATGGAGATGGCGAACAGCAGGAGAGGGAACGCCAGGAAGGTGTCCATCATCCGGCTGATGATCGTGTCGACCCGGCCGCCGTAGTAGCCGGCCACCACGCCGAGGACCGCGCCGATCGTGTTGGACAGGATCGTGGCGCCGAAGGCGACGACCAGCGAGACCCAGGAGCCCTCGAGGATGCGGGTGGCGATGTCGCGGCCGAACTTCGGCTCCACACCGAGCGGGTGCTCCCAGCTCATGCCGCCGAAGTCGCCCTTGGGCAGCGAGGTGTTGGGGTCGATCAGGTCCTGGTTCAGGGCGTTCGGGTCCAGCCCGAAGAGGGCCTGGATGGGTCGGGAGAGCACCGCCAGCAGGATCAGCAGGATGACGATGACGCCTCCGGCGACGGCCACCTTGTCCTTCTTGAAGCGGGTCCAGGCGATCTGCCCGAGAGACCGGCCCTCGATCTGCTTGGACTCGACACCCTTCAGCACGGCCTCGGGCTGGGCCCCGGCCTGCGATCCGGTTGTCTCGATCGGTGCCGTCACGGTGAGATTGACCCCTCTCGGCCGACGGTTGTCGGCCCCCTGGCTGCCGCTGTAGCGGTTGCTTCCACTCGCACACAGGACCGACCTGGCCCGTGTCTTGCGGGGAGTCTTCAACGCTTTAGCGATCTGTTGCCAGAGTTGGCGGGGAAAGTATGCGCAACCGTGATGCTGTCTGGGGGGTTCCGTTATCCGAACAGTGGGTAGCGACGGCCGGACGCGGGCCAGTCGGGGCGTATGAGGATGGACCGGGACCTTCCGATCGTATCTACGCGCGGAGATCTACCTGCGAAACCGAAGTCGACGGGCGCTTACGGCTACGACAGCCGGGCTGCGGACTGAACAGTAGGTTAGCCGCCGGATGATCAGTAACGGCCCTGTGCCGGTGGGTAGCCGTAGCCGGCGGCCGGCGCCTGCGCGGGGGCGGGGGCGTGTGCCTCGCGGTCGTAGAAGGGGCGTGCGCTCGCCCGCATCCACATGGCGACCGGGTCGTACTCGTCCGACATCGCCACGGTCGACACCGGCAGCCCGTCCGGACAGGCGCCGATCGACTGCAGCATCATCGAGCGCACCGAGTCCACGGCGGGCGGGCTGGTGTCGTACACGTCGAGCCCGATGGCGAGGTACGGCGCGCCGAGCGCGGGCTGCACCCAGGCGCGGCGCAGGGAGCGGACGGCCGGGGTGCGGTGGGCGTTCTGCGCGAGCAGGGCGTAGAACTGCGGGATCTCGATGCCGGGCTCGGACAGACGCAGCGGGCCGGCGGGCTGGCGGTCCAGGCCGGTGGCGATGCGGCGCAGGTCGAGCCACGGGATGCCGACGCCGCCGCCCGGGGCGTGCGGGTTCAGCCAGAGACCGTAGTGGTCCGGGTAGAGGGTGCGGGCCACGTCGACTCCGTCGACCACCTCGTACGAGCGGTTCCAGCCGCTGGCCGACAGCTCCTGGGCGGAGGTGACGCACGGGGCGTAGCCGTGGCCGTCGACCTCCATGTTTCCGTACTGGGCGTCCGGGGAGCCGGCCTGACCGTGCCACAGCAGCATCCAGACCTGGCCGGTGGACGGGGTCGCGAGCGCGCGCAGGAGGGCCTCGTAGGCGTCGTAGCGCCCGGGCGTCACCTGGCGCAGCATGTGCTCGACCTGACCGGTCGAGGTGGTGCCGCTCGCGCTCACCATTACCGCCCCTTCGGGAAACGTCGTGACTCCGTCGGTTTGGCCGACCGAGTGATGAGCCCAGCTTAGGCGCTCCGCCGGGAGAGCCGTTGAGAGCTCGGGACTTGGTGTGGTCTGCGGGGTGCGGGTCCATTGTGGTGGGTCGCGCCCACGCGGCGGAGCCGCACATGTATACAGCCCCGCGCCCCTTTCAGGGGCGCTTCGTCCAGGGGGCGCTCAAAGGTCCCGCTGGTAGAAGGGACGCACCTTCTGGCGCATCCAGTCGATCACCGGGTCGTGGGCCACGTCCAACAGGACCAGGTTGACCGGCCACTGGGCCGGGGCCCGGCCCAGGGCTCGGGCGAGGGCGTCCATGGGGGCGGCGCGCAGGTCGCCCTCCCAGTGGGAGAGTTCCACGCCTATGAACATCACCGGGTCGGCCGTCTCGATCGCCGCCAGGCAGCGGCGGGCCGTCACGACCACGCCGGTTTCGGCGAACTCGGCCGACGCCGCCGCGAGGAAGTCGATCGGGTCGTCCTGCCAGTCGGGCTCGTAGAGCTTGACGCGGCCGCCGGAGTTGAGGCCGTCCAGCGGGGTGCGGCCCACCCGGCACAGATCGGCCACCGCCGCCGGGGGCAGCGGCACGCCGACCACGCCGTCCGGGTTCAGGGCGATGCCCACCTGTGGGGGCAGACCGCGGGCGAACTCCACGGCGGGGGCGACGGCGTACGACATATGGGAGCCGACGACCTGGCGGAACTGTTCCTCGGAGCTGAAGACCGGGACGTACGCCTGGCCTCCGATCTCCACCGTGGGCAGGTCCAGCGGGCCGCTGTGCGGGCCGCCGCCGCCCGGCAGGGGCACCCAGACGAAGCTGCGGCCCAGCACCTCGATGATCCGGCCGCCCGCCGAGGGCACGCCGAGGGAGGCCGAGAGCACCTCCTCCAGTTCGTTGCCGGGCCACCCGCCGTGTGGATGGGGGTGTGCCGGTGCCGGAAAGTCCGCGGGGAGATCCGCCGGGAGGTCCGCTGGGAAGTCCATCTACGCTCAACCGCCTGCTGTGAACCGCTGCTGTGGCTCAAAAGGCTAGCGGGTGACCACTCCGCGCAGGTCTACGGCCGCTCAGCCCGTGAAGTCGATCCGGCGCAGGACGTCCGCCGCCTCCCGGTCGATCAGCACCGCCGAGCCGCAGCCCTGGGGCAGATGGCCCTTCTCCACCGAGCGCAGCAGGCGGGCGGCCGCTCTGCGGTGGCGCAGGAAGGCATAGCGGGAGACGCCCCGGCCGCGCTCGCGCTGGCCCTCCAGGGCGGTGCCCGGAGGGACGTCGAGCAACAGCAGATGCAGGGTGCCGTCACGGCGGCGGGCCTCGCGGGCCAGCCAGCCGCGCACCCAGGCCTGCGTACCGCAGTCATGTACGACGACGCCCTCGCCGGAGCGCAGGGCTCGGCGCAGTCCGGCGTAGTGCGCCAGGCGGACCAGGGGGCGGTAGACGGCGTAGGGGAGGAAGCGGGGCATGCGGGCGGCCCAGCGGTCCCGGGTGTCCTGGGAGTCGATGCCGATGCCCTTCACGGTCCGGCGCATCAGCGTCGACTTGCCGCTGCCGGGCAGGCCGGTGATCACTACGAGGTCCTCGGGGCCGAAGAGCAGGGCGTGCGGGCTGTGGCCGGAACGCTCGCGCAGGTCGCGGACCACGGGTGCGAGGCGCGTACCGCGGGCTTCGGCGGCCGGGGCCGCGGGCTGCTTGGGCAGCGCGATGCCCGAGGTCGTGGCGTACGCCGTCGTGCGGTTCACCGTCATCGTCCTCCTCTGGGGTCAGGGGTACCCATCCCCACTGAGCGTAAAGAGAAGGTAATAGAGGATCTCTCGGTTTTTGTTCGCTTCCTGCCACAAGCCGGTTACAGACGTGGCCTGCCGCAGACCGGTCCCGGCATGCAATGATGTGCGCGCCAACTGCATACCGGCCGTTTGAATCCGCGCGGGAGAGTCCCTGGCAGTGCATCGCCGGGGCGCCGAAGGAGCAAGTCCCTCCCTTGAATCTCTCAGGCCCCGTTACCGCGCGGGCGAGGCACATCTGAAAAGCGGGCCGCTGTCTCCTTCGAGATGCGTGGCTCCACCCAAGGTGCAAACCGTGATCGTCCCTGTGGCGGTCGTGGCGAACCTCTCAGGTTCCGATGACAGATGGGGAGGAACGACCTCGCCCGTCATCCCTTGGGAGACAACCGTCCGATGAGCAGTACAGAAGAACTCCGTCACACCGCGCTCGATGCCCTGCATCGCTCGCTCGGCGCGACGATGACCGACTTCGCCGGCTGGGACATGCCCCTGCGCTACGGTTCCGAGCGCGACGAGCACAACGCCGTACGTACCAGGGCCGGCCTGTTCGACCTCTCCCACATGGGCGAGATCACCGTGACGGGGCCCGAGGCGGCTCAGCTGCTGAACTACGCCCTCGTCGGCAACATCGCCTCCGTCGGCGTGGGCCGCGCCCGCTACACCATGATCTGCCGGGCCGACGGCGGCATCCTGGACGACCTGATCGTCTACCGGCTCGCCGAGACCGAGTACATGGTCGTCGCCAACGCCTCCAACGCCCAGGTCGTGCTGGACGCGCTGACCGAGCGGAGGGCCGGCTTCGACGCCGAGGTGCGCGACGACCGCGACGCCTACGCACTGATCGCCGTCCAGGGCCCGGAGTCCCCCGGCATCCTGAAGTCCCTCACCGACGCCGACCTCGACGGCCTGAAGTACTACGCCGGACTGCCCGGCACCGTCGCCGGCGTGCCCGCCCTCATCGCGCGCACCGGCTACACCGGCGAGGACGGCTTCGAGCTGTTCGTGAAGCCGGAACACGCCGTCGAGCTGTGGCGGGCGCTGACCGATGCGGGCGAGGGCGTCGGCCTGGTCCCGTGCGGGCTGTCCTGCCGGGACACGCTGCGCCTGGAGGCGGGCATGCCGCTGTACGGCCATGAGCTGTCGACCTCCCTCACCCCCTTCGACGCCGGGCTCGGCCGGGTGGTGAAGTTCGAGAAGGAGGGCGACTTCGTCGGGCGCGAGGCGCTGGCCGCAGCGGCCTCCCGTGCCGAGTCGAACCCGCCCCGCGTCCTGGTCGGCCTGGTCGCGAAGGGGCGTCGCGTCCCGCGCGCCGGGTACCCGGTCGTCGCCGGCGGCGAGGTCATCGGCGAGGTCACCTCGGGTGCCCCCTCCCCCACGCTGGGCAAGCCGATCGCGATGGCGTACGTCGACGCGGCGCACTCGGCGCCGGGCACGGCCGGGGTCGGCGTGGACATCCGCGGCAGCCACGAGCCGTACGAGGTCGTGGCGCTGCCGTTCTACAAGCGGCAGAAGTAACGCCGCAAGCAGCACACTGGCCGGGAACCGGAAGCACCGGACTGGCCGAGAAGTACAGACCGACAGCGGCCCGTGCGTGACCCCGCGCACATTTCCGCTGCTCACGCACGTTTCCAGCAGTCCCCCATCCCTCACCACTCCCGCGCGTACAGGAGAATTCAGGCCATGAGCAACCCCCAGCAGCTGCGCTACAGCAAGGAGCACGAGTGGCTGTCGACCGCCGAGGACGGCGTCGCGACGGTCGGCATCACCGAGTTCGCGGCCAACGCGCTCGGCGATGTCGTCTACGCCCAGCTCCCCGAGGTCGGCTCGACCGTGACCGCGGGTGACACCTGCGGCGAGCTGGAGTCGACCAAGTCGGTCTCGGACCTGTACTCCCCGGTCACCGGCGAGATCACCGAGATCAACGAGGACGTGGTGAACGACCCGGCGCTGGTGAACTCCGCCCCCTTCGAGGGCGGCTGGCTGTTCAAGGTACGCGTCACGGAGGAGCCGGCCGACCTGCTCTCCGCCGACGAGTACGACGCCCACACCACCGGCTGAGGAGCCGTATCCCCCATGTCTGACAAGTCGCTTCTGAACACGCCCCTGCACGAGCTGGACCCGGCCGTCGCCGCCGCGCTCGACGCCGAGCTGGAGCGCCAGCAGTCCACCCTGGAGATGATCGCCTCCGAGAACTTCGCGCCGGTCGCGGTCATGGAGGCCCAGGGCTCGGTCGCCACCAACAAGTACGCCGAGGGCTACCCCGGCCGGCGCTACTACGGCGGCTGCGAGCACGTCGACGTCGCCGAGCAGATCGCCATCGACCGGGTCAAGGAGCTGTTCGGCGCCGAGTACGCCAACGTCCAGCCCCACTCCGGCGCCTCCGCCAACCAGGCCGCCCTGTTCGCCCTGGCCCAGCCCGGCGACACCATCCTCGGCCTGGACCTGGCCCACGGCGGCCACCTCACCCACGGGATGCGGCTGAACTTCTCCGGCAAGCAGTTCAAGGTCGTCCCGTACCACGTGGACGACTCCGGTCGGGTGGACATGGCCGAGGTCGAGCGGCTCGCCAAGGAGCACCGGCCGAAGGTGATCATCGCGGGCTGGTCGGCGTACCCGCGGCAGCTGGACTTCGCCGAGTTCCGCCGGATCGCCGACGAGGTCGAGGCGTACCTGTGGGTCGACATGGCGCACTTCGCGGGCCTGGTGGCCGCCGGTCTGCACCCGAACCCGGTCGAGTACGCGGACGTCGTCACCTCCACCACCCACAAGACGCTGGGCGGCCCGCGCGGCGGCATCATCCTCGCGAAGAAGGACTTCGCGAAGAAGCTGAACTCGTCCGTCTTCCCGGGCTTCCAGGGCGGCCCCCTGGAGCACGTGATCGCGGCCAAGGCGGTCTCCTTCAAGGTCGCCGCCAGCGAGGAGTTCAAGGAGCGTCAGCGTCGTACGGTCGAGGGCGCGAAGATCCTCGCCGAGCGGCTGACGGCCGACGACGCGCGTGCGGCCGGCGTGAACGTCCTGTCCGGCGGCACCGACGTGCACCTGATCCTGGTCGACCTGCGCGAGTCCGAGCTGGACGGCCAGCAGGCCGAGGACCGGCTGCACGAGGTCGGCATCACGGTCAACCGCAACGCCGTCCCGAACGACCCGCGCCCGCCGATGGTGACGTCGGGCCTGCGCATCGGCACGCCCGCCCTCGCCACCCGTGGCTTCGAGGCCGACGACTTCGCCGAGGTCGCGGACGTCATCGCCGAGACGCTCAAGCCGTCCTACGACGCCGAGTCCCTCAAGGCCCGAGTCAGGGCCCTGGCGGACAAGCACCCGCTGTACCCCGGTCTGAACAAGTAGTTCCTTTTTGTGGGGTGTCCCGCACACTCGTAGGAGAACGGGACACCCCACCCCCTGGCACCACCCCCGTATTGAGGAGTCCCCCCGTGGCCATCTCGGTCTTCGACCTGTTCTCGATCGGCATCGGCCCGTCCAGCTCCCACACGGTCGGCCCGATGCGCGCGGCACGCATGTTCTCCCGCCGCCTGCGCAACGAAGGCCTGCTGGACTCCGTCGCGTCCGTACGATGCGAGCTGTACGGCTCCCTGGGCGCGACCGGCCACGGTCACGGCACCCCCAAGGCGGTGCTGCTCGGCCTGGAGGGCGCCTCGCCGCGCACGGTGGACGTGGAGACGGCGGACGAGCGGGTGGAGGCGATCAAGGAAGCGGGCCTGCTGCGTCTGCTCGGCGAGCGCGACATCCCGTTCTCCTTCGACGACGACCTGATCCTGCACCGCCGTAAAGCACTCCCCTACCACGCGAACGGCATGACGATCTGGGCGTACGACGCGTCCGGTGGGGAGCTCCTGTCCAAGACCTACTACTCGGTGGGCGGCGGATTCGTCGTCGACGAGGAGGCGGTCGGCGCGGACCGCATCAAACTCGACGACACGGTCCTGAAGTACCCCTTCCGCACGGGCGACGAACTGCTGCGCCTGACGCGGGAGACGGGCCTGTCGATCTCGTCGCTGATGCTGGAGAACGAGCGGGCCTGGCGCACGGAGGAGGAGATCCGCGCGGGCCTGCTGGAGATATGGCGGGTGATGCGGGAGTGCGTGTCACGGGGGATGTCGAGGGAGGGCATCCTGCCGGGCGGCCTGAAGGTTCGTCGCCGGGCGGCGAACACGGCCCGCAAGCTGCGCTCCGAGGGCGACCCGAAGGCGCTCGCCATGGAGTGGATCACGCTCTACGCGATGGCCGTGAACGAGGAGAACGCGGCGGGCGGCCGCGTGGTGACGGCCCCGACCAACGGCGCGGCCGGGATCATCCCCGCGGTCCTCCACTACTACATCAACTTCGTGCCGGGGGCGGACGAGGACGGAGTCGTCCGCTTCCTGCTGGCCGCCGGCGCCATCGGCATGCTCTTCAAGGAGAACGCGTCCATCTCCGGCGCCGAGGTCGGCTGCCAGGGCGAGGTGGGCTCGGCCTGCTCGATGGCGGCGGGCGCCCTTGCGGAGGTGCTCGGCGGCTCCCCGGAACAGGTCGAGAACGCCGCCGAGATCGGCATGGAACACAACCTCGGCCTGACCTGCGACCCGGTCGGCGGCCTCGTCCAGATCCCCTGCATCGAGCGCAACGGCATGGCCGCGGTGAAGGCGGTCACGGCGGCGCGGATGGCGATGCGCGGGGACGGCTCGCACAAGGTGTCCCTGGACAAGGTCATCAAGACGATGAAGGACACGGGCGCCGACATGTCGGTGAAGTACAAGGAGACGGCTCGGGGCGGGCTGGCGGTCAACATCATCGAGTGCTGAGGGAACAGGCCCTGAACAGCGCGTTCGTGTCTTTCAGCGCTGTCGGGGCCTTTCCTGCTTACGCGGCGGAAAGTCCCGGAGAGACCGTCTCCGTGTACAACGCAGCGCGCAGCGTCGTTGACGCGATGCGCCACCGCAGCCGTATCGGCGAGACCCTCGCCCTGTCCGCGCTCGGCCGCTACCTGCGCCGAGACGGACGCAGCGGGGTCGGCGAACTCCAGCACATCGCACGCGAGTTGGGCGCCCTCTCCGTCATCGGAGGACCGACCAAGGCCACCACGAGGTTGGGCACACACCAGTCGGGCCAGTGCGCGCAGCCGGCCCTCCCGCCACAGGCCTGAGTGCCGGGGTTTCGCGTAACCATTGGGGCCACTGTGACGTAAGTATTGACGGCCGGAAGACGAGGCCGTAATTTCTGGCCGAAGTTCCGAACCGAGTTCGATATGTCGAACAAGGAGGTTTTCGGATCGGCTGACGAAGGGACGACGACAGTGATCCGCACCCGCGCGGGAGCCCGCCCCCGCAGAGGGAGGTGGACGGCGATGGTCATCGCCGTACTCACCCTGCTGCTGGGCGCCACCATCCAGCCCGCCTCCGCCGCCGACGGGCGGCCGTTCACCAATCCGGTCAAGTCGCAAAAGGGCGCCGATCCCTGGATCGAGTTCCACAACGGCAACTACTACTTGATCACCACGTCCTGGTCCGACGTGCTGACCATACGCAAGTCGCCCACCCTCGCCGGGCTCGCCACCGCGCCCAGCGTGCAGGTGTGGAAGGACACCGACACCTCTCGGGGCTGCAACTTCTGGGCTCCCGAGATGCACTTCTTCAACAACAAGTGGTACGTGTACTACGTCGGTGGCGCCTGCGTCAGCGACTACCTCGGCACCCAGCGCTCCCACGTGCTGGAAAGCGTGGGCTCCGACCCCATGGGGCCGTACGTCTACAAGAACAAGATCAAGCCCACCGACTCGGACCCCTGGCTCATCGACGCCAGCGTTCTGAAGGTCGGCAGCAACCTGTACATGGTGGGCAGCGCCAACACCACCAACGGCACCCAGAACCTCGTCATCGCCCCGATGAGCAACCCCTACACCGTCAGCGGCACGCTGCGCACCATCTCGCAGCCCACCCTGAGCTGGGAGCGCCAGGGCGGCACGGTGAACGAGGGCCCGGAGGCTCTGCAGCGGAACGGCAAGACGTTCCTGGTCTACTCCGCCAGCGGCTGCTGGACCCCCGACTACAAGCTGGGCCAACTGGAACTGACCGGCAGTGACCCGCTGCAGGCCTCCTCCTGGACGAAGAAGCAGACCCCCGTATTCCAGCGGAACAGCGCGGCCAACGTCCACGGCCCCGGCCACAACGGCTTCTTCACCTCGCCGGACGGCACGGAGAACTGGATCGTCTACCACGCCCGCAACGACACCTCGACGGACGGCTGCGACAACAACCGCACCACCCGCGCGCAGAAGTTCACCTGGAACGCGGACGGCACGCCGAACTTCGGCACCCCGGTCGCCCTCGGCACGACACTGCCCGGCCCCTCCGGGGAGACGGCGGCCACCCCGACCGCGTACACCCTGGTCAACCGCAACAGCGGCAAGTGCCTGGACGTCGAGGGCGGCAACACCGCCGACGGTACGAACATCGTCCAGTGGACCTGCAACGGCAGCACCAACCAGAAGTGGCGGATCGAGGACCTCGCCGACGACACCAGCCGGCTGGTGAACGTCAGGACGGGCAAGGCCATGGACACCGCCGCCTGCGCGACCGCCGACGGCACCGACATCCGGCAGTGGTCCTGGCTGAACAACAACTGCCAGCGGTTCCGCCTCATCCACACCGCCACCGGTGACTACGTGCGGATCGTGAACGAGAACAGCGGCAAGGTCGCCGACGTGGCCAACTGCGGCACCGGCGACGGCGCCGACGTACGCCTCTGGTCCTGGCTGAACAACAACTGCCAGCAGTGGCAGCTCCGGCCCGTCAGCTGACGGACCGGATGAGCGGACCACGGTTCCGGTACCCGCTGCGGGTACCGGAACCGTGGTGTGTCGCGTCTACGGCGGGAGTTGCCCATGGCGGCCAGCTCGTCGGCGTCTCCTGCATCGCCAAGGGCGCCGACTCCCTCTGGGTCCTTGAAGCCCAGGAGACGGCGCGGGGCGGGCCGGCGGTCAACATCATCGAATGTTGACCGTTCCATGTAAGGGACGCGTCAGCCGTGCCACGGTGGGGCATACACCAGATCCAACCCCTGTCCCCCACCAGCACTTCAGGGAGTCCCCCCATGCTGCGCGGCATCGACGTAAGCGCATACCAGTCGTCGACCTACAACACCGACGGCATCTCCTTCGTCTTCATCAAGGCGACGGAGGGCCGCTCCTACATCAACCCCAAGCTCGCCGCCCAGACCAAGCGCGCCCGCGACGCCGGCCTGGTCGTCGGCTTCTACCACTTCCTCTGGCCCGGCAACCTCTCGGCCCAGGCGGAGTACTTCGTCAGCAAGGCCCCTGAGAGAGCGGGCGACATCCTCGCCGTCGACTGGGAGACGACGAGCGAGGGGACGCATGCGAGCAATGCGGAGAAGGACCTCTTCATCCGGAAGGTGAAGGAGAAGCGGCCGAACAATCCGGTCGTCCTCTACTGCAATCGGAATTATTGGCTCAACGTGGACACCACGTCGTATGCCGGCGACGGCCTCTGGATCGCCGACTATGTCGCGGCGGGCAAGCCGCGCATCAAGGCGAAGTGGCGCTTCCACCAGTACACCGACGACCCGCTGGACAAGAACGTCGCGGACTTCGCCAGCAAGGCGGCGCTGCGGGAGTGGGCCGAGAACGCGTGAACCGCCATATCCGGCAGGGTGCTTGAGGCGAAGGAGTCACGTGCGGACGAAGCGGTAAGTAGCATGGGAAGACCGACGCCCGGGCAGAGCCGAGGCGCCCTTCGGCCGCGTCCAGGTGATGGGAACGAACATGGCGAACGTCTTCATCAGTCACCGTAAGGACGACGCGGCACAGGCGGACCGGCTCGCGCGGGACATCTCCGCCGCCGGACACGATGTCTGGTTCGACGAGTGGAACATCCAGTTGGGCGATTCCGTGGTGGAGCGGATGAACTCCGGGCTGGAGGGCGCCGCCTATCTGGTCCTGTGCTACTCGACGAGCGGCGTCATGAGCCCCTGGACGTCACGGGAGTGGATGTCCGCCCTGCACCGCAAGCTCGAGGGCTGCGACGTACACATCCTGCCGGTGAAGTTCGGTGGCTCGCCTCCCGCCATCCTCTCCGACATCAAGTACGCGGATATGTCGGTGGACTGGGATCTCGGAGTAACTCAGCTGATCAAGGCCATCCGCTGACCGAGGCGATCGGCTGACCCGCCGAAGCCCTGAAGCCGTACAAGTCGTCCAACTCGGGGGAATGCGCGTGGTCCAAGTCCTGCTGGCGCACGCGGAGGGCGACGAGAGCCTCGCCGAGCAGATCGCCGAACCCATCCGGCGGGCCGGATACGGTGTCGTGCACCACGGCGCGATCCTCGTCGGTGAATCACTGGCCGAGGAAGCCTCGAAGGTGATCGCCCAGGGAAGCCCCGTCGTCATCTGCGGCACGGTGGCGGCCGCCGGGACCGGATGGGCGTACCGCCTCGTCAACGCCGCCAGGAAACACTCCCACGCCAGGATCTTCGCCCTGAAGATGGAGAAGGACGCCTTCCTGGACCTCCTCGCCCTCGACAGCAAGGCAGCGCCCTACTGGCAGGATCCGGGAAAGGCGATGTCCGACCTGATCGAGGCGTTGTCGGTGTACTACCCGACGGGCGGGACGGGGCCGCATCGCCGGCGGGACGACCTCGAACAGCGCTACCGGGACATCGCCCTCAAGACGTACGACATCGTGGACCTCGCCAACCTTCCCATCGGCGACCGCGATCTGGTCACCAAGGAACTGCTGCTCCGCAGCCTCTACGTCTCCCTCCGGGTCCGCGTCGAAATTCCCCCGGGGATCGACCCTGACGACCTCAACAACAAGCTCGGGAGCATCGAAACCCGCCGCGGGGCCTCCGGCGACGACGGCGAGCGCGGCACTCGTTCCTCCATCGGCGAGCGGCTCGGGACCTCCAAGCGGCTCGTGGTCCTGGGGGACCCGGGGGCCGGCAAGAGCACCATGCTGCGGTGGATCGCCACGGCGTACCTGCTCCGCCTGAGGTCGGACCCGGACTGGCGTCAACTGCCGGATGTGGGAACCCTGCCCGACACCGACTGGCTGCCGCTGCTCATCAGGTGCCGGGACATGGACGAGAAGGCGGGCATCGGACCACTGGAGGAGATCGTCCGCCGCCATCTGCGCAAGTCGGGGTTCTCCGAGCAGGAGGCCGGGAACCTTACGGACGTCCTGCTGACCGGGTTACGGGACGGGCGCGTGCTGCTGCTGATCGACGGCCTGGACGAGATCTCCAACCCGGCTCTGCGGGCGCGGTTCTGCCGGCAGATCGAGCAGATACATGTCGCCCAGCCCGATGCGTCCATCATCGTCACCTCCAGGATCGTGGGGTACAAGGAGATGGGGTTGCGCATCACCCGGGGGTTCGAGCACGTCACGGTGCTCGATCTCACTCCCGAGGACAAGGACGACTTCGCACGGCGCTGGTGCACGGTGACCGAGTCCCCGGCCCGCCGGGACATCGCGGCGGAGGAGCTCATACGTGACATCCACAGCACGGACCGCATCGAGCGCCTCACCGGGAACCCGATGCTGCTCACGACGATGGCACTGGTGAAGAAGAAGGTCGGCAAGCTGCCGAGCCGTCGGGCGGATCTCTACCGGGAAGCGGTGGACGTGCTGCTCAACTGGCGCAGTGACGTGGACGAGCGGCTGGACCGCTATGAAGCGCTCCCCCAACTCCAGTATCTGGCCTACTCCATGTGTGACGCCGGGGTCCAGCAGCTGCGCGAGGACGAGGTCATCGACACGCTGGAACGCATGCGGCGGGAGTTCCCGACGGTCCGGGCGGCCCGGCAGCACTCCGCGCGGGCCTTCCTGCGCCTCCTCGAAGGCAGAACGGGAATCATCGCCGAAGCGGGACATGTGCGCCACCGCGGCCGACTGGTGCCCGTGTTCGAGTTCCGTCACTTGACGTTTCAGGAGTATCTCGCCGGGCTCGCGTTGGTGGAAGGGAGGTTCCCCGGAAGGGATCGGAGGAAGCCCCTGGCGGACCGGGTCGCCGCACTCGCCGCCCAGACGTCGCCCGCGAGTTCCCCGATCTTCGGTGACGACATCGTCGTCGCCGAGCAGTGGCGTGAGGCCATCCGCCTGTGCGTGATGTCATGCAACGACGACGACGTGGACAGCGTGCTGCTCGCCGTCGTTCGCCCACTGCCGGGCGAGGACTCCGACACCACTGCCAGGGCGCGGGCGGGGCTCGCGTGCTCTTGCCTCTCGGACGAGCCCAACGTCAGTGAGGAGGTGGCGCTGGAAATCATCGACCGGTTCATCGGCATCCTCAAGCGAGGGGACGGCAACAGAGCCAGCGCGGCGAGCGTCGCCGACGCGGCTGCCGAAGAGATCGCGAACTCGCTTTGGGGTGCCGTTGTCAGCCATCGCATCGTGAGCACCTGGTTGCGGGCCACCGGCGATTCCAGGCGCTTTGCCGGGGTGGCCGCGATGGTGGCGGGTATGGCCGCGCCCACGGACCAGGCCGGACTCGAGGACTGGATACGCGACCGTGTCGCGCTGCTGTCCGACCCACAGGCCGAGGTCGCGATCGAGGCAGCTCTCGCTCTCACACACGTCGCGTACTCGGGCAACGCCGTGCTGGTCCCCAACCTGGTGTCGCGGCTCATCGCCATGCTCTCCCGCGGGCCGTGCGAGGCAACAGCAGCAGCCTTGGGTCTCGGCTGGCTCACCGCATACAGCCCCCTGGTCAACTCCAACGGGCCTTGGCAGCCCACGACGGAGGAGGTCGACACACTGGTACACGCCGTGGATACCCTCGGCTTCCTCCCCCTGGACACCGTGCGCTTCTTGCTGTGGTCCTTCGACCCCGAAGTGGGACAACGGCACCCGGGGCTCGCCGCCAAGGTGATGACATGGTTCGACCACGACGAGCCTCGCAGCCGCCAACAGCTCGGATTCAGCTATGCGGCCATTTTCCGCAACGATGTCGACCCGGTGCTCCCTTTCCTCGATCACGAGGACGAAGGAGTCCGCCTGGACGCGGTCAGGATCTTGGCGCGGCTGCACAGCCGGCAGATCGAGGAACCCCTTCTGGGCATACTTCCCGAGCTGAAGGGCGAGCATCGTCAACGAGTCATCAGAGGACTGGGCCGGGTCGGCGGTTCGGAAACAGTGCACCACTTGTTGGAGGTACTCGCGCACTCCGGGCACAGTCCGGACGAGGATGTCATCGAGGTCCTCGGGCGACACGGCGGCCAACGAGCAGTGGAGCCCCTGCTCGCTGTGCTCTACGACCAGGACGGCGAACCTCGCATGTCCGTCGTGAGGGCTCTGGGTGAGCTCGGTGACACCAGGGCGGTGGAGCCTCTGCTGGCCGGCCTCACCGCCGCGGACGGCAGGCCGCGCCAGGCGGTCGTCACGGCTTTGGCCCGGCTCGGTGATCCAAGAGCGATGCAGCCCTTGGCGAACCTGCGTAGAGGCACGGCACACGAGGACACGGTGTCGATACTCGGCCCCCTCGCCGCGTTGGGAGATACCGAAGCGAGTCGAGCGCTGCACCAGGACATGCAGGACAGCCGGCCGTCGACGCGGGAGCAGGCTCTCTGGTCTCTCGCCGTCTGTGAGCCGGACTGGGTCGACCGAGTGCTCCTGTCCCACGACCGCGACGACCTGCCACCGGGTATCGACCCCGCTGAAGAACTGACCGAGCGAAGCCTGCTGGCATGCACCCATGCCACGGGCCTCACCGTGGACGAGGTCCGTGCCCGCTACGAGGAGCTCGCGCACCGCTACCCCCTGGTCCTCTCCTGGCTCCCGCCAGGCCCCGACCAGGCTCTCGTCGAGTCGAGGGTGATGTGCACTCGAGTGCGACCGTGAAGCATCGGTTCCGGATCCGGAACGATCCCTCGCAGCCGAATCCGGGGCAGGTGCACCTCATCCCTGCGGAGTTGAGAGCTCGGTGAGAACGTCACCACCCGTGCGGGCCGGGGACCCGATCGGCGTCGAGCTGCCGGACGGGCCTCACCGGCCCCTGGAGATCGTGTGACGTAGACCCGCCGGTATGCGTCAGAGCCGTACGACGATCTTGCCCGTGTGCGTGTTGGACTCCATCAGGCGGTGCGCGTCACGGATCGCCTCCAGGCCGTCGAGGACCTCGGCGATCGCCGGCCGGAAGCCGCCGTCGTCGAGGCCGGCGTTGAGGAAGGCACTGGAGCGGCGGCGGCCGGCGGGGGTGGTGGTGAGGCTGAAGTTGGCGTACGTGTGGATGGTGAAGGGCCAGGTCCGCGGGATTTCGGCGGGGCGCGGGTCCAGCCAGCCGTAGATGACGAGGGATCCGTCCTCGGCCAGCGCGTCGCCGAGGTGCCGGAACGCGGGGCCGCCGATCGCGTCGAAGACGACCTGGGCGCCACGACCGTCGGTGAGGCGCCTGGTCTCCTTGGCGACCGTCTCCGTGCCGCCGTCCGCCTCACCGGAGACGATCACTTCCGCGGCCCCCAGGTCCAGCAGTTGCTGGCGTTTCGCCGCCGTGCGAGTCGTCGCGAGCGGGATCGCCCCGATGCGCCGGGCGACCTGGATCGCCGCCGTGCCGACACCGCTGGACGCGCCGGTGATCAGGACATGGTCGCCGGGCCTGAGACCCGCGGTCTCCAGCAGGGCGCCGTACGCCGTCGTGTACGTCAGCCAGGCCGCGGCCCCCGTCACCGCGTCCACCGAGGCAGGGCGCCGCAGGACAGCGGTCTCGGGGAGCACGACTCGCTCCGCGTACACGCCCTGTGCGCTCATCTCGATGCCGGGCCCGGTCATCACCGGGTCGCCGACGGCGAGTTCGGTGACGCCCTCGCCGATCGCCTCGACGACTCCGGAGGCCTCGTAGCCGAGGCGGGAGGCGGGGAGGGCGGGCTGGTAGTAGTAGGTCCCGGCGCGGAAGAGGGCTTCGGCGCGGTTGAGGCCCAACGCCTCGATACGGACGGCGACTTGGCCGGGGCCCGGTTCGGGGACGGGCACGTCCTCGACGGTCAGTACCTCGGGTCCGCCGATCTCGTGAAAGAGCACTGTGCGTGCGGTGGTTGGCATGCAGACGACGCTATGAGGGGCCCGCAAGACGATCCATGTCCGCCGGTCTTGGTTTCCTGTCCGTACGTCTCACCTGTCGGTCCACCGGCTACCGTGCGGACATGGACGTACTCAGCGACGCCATCGCCGCCATGCGCACCGGCCGCCCGCACTCCGGCCGCCAGGACCTGTACGCGCCCTGGGGGATGGGCTTCCCGGCCTCGGACGGGACGGGGTTCCATGTGGTGCTGCAGGGGTCGGCATGGCTGATCCCGGCGGCGGGTGAGCCGGTGGCGATGGGGCCCGGCGATGTGGTGTTCCTGGCGCAGGGCCGGGAGTACGGGCTGGCCAGCGGGCTCGACGTACCGCTGGAGGAGGTACGGCCTTCGCCCGACGGCACGTGGCCCGAGGCAGCGCCCGCCGCCCCAGCCCCTTCAGGCCCGCTGACGGTCCTGCTGTGCGGCGCGTACATGCTGGACCGCTCCCGCGCGCACCCGCTCCTCGCCGAACTCCCGGACGTCGTCCACCTCCCCACCCGCGTCGGCGCCCACCGCTCACTGAGGACGGCGGTGGAACTGCTGGGCGCGGAACTGGAGGAGCCCCAGCCGGGCTCGGACACGATCGTCGGCTCGCTCCTGGACACCCTGCTGCTGTACATCCTGCGCGCCTGGTGGCTGCGCGAGCGGCACGGCTGCGGGCACCCCACGGGCTGGGCGGCCGCCCTCGCCGACCCGGCGATCGCGGCGGCCCTGCGCTGCATCCACGGCGACCCGGCCCACCCCTGGACGGTCGAGGAACTCGGCGCCCGCGCCGGCCTCTCCCGCGCGGCCTTCGCCCGGCGGTTCGCGGCGCTGGTGGGCGAGCCTCCGCTGACGTATCTGACCTGGTGGCGCATGACGACGGCGGGCCGGCTGCTGCGCGCGGACGACACTCCCCTGCGGACCGTCGCCCAACGCACCGGCTACGCCTCGGAGTTCGCCTTCGCCAAGGCCTTCAAGCGGGAGTACGGGGTGGCGCCGGGGCAGTACCGCAGACGGTCGGCGTGACGAAGGGGGCCCGCTCACCACGGCAGCGGCGAGCGGGCCCCCTCCTTCATACGTCACTTGTTCAGGAAGGACCAGAACTCGTCGAACGACAGGAGCTTGTCACCGTTCAGGTCGCGGCTCTTGATGATCGCCTCGGCGACCGCCTCGGTGACGTTCCAGTCGCCTCCCTGGGCCAGGGCGGACTTGAACTCGGCGGCGGTGATGGTGCCGTCGCCGTCCGCATCGATGCGCTCGAACTGCTTGCGTGCTTCCTCGATGTCGATGTGCCCCACCGATCCGCCCCTTTACTCGCGTACTACTCGCGTCTGTCGTGTTGTGCCGGCTCACTGCCGCAGGTCAGATTAACTGCCCGCCCGCGCCTCCAGTGCGGCGACCACCCAGGTGAACTCCGCGCGGTGCGCCGAAGCGGTTCCCTGGCCCTTCACGACGGCCAGCAGCTCGCGATAGCGGGCGACCTTGTCGTTCGCGCCGGCCTTCAGGCGTTCGAGTACGTCGGCCGGGTCCGCGTCGCCGAGCAGCTCCCGCAGGATGCGCTCCGCCTCGGGCGACTCGGGGGCGACCCCGTGCTGCCGTGCCTCGGCCGCCGACCGCACCAGCTTCCGCGCGAACCACATCGACGCCCCGGCGGGCGCCTCGGGCCCACGGCCGGCCGCGTTGAACTCGGCCACGGTGCGCATGTGCGCCCGGAACTCCGGGTCCCGCAGCAGCTCGGCCAGCTCCACCCAGGCATCCACCTGCTCGGTCGTCGGCTCGTCCGGCAGGTCCACGGTCATGGTCCGCATCCGCTCGCGGATCGCCGGGTCCGCCGTGTCCAGTCCGTGGAACATCTCGTCCACGAACTCCTCCAGGATCCGGCGCCGTTCGGCGGCCGACAGCCTCGCCAGTTTGTTCATCAACGTCATCTCCTCAGCGGTCGAGCCGCGTCGCGCCACGGTCGACAGCACCGCACGGGTCGCCTTCAGCGACCTGATCTGCGCGTCCAGTGCGGCGACATGCGTGGCCGCGACCGACGCCACGTCCTTCTCACCGCTGACGACCTTCCGTACGTCGTCCAGGCCCAGGCCCAGTTCGCGCAGGGTGCGGATCAGCTCCAGGCGGGCGACGGACTCGGCGTCGTAGAGGCGATAGCCGCCCGAGGAGCGGGTCACCGGGGGCAGGGCGCCCTCGTCGGACCAGTAACGGATCGTCCGCACGGTCAGTCCGGTGGCCCGGGCCAGGTCGCCGATGGTGAGAAGTCCGGTGCCGTCTTCGATCATGTCTGCGAGTGTGGGCCTTCCAGTGGGTGGAGACTCAAGGAGCGGGACGGGGGCGGTCGTGGCGGAGACCCTGCGGGACGTTCTCGACGCGGCGGGTCGGGGTGTCTTCCCGCCCGCGGACGGCCGTACGACGGTGGTCCCCCAGCCCTCCCCCCGGCACGCGGGCGTCCTCGCCTTCACCGCGCACTCCGTCGTCTTCACCGACGAGGATCCCGGGTGGGTGTACGCGGCACTGCGCGACGTCGACTGCGACGCCCTGGCCGCGCCGATGAACCCGCGCTTCCTGGCGGCCCTCATGGAGCGGACGGGGCGTACGGCCGAGACCATCGACGCGGTTCTTGTCGGCGCCCCGCTGCCGGGTGAGCCGCCGCTCGCGCTGACGGAGATCGAGGAGGCCGACCACCCCCGGATCGCCCATGCCCGACGGCGGCGCGACGACGTGCGCGCCTGGGCAGCGGAGGGCGGCGTGCTGGTGATGGGGCGCGGGGTCGCCGGGCGGCTGGAGGTCTCGGTCGAGGTGGACGAGAACGTACGGCACCGGGGGCTGGGGCGGCGGCTGGTGACCGCCGCCCGGCATCTGGTCACGGAGCCGCTGTGGGCGCAGGTCGCGCCGGGGAACGCCCGCAGCATGCGGGCGTTCCTGGCGGCCGGCTACCGGCCGGTGGGCGCGGAGGCACTACTGCACCCGCCCCGTGGGCGTCAGTGCCAGGCCTCGTAGTGCGGGTTGCTCTGGCAGCCGCTCATGATCTCGACCTTGGTCGTCTTGTTCACCGGGCAGACGCCGATGATGTACTTCCGGGCGATCCCGCCGGGGAAGGCGACCTCGACCTGGTCGGCCCATTTGTGGGTGTCGCCGATGGTCTTGTTGACGTCGATGCCGCCTGGGGCGTCGATGTAGTAGTTCCAGCCCGACTTCCACCAGTTCTTGTACAGGTCGTGGTCGTAGGTCGTGGACACGTACGGGGAGGGCTGGTTGACCAGGACGTACTGCTCCAGGTCGTACTGGCCGTTCACGACGTCCTTGGGCTTGAAGCCCTCCTCGAAGACGATGTTCGGGCCGCGGCCGTCGGCCCGGTAGAGCGTGCCGCAGGTGGTGCGCCACGCGGGTTCGGGGGTGATGCGGTCGACGTCGACGCGGCGGTCGACGGCGGCCTTGATCTTGTCGTCGTACTGGGCGGGGCAGGCGGCCGGGGTGGGGGCGGCGGCCTTGACGGCGGTCGTGCGAGCCGAGGCGAGGACGGTCTCGGGAGCCGTGGCGGCCGTCGTCGCGAGGACGGCCGAGAGGGACAGGACGGCGGCAGCGGCCCGCCGCCGCAGGCGAGTTGTGATCATGAGGAGCACGATCCCGGGCCCGTGGCGGCGGGGCGTGGAACGTCACCCGTACGGCGGCGTGTCCACTGACCGCAGGTCAACTGGACTACGGCTAGCGGAAGATGCCGGTGTGGCCGAGGGAGTAGCGGCCCGGCTGCGGGTAGACGGCGAGGCCGTGCGGGCCGCTGCCGACGGGGATACGGGCGAGTTGCTCGCCGGTGCGGGTGTCGATGGCGTACACCTCGGAGTCGTAGCGGCCCGACAGCCACAGCACCTTGCCGTCGGCGGAGACGCCGCCCATGTCGGGGCTGCCGCCGTCGGGGAGGTGCCACTTCTTGGTGAGCTTGTTCTTGGGGAAGTCGAAGACGGAGACGCTGCCCTCGCCGCGGTTGGAGACGTACATCTCGCGCGAGTCGCGGCTGACGTAGAGGCCGTGGCAGCCCTTGCCGGTGGGCAGGAGGGTGGGCTCGGTGAACTTGTCGCCGTCCAGGACCCACATGCCGTCGGCCATCATGTCGGCGATGTAGAACCGCTTGCCGTCCGGGGAGACCTTCACGTCCTGCGGCATGGCTCCGTCGAAGGGCAGTTTCTGCTGGCCTACGACCTTCATCTTCTCCGTGTCGACCTTCAGCAGCTCGCCGCTGAACTCGCAGGAGACGATGAAGTAGCGGCCGTCGAGGGAGAAGTCGGCGTGGTTGACGCCGTAGCAGGTGACCGGCTCGGTCTTGATCCGCTTCATGGTGTGGGGGTCGCGGAAGACGAGTTCGCGGTCGAGGGAGGCCATGACGACGGCGTACTTGCCGTTGGGGGTGAAGTAGAGGTTGTAGGGGTCGTGGACCTCGACCTCCTTGCCCGCCTTGCCGGTCTTCGGGTCGATGGGGGTGAGGGTGTGGCCGCGGTTGTTGTTGACCCAGAGGGTCTTCAGGTCCCAGGACGGGACGACGTGCTGGGGCTGGCGGCCTACGGGGATCGTCTCGATGATCTCGTACGTCTTGGGGTCGATGACGGAGACGGTGTCCGACTCGGTGTTGGGGACGTAGACGCGGGACGGGAAGTCCTTGACGACCGGGGAGAGCTTGCCCGGGCGGTCGGCGGCGTAGACGTCCTTCGGGTCGAGGACGGGGGGCATGCCGGGGAGGCCGTCGAGGGGCTTCTTCTTCGGTGGCGCGGGGATGGCGGCCTGGGTGCCGCCGCGGGGGTCCGGGGCGGGCCGGGTCTTGTCCTTGGCGGACTCGGTGCCGCAGGCGGCGAGCGCGAGTAGGCCTGTGCCGGCGAGGAGGATGCGGTGGAGGAGGTTCATCGGCAGTTCTTCCAGTACGGCGGGAGGGCGGCGACCGGGGCTGCGTGGCCGGGGCGGCGGTCGGTAGTGATCACTCGACCATTTAATGAGGATTACGTCTAAAAACGCATGATTCACTCGATAAGCGGTCTGTGCGGGTCGTCGTCGCCTGGGTGTTCTCACCCCCGCCGCCCCTACCCGTCCCATCCTTGAAGGGGCTCCGCCCCTTCGACCCCGCTGGGGCCGGCGTCGGAAGTGACCGTCGGGAGTGGCAGCCACTGCGGGTGGGGGGGCGAGAGACGCGGACCACACTGAGAAGCGAAGCCACCTGCCGGCGGGCGGAGATTCGGGATGGTGCGGGGGGCGGCGGCAGGCGCCAGACCGGCCGAGGGGCGCGGAGACCGCACCGAGAAGCCAAGCCCCTGCGGGCGGGTGGGGGTTCAGGATCGGATGGGGGTCGGCCTCGGACGCCAGGCATGCCGAGAGTCGCGGGCTAGCGGTCCGCCACCCTCATCTCGAACCACGTTGTCTTGCCGCGTGGCAGCAGGTCCACGCCCCAGCGGTCGGCGAGTTTGTCCACCAGGAACAGGCCCCGGCCGCTGATGTCCATCTCCTGGACCGGCATCAGGCAGGGCAGGCCGCGGGAAGGGTCGCGGACCTCGATACGGATCCAGCCGCGGCGGTGGCGCATGCGGAGGCCGAAGACGCGAGCGCCGGTGTGGCGGACGGCGTTGCCGACCAGTTCGGAGACGAGCAGGACCACGTCCTCCGTCATCTTCGGGGTCAGGCCCCACTGGCGCAGCACCACCACCTGGGCCAGTCGCCGCGCCGTCGCCGCGGACTCGGGGCGGGACGGGAGCGGAACCTCCGCCTCCGTGGGATTGCCGAACAGCTCCAACACCTTGGAGGCAGCTTCGTCCTCGGCCGCCGGCGACCAGCGCGCCGCGGCAGCACGGCTGTGTCCCCGCGGCTGTTCGATACCCTCCAGCCCCGCCATGCCCCCATCATGGCCGTCGACAGGGCCGTCCGGGGCCGTTCCGGCGGAATACGCCCCCCGGAACCCCCCATTCCGGCGGACTCCGTTGGCATATGACAGTGGCAGTTCGGCGTCGCCCACAGCCCCTCCGACCTGCGGCGAAGGGTCTACTGCAGGCAATCGACGGGCTCCCTCGACAAGGCACGCTTAAGGTCGCCTTAAGGCTGCCATAAACCGCTCCATCGAGGGACCCGGATCAGACACCCCGTCAATTGCAAGTGATTCGGGGGAGTTTCGGGGCCGGACTTTTGCCGGGCCCGGTCTCGCCTATCGGCTCCCGCCGGCCGTCAGAGGAACTTCGCCTTGCCCGGACCCTCCTCCACGAAGCTCCGCATCCCCCGCTCCCGGTCCTCCGTCGCGAACAGCCCCGCGAACCAGCCCCGTTCCACCGCGAGGCCTGTCTCGATGTCCGTCTCCAAGCCCGTGTCGATCGACTCCTTCGCCGCGCGGAGCGCAATCGCCGGGCCCTGCGCCAGCTTCGCCGCCCAGGCGTGTGCCTCGGCGTAGACCTGGTCCGGCGCCACCACGCGGTCCACCAGGCCCAGCTCCCGCGCCTCGTCGGCCTTCACCATACGGCCCGTGAAGATCAGGTCCTTCGCCTTCGACGGGCCGATCAGGCGGGCCAGCCGCTGGGTGCCGCCCGCGCCCGGGATCAGGCCGAGCAGGATCTCCGGCTGACCCAGCTTGGCGTTGTCCCCGGCGATCCGGTAGTCCGCGCACAGCGCCAACTCGCAGCCGCCGCCGAGCGCGTAGCCCGTCACGGCCGCCACGACCGGCTTGGGGATCCGGGCCACCGCCGTGAACGACTCCTGCAGGGCCCGCGCGCGCAGGACCATCGCCGTGTGGTCCATGGCCTGCATCTCCTTGATGTCCGCGCCGGCCGCGAACACCTTCTCCCCGCCGTAGATCACCACGGCCCGTACGTCGTCACGACGGCCCGCTTCCTCGGCGAGTTCCTTGAGCCTGTCCTGGGTGGCGACGTCCAGCGCGTTCATGGGCGGGCGGTCGAGGCGGAGGGTGCCGACGCCTTCGGCGACTTCGAGATTCACGGTCATGCCAGCAGGTTAACGGGGACTAACGGAAACCGGTCCGGTGCGGTCCATCACACTCGGCCGGGGGTCTGGGGGTTGCCCCAGACAGACACAGCACGGGGACCAACGGCGACGGCCCCGGTTCCGTACCTGACATCCAGGCACAGCTCCGGGGCCGCAGATCGCCGTAGGCCTACGCCTTTCCTACGCCTTTCCTACGCCTTCCACTTCTCCCACGACATGTTCCAGCCGTTCAGGCCGTTCTCGGGAGCGACCGTCGCGTCGTTGGAGTTCTTCACCACCACCACGTCGCCGATCATCGAGTGGTTGAAGAACCACGCGGCCGGGGTGCCCTTGTCCCACGCGCCCTTGACGTCGCGCAGGCCGATGCAGCCGTGGCTGGCGTTGTAGTTGCCGAAGGCGCCGCCGCCCCAGTAGTTGCCATGGATGAAGGTGCCGGAGTCGGTCAGGCGGGTGGCGTGCGGGACGTCCTCGATGTCGTACTCGCCGTCGTAGCCGACGGTGTCACCGTTCATGCGGGTCTCGACGAACTTCTCGGTCATGACCATCTGGCCGTTCCAGGTGTCGTACCCGGGCTTGCCGGTGGTGACGGGGATGGTCTTGATGACCTTGCCGTCCTGCGTGACCTTCATCTTCTTGGTCTTCACGTCGACGATCGAGACCTGGTTGCGGCCGATGGTGAACGAGACCTTCTTGTCCTGCTCGCCGTAGACGCCGGGGCGGCCCTCGACGCCGTCGAGGTTGAGGTCGACGGTGACCTTGGTGCCTTCCTTCCAGTACTTCTCGGGACGGAAGTCGAGGCGGTCGTTGCCGAACCAGTGGCCCGCGACCTCGACGGCCGGCTCGGTCTTGATGGTGATCGCCTTCTCGACGTCCTCGGGGTTGGTGATGCCCCGGGTGAAGCGGAGGGAGAACGGCATTCCGACGCCGACCTTGGAGCCGTCCTCCGGCGTGAAGGTGCCGAGGAAGGTGTTCTTCGGGGTCAGGGTGGTGAAGTCGGCCTCCTCGGCCGCCTCCAGGCCCTCGGCGTCCTTGGCGACCGCGTGCACCGTGTACGCCGTGGCGGCGGCGAGGTGCGTGGACGGCGTCCAGGTGGCGCCGTCGCCGGATATCTTGCCGTCGATCGCGTTGCCCTTGGCGTCCTTGACCTCGACGTCCGTGAGCTTGCCCTTGGCCGCGGTCACCTTCAGCGCACCGCTGGTGTCGACGGACTTGGCGCCGTCGCCCGGAGCTATGGTGACGACGGCCTGGGACTTCTTGGCCTCGGCCGTGCCGGAGTCCTTGCCCTTGCCGGCGCCGGCCCCCGAGTCCGATCCCCCGCCCCCGCCACATGCGGTGACGGCGAGCAGCATCACTCCGGCCAGGGCCGCCATCCCCTTGCGCCGACGCCTGCCGCCCGCGTACACCGCGTCAACCGACGCCCCCGATATCGGCCGCACGTTCAAGTCCTTCTCCCCTTCCCCCCGGGCCCCAGGCCCTGTCGGACCTGGCCAAACCCGCTCCCCCGCGCGGCTGATCGCGCGCACCGGCGCATATTAACCACAAGGCCAGGGCGTCGACGCCGCGCGTTTGTCACCGTTCCGTTCCAACATCGGCAGATAGCCGGTTGGTCGAGCAACTCACCCCCCTGTCCTATTACTTCACCGCACTCCCCGCCTTCCACTCCTTCCAGCCCATATTCCATCCTCCGAGCCCATTGTCGGGAGCGACCTTTTTGTCGTTGCTGCGGACGACCTCGACGACGTCACCGATCAGGCTGCGGTCGAAGAACCAGCCCGCGGGCGTCTCGGAGCCGCCGCCCTTGACGTCCCTGAGCCCCACGCACCCGTGGCTGACATTGCTCCGTCCGAAGACCGAGGCGTCCGCCCAGTAGTTGCCGTGCAGGAAGGTGCCGGAGTCGGTGAGCCGCATGGCGTGCGGGACGTCCGGGATGTCGTACTCGCTCTTGCCGTTGGCCTTCTTGAAGCCGACCGTGGCGCCGTTCATCCGGGTCAGCTCGAGCATCTCGGTGACCACCATCTTGCCGTTGTACGTGGTGTTCTTGGGTGCGCCGGCCGTGATCGGCACGGTGGTGAGCAGTTCGCCGTCGCGCCGTACCTCCATGGTGTGCCGGGCCGCGTCGACCAGGGAGACCTGGTGGCGGCCGACGGTGAAGGAGAACGTCTTGTACTGCAGCCCGTACACGCCGGGCGCACCCTCGACGTCCCGCAGGCGCAGCGCGACGGTGACCTGGGTGCCGGGCTTCCAGTAGTGCTCGGGGCGGAAGTCGAGGCGGGCCCTGCCGAACCAGTGCGGGCGGATGTCCACGGCCGGCTCGGCGGTCACCTGCACGGCGCGCTCGACGGCGGCCCGGTTCTCGATCTCCCGGTTGAACTCCAGGGAGACGATCATTCCGGTGCCGACGGTGGAGCGGTTCTCCGGGGTGACGTATCCGATGAACCGCTCTTCGGGGACGTACGTGGTAAAGGTCGTGTGCCGTGCGCTGCGACGCCCCTGGCCGTCGACGGCCACCGCGTCGATCGTGTACTTGGCGGCCAGCGCAAGTCCGGGGTCCTCGGGCTCCCAGCGCCGGCCGTCCTCGGAGATGTGCCCGGGCACCGGGGACTCCTGGGCGTCCTGGGACTTGACGACCTCGACCGACTCCAGGCGCCCGCCGGCCACCCGGACGAGCAGCCTGTCGTCGGGGCGTACGCCCTTGCTGCGGTCGTCGGGCGTGACCCGGATGACGTCCTCGGGCGCCGGCGGTTTGCCCAGCATCTGGTCGCCGCCGCCGCCGTCCGCAGTGCAGCCGGCCACCCCGGCCAGCAGGCCGGCCCATGTCAGTACGGCGGCCAACACGGCCCCCGCGCGCCGCGCGCGCCCTTGTACGTGCCTCACGAAGACCCCAACGATCGGGGCGGCCCTGGGGAAACGTGAGTGCGAGCCACCCGGTGGGCAGAACAGTGGGGAGGACGACGCGACGGGGAGCCGCGGACGGGACACCGTGGGCTCTTCCTCCCCATTCGTGTGGTCCCTGAGCCGTGGGAGGCCGACAGGTGTCGAGCGCAGCCGAGCAGGAGGCGGTGGCCGGTGCGGTCGCCGCTGAGGAGGGGCGCCCGGCCGCCGTCGTGAACGGCGCGCGGCGCAAGGCCCCTGCCGTGCCCGTGTGGCCGGGCACGCCCGTGCCGCTCGGCGCCCGCTTCCGGGTCGGCCCGGACGGGGTGGCGGGCACCAACTTCGCGCTGTGGGCGGGGGGAGCGGAAGCGGTCGAGCTGTGTCTCTTCGACGAGCGCGGCGATGAGATCAGGGAGACGCGGGCCAAGCTCACCGAGCTGACGCACGAGATCTGGCACGGCTTCGTGCCGGGTGTCATGCCGGGTCAGCGCTACGGCTACCGGGTGCACGGCCGCTGGGACCCATGGACGGGCGGCCGCTGGAACCCGGCGAAGCTGCTCCTCGACCCGTACGCGCGCGCGGTGGACGGCGACTTCAGTCTGCCGCCCGAGGTGTACGGGCATGTCCGGGACTGGCCCCAGCAGCATGTCGCCGACACCGTGCGCGACGACCGGGACTCGGCGCCGTACGTCCCGAAGGGTGTCGTCGTCCACGATGACTACGACTGGGCGGACGACCGCCGGCCGAAGACGCCGTGGGCCGACTCGGTGATCTACGAGGTACATGTACGAGGGTTCACGAAGCTGCACCCCGGGATTCCGGAGGAGCTGCGGGGCACGTACGCCGGTCTCGCGCACCCGGCGGCGATCGAGCACCTGGTGAAGCTGGGCGTGACGGCGGTGGAGCTGCTGCCGGTGCACCAGTTCGCGCACGAGGACCATCTGCTGCGCAAGGGCCTGCGCAACTACTGGGGCTACAACTCCATCGGCTACTTCGCCCCGCACGCCGCCTATGCCGCCTCCGGTACGACCGGTCAGCAGGTCGGCGAGTTCAAGCGGATGGTCCACGCCCTGCACGCGGCCGGGATCGAGGTCATCCTCGACGTGGTCTACAACCACACGGCGGAGGCGGGCGAGCTGGGCCCGACGCTGTCGTTGAAGGGCATCGACAACCGGGGGTACTACCGGCTGCAGTCGGACGCGCGCCGGTACGCCGACTACACGGGCTGCGGGAACACGCTGCACGTCGTCCAGCCGCACGTGCTGCGGCTCATCACCGACTCGCTGCGGTACTGGGTGACGGAGATGGGGGTGGACGGTTTCCGGTTCGATCTGGCGGCCGCGCTGGCCCGTTCCATGCACGACGTCGACATGCTGTCGCCGTTCCTGGCGGTGATCGCGCAGGATCCGGTGCTGCGCCGGGTGAAGCTGATCGCCGAGCCGTGGGACGTGGGGTCGGGCGGATATCAGGTGGGCGCCTTTCCGCCGCTGTGGACGGAGTGGAACGACCGATACCGCAATGCCGTACGGGACTACTGGCGGGGCGCGCTGCCGGACGTGCGGGATCTGGGGTACCGCCTGTCGGGGTCCAGCGACCTGTACGCGTGGGGCGGGCGGCGGCCGTACGCCTCGGTCAACTTCGTGACCGCGCACGACGGTTTCACGCTGCGGGACCTGGTGTCGTACGAGCGCAAGCACAACGAGGCGAACGGGGAGGGCAACCGGGACGGGTCGAACGACAACCGGTCCTGGAACTGCGGGGCCGAGGGCGAGACGGACGACGAGCGCGTCCGGGCGCTGCGGCGGCGGCAGTTGCGCAACCTGCTGACGACCCTGTTGCTGTCGACGGGCGTGCCGATGCTGGTCGCGGGTGACGAGCTGGGGCGCACCCAGCGGGGCAACAACAACGCGTACTGCCAGGACAACGAGATCAGCTGGCTGGACTGGGGGCTGCTTCAGGAGCCGGGCTGGAAGGCGTTGTTCGACCTGACCTCCCGGCTGATCGAGCTGCGGCACCGGCATCCCGTGCTGCGCCGGCGGGCGTTCTTCTCCGGGCGGGCGCACTCGGCCGACGGGCTGCGGGACCTGGCCTGGTTCACGCTGCGCGGCTCGGAGATGACGGAACGGGACTGGTACGCGCCCGCCGCCACGCTGGGCATGTATCTGTCCGGGCGGGACATCCCGGGCCGCGACGAGCGAGGGGCGCCGATCCTCGACGACAGCTTCCTGGCCGTCCTGCACGCCGGGGACCGGCCGGTGAGCTTCGTGCTGCCGGGGCCGCCGTGGGCGCAGCGGTACGAGGTGGTCGTCGACACGTCGCGGGAGGAGCAGGGGGAGGCGCCGGGCGTGGAGCATCGGGCGGGGGCGGCGATCACGGTGCCGGCGCGGGCGGTGCTGCTGCTGCGGGTGCTCGACTGAGGGCGGTGCGCCGAGGGGCGGTTGCTGCGGGCGGTTTGCTGAGGGCGGTTTGCTGAGGGGGCGTTTCAGTCCCATGAACTCCGCGCGGGATTCCTGGTCATGGGGCCCGGCGCGCTGATCGACTGACGGGCATGCCTGAGATATCCCGCCGTGCCTTCGGTGGTCTCGTCGGCGGTGGCGCCGTGACCGCTGTCGCCGGTACGACCACCGCGGCCGAAGCCGCCGACGCCGTGGCAGCCGCCCCCGCCGAGCGCCCCTTCAAGGCCCGCCCCGCCGCCTCCGGCAAGCGCCCCAACCTCCTCGTCATCCTCGGCGACGACCTCGGCTGGGCCGACCTGTCCTCGTACGGCGCCCCGCACATCAAGACCCCGCACCTGGACCGGCTGGCCGGGCAGGGGGTGCGGTTCACGAACGCGTACTCCGGCTCCGCGACCTGCTCGCCGACCCGGTTCAGCCTCTACACCGGGCGGTATCCGGGCCGTACGCCGGGCGGGCTGGCCGAGCCCATCGCCGACCGGGCGCAGGGGCTGGACCCGAACCACCCCACGCTCGCCTCACTGTTGCGCAAGACGGGCTACGCCACCGCGCTGATCGGCAAGTGGCACTGCGGCTTCCTGCCCGACTACAGCCCCGTCAAGTCGGGCTGGGACGAGTTCTTCGGGAACTTCGGGGGCGTGCTGGAATACTTCTCCAAGCTCGGCCAGTTCGGCGAATACGACCTCTACGAGGGCGACGCCACCTACAAGGACCTGCGCTTCTACACGGAGATCCTGACCGAGCGGGCCGTCGCGTACGTCGGCCGGGACCATGACCGGCCCTGGCTGCTGAACCTCAACTTCACCACCCCGCACTGGCCGTGGCTCGCGGAGGGCGACGCGGAGACGGGCGCCGAGATCGAGCAGAAGATCCGCGCCGCGAAGAACCAGATCGAGATCGGCACCGCGCTGCGGCACTACGACGGCGGCTCGGTCGAGAAGTACACGCAGATGGTGCAGAGTCTGGACGCGGCCGTCGGCGAGGTGCTCGCCGCCCTGCGGCGTTCCGGGCAGGAGGAGAACACGCTGGTGCTGTTCGCCAGCGACAACGGCGGCGAGCGCTGGTCGTATCTGTGGCCGCTGAGCGGGGAGAAGGCCGCCCTGCTGGAGGGCGGCATCCGGGTACCGACGATCGTCCGCTGGCCGGAGCGGATCGACGGCCACCAGGTCAGCCATGAACCGCTGTTCTCCCCCGACTGGACGGCGACCCTGCTGGAGCTGGGCGGCGCCCGCCCCGACCCGGCGTACCCGCTGGACGGCACGAGCCTCGCCGGCTACCTGCTGCGGGGCGAGGAGCTGCCGGAGCGGGACCTGTTCTGGCGGGTGCGCGGCAATCGGGCGCTCAGGCGCGGCGACTGGAAGTACTACCAGGACGCCGACGGCACCGACCACCTCTTCGACCTCGGCGCCGACCTGCGCGAACAGGCCGACCTCGCGCCGGACAAGCCGAAGTTGCTGGCCGAGCTGAAGGCCGCGTGGGAGAAGGTCGACAGCACTCTCTTGCCCTACCCGGGCTAGCCCTCGGCGACGGGGTCGAGGCCGGTCACCCGGATCCGGCCCGCTCCGGGGACGCGCAGGCCCTCGACGCACTCGACGGTGATGGCGGCCCACGACTTACCGGGCAAGGTTGTACGACCCTCGAACACCAGGTCGTAGGGCCGATCCCGGTCCGGCCAAAACTCGGTGGGCAGTGTCAGTGGCGATCCGTAGGCTCGCTGCTGATGTCCACTACACGTGTCACCGCCGAGGACAGGTCGGATCGTTCCGCCGTACGTACGCTGCTGCGCCTGTGGCCGTACATCCGGCCGGTGCGTGCGCGGTTGTTCACGGCCGCGTTCGTGGCCGTGCTCGCCTCGTGTACCGGGTTGTTCATTCCGCTCGTCCTGAAGTGGATGGTGGACGGGCCCGTCGCCGACCGGGATCCGGCCGGTGTGTGGCTCGGGGCGCTGTATCTGCTGCTGCTCGGGCTCGGGGAGGCGCTGCTGTTCGGGCTGCGGCGGTGGCTGGTGGCACGGCCGCTGGCGGGCGTCGAGGCGGGGATGCGGGCGGATCTGTACCGGCATCTGCAGCGGCTGCCGGTGGCCTTCCACGACCGGTGGCCGTCGGGGCAGTTGCTGTCGCGGGGCACGACCGATCTGATGCTGCTGCGTATGTTCCTCGCGTTTCCGCTGACGTTCCTGCTGGTCAACAGCGTGACGATCCTCGTCGGCGTGATCATCATGCTGCTCCAGGACTGGACGCTGGGCCTGGTGATCCTCGCTCCCGCCGTGCCGATGATGGCGATGTGCTTCGTCTTCGAGAAGCGGTACGCCGCCGTGGCGCGGCGGGCGCAGGACCAGGTCGGCGATCTGACCACGGTCGTCGAGGAGAGTGTGCTCGGGATCCGGATCATCAAGGGGTTCGGGCGGCATCGCAGTCAGGCGCGCGCGTTCCGTGAGCTGTCGCGGACGCTGCGGGGCACGGAGTTGCGCAAGGCCCGGCTGCTGGCCGTCATCTGGGCGGTCATCGTGACGCTGCCGGAGGTCGCCATCGGGGCGGCGCTGGTGGTGGGGACGGTGCAGGTCGCCGACGGGGTGCTGTCGGCCGGCACCTTGGTGGCGTTTCTGTCGACGGCTCTCGCGCTGCGGTGGCCCGTGGAGTCGATCGG
Source organism: Streptomyces sp. SD31 (assembly GCF_052068475.1). NCBI lineage: Bacteria > Bacillati > Actinomycetota > Actinomycetes > Kitasatosporales > Streptomycetaceae > Streptomyces > Streptomyces sp. SD31. The sequence continues at coordinate 18,657 of NZ_JBQHCX010000024.1, read as the reverse complement.
GTTCCTGCTGGCGATGAGCCAGGAGGCGGCGACCGCGACCGAGCGGTACTTCGAGGTGATGGACGAGAACCCCGAGGACCCGGGGGTCCGGGCAGCGGCGGACGACCGCGCCGACCTCGGACTGCGCTTCCACGACGTGCGCTTCCGCTACCCCGACGCCCCCACCGGCTCCCCTCCCGTCCTCGACCACATCGACCTGCACATCCGCCCCGGCGAGTCCATGGCCCTCGTCGGGGCCACCGGCAGCGGGAAGACCACGCTCACCGCGCTCGTGCCCCGGCTGCACGAGCTGACGTCCGGGCGGATCACGCTCGACGGCGAGGACATCACCGCGATGACCCGAGAACAGCTGCGCTCGCTTGTCGCCGTCGCCTTCGAGGAGCCCACGCTCTTCTCGGCCAGCGTGGGCGAGAACGTGCTGATGGGGGCCGGGGACGGCGCCGGGGGAGCCGAGTTGGCGCGGGCGCTCGGGGTCGCGCAGGCCGACTTCGCGCACGCGCTTCCGCAGGGCACCGACACCCAGGTCGGCGAGCAGGGCCTCAGCCTCTCCGGTGGTCAGCGGCAGCGGCTGGCGCTCGCGCGGGCCGTCGTCGGCCGGCCCCGCTTCCTCGTCCTGGACGATCCGCTCTCCGCGCTCGACGTGCACACCGAGGCCGCCGTCGAGGCCGCCCTGCGGGAGGTGCTCGCCGAGACCACCGCCCTCATCGTGGCCCACCGCCCGTCCACCGTGCTGCTCGCCGACCGCGTGGCCCTGCTCTCCGGCGGCCGTATCGCCGCCGTCGGCACCCACCACGAACTGCTGCGCACCAACGCCGAGTACGCCCATCTCATGGCCGGAGCGGACGGCACGGACGGCACGGACGGCACGGATGAAGCAGACAGAGCGGACGGAACCGGCGAGGAGGTCCACCGATGACGGCGCCCACCACGGCCGACGCCCCGGCCAAGGACAGCCCGAAGAACCAGTCCGGCGACGCCCGCGACCCCTTCGACCGCGATGTCCTGCCCACTCCCCCGGGCGCCACCACCGCCCTCCTGCGCTCCCTGCTCGCCCCGATGAAGGCCCGCGTCGCCTTCACCACGCTGCTCCTGCTGCTCCAGCAGGCGGCCGTCCAGGCGGGCCCGCTGCTCGTCGCGTACGCCATCGACGAGGCCGTACCCGCGTTCCGGCGCGCCGACCACGGGCCGATCATCGCCGTCGCGGTCGGCTATCTGCTGTGCGCCGCGGCCGCCGGGGCCCTGCAGTACGCGTTCATCCTCGCCTCCGCCCGCGTCAACCAGGACGTGCTGCTCGACCTGCGCGGCCGTATCTTCCGCCATGCCCAGGCCCTGAGCATCGACTTCCACGAGCGCTACACCTCGGGACGGCTCATCTCCCGCTCCACCACGGACGTGGAGTCCCTGCGCGAACTGCTCAGCGAGGGCCTGCAGGAGCTCGTCACCGTCATCCTGTCCTTCGTCTACATCTCGGCGATGCTGCTCTGGCTGGACCTGGGCCTCGGCGCGGTCGCGGTCGCCTCGTTCGTGCCGTTGTACGGACTCGTACGGCTGTACCAGCGGCGCGCCAAGCGGGTGTACCGGCTGCGGTCCACCGCCATCGCGGCCGTGATCGTCAAGTTCGTCGAGACCATGAACGGCATCCGCCCGGTGCGCGCCTTCCGTCGCGAGGCCGCCAACGACGCCGACTTCGCCGTACTCAACAAGCGGCACGAGCGGACCAACGGCGACGCGCTGCTGGAGATGGCCCGTTACGTCATCGGCTCGCGTCTGGTCGCCAACACGGCCGTCGCGGGGATCGTGCTGTGGGGCGCCTACCGGGTCGCGAGCGGTTCGCTGGCGCTGGGTGTGCTGGCGGCGGCGGTCCTGTATCTGCGGCGGCTGTACGACCCGATCGACCGCCTCGGCATGTTCCTCAACTCCTACCAGTCGGCGGCGGCCTCCCTGGAGAAGATCGCCGGACTGCTGGCCCAGACGCCGTCCGTGCCCGAGCCGTCCGCACCCCAGCAGCTCCCGGCACTCGAGTCGCGGCACCCCGGCCGCGAGGTCGTCTTCGACGGCGTCCGGTTCGGCTACCGCACCGGCGGCGAGGTGCTGCCCCGCTTCGACCTCACGATCCCGGCCGGGCAGACGGTCGCGGTCGTCGGCTCCACCGGCGCGGGCAAGTCGACGCTGGCCAAACTGCTCGCCCGGTTCTACGACCCCTCCGAGGGCCGGGTCCTGCTGGACGGGGTCGACCTGCGCGAGCTGGCCGTGCCCGAACTGCGGCGCGGGGTGGTGATGGTGACCCAGGAGGCGTTCCTGTTCTCCGGCACGGTCGCCGAGAACATCGCCATCGGCCGGCCCGACGCCACCCGCGAGGAGATCGAGCAGGCGGCGAAGGCCATCGGCGCGCACGACTTCATCAGCTCTCTCCCCGACGGCTACGACACCGACGTACGCAAGCGGGGCGGCCGTATCTCCGCCGGTCAGCGGCAACTCGTGGCGTTCGCACGGGCGTTGCTCGCCGATCCGGCCGTGCTGATCCTCGACGAGGCGACCAGCTCGCTCGACATCCCGGGCGAGCGGGCCGTGCAGCGCGCGATGTCGACGGTCCTGCACGGGCGTACGGCCGTCGTCATCGCGCATCGGCTGTCCACGGTCGAGATCGCGGACCGTGTGCTGGTCATGGAGGACGGGAAGATCGTCGAGGACGGGACACCGGCCGAACTCGTCGCGGGGACGGGCAGGTTCGCGGATCTGCACCGGGCGTGGCGGGACAGTCTGGCGTAGCCGAACGGCACGAGCACGGAACGAGGCACGGGGGCACGATGATCGACGCGTACGAGGATCCCGGCGAGCCCGACTGTCGCGGCGGCGCCCGGTATCTGTGGTGGCTGGTCACCCAGCAGGTGGGGCGGTCCGCCCTCGGGTCCCTGATCTCCGCCGTCTGGATGGTGCTGCTGGCGGCGACGCCGTATCTGCTCTCGCGCGCCGTGGACGAGGGCCTGGCGCCCGGTGACTACGCGGCGCTGGTCACGTGGACCGGTGTGCTGGCCGGGGTGCATGTGTTCAACGCCTGGCTGAGCATCATGCGGCACCGCACGATGACCCGGGTGCGGATGGACGCCCTCTTCCGCACCACCAAGGTCCTCGTCGGGCAGTCGGTCCGGCTGGGCGCCGCGCTGCCGCGCCGGATCGGGACCGGGGAGGTCGTCACCATCGGGGTGGGTGACGTCCACACGATCAGCAGCTCCTTGACCGTCATCGGCCCCGGTTTCGGCGCGATCGTCGCCTACCTCGCGGTAGCCGTGCTGCTGGTGTCGGTCTCGGTGCCGATCGCGGTCGTGGTGCTGCTCGGAATGCCGGCGATCGCCGTGCTCGTCGGCCCCCTGCTCGGCCGACTGCAAGGCACCGAGACCGAGTACCGGGAGCGGCAGGGCGTACTGACCGCACGGATCGCCGACCTCGCGGGCGGCCTGCGCGTCCTCAACGGCCTCGGCGGCAAGGACCTGGTCGCCGACGCCTTCCACCGCGACTCCCAGCGGCTGCGCGCGCAGGGGTACCGGGTCGGGGCGGTGACCAGCTGGGTGCAGGCGCTCGGGGTGGGGCTGCCGACGCTGTTCCTGGCGGTGGTGACATGGCTGGCGGCCCGGCTGGCCGCCCAAGGGGCCATCACGGTGGGCGAGTTGGTGTCGGTCTACGGCTATGTGGCGGTCCTGGTCCGCCCGATGGCGTTCGTCGTCGACATGGTCTACGAGGTCACGCGCGGCATGGTGGCGGCGCGGCGAGTCGTACGGTTCCTGCGCCTGGAGCCGATGCCCGACACCGGCAACCGCGACGCGCCCGCGGAGCCGGCGGCGCTGCACGACCCCGAGTCCGGGGTACGGGTGCTGCCGGGCCGCCTGACCGCCCTGGCCGCCGCGCTGCCGGCCGACGCCACTGCCGTCGTGGACCGCCTCGGCCGCTACGTCCCGTCAGCGGCGACCTGGGGCGAGGTACCCCTCAGCGAGATCGCGCTGCCGCAGCTGCGGGCCCGCATCCTGGTCGCCGACCACGAGGCCGACCTGTTCGCGGGCACGCTGCGGGAGCTGATCGCCGGCCACGCGGGCCCGGACGGCCCGGACGAGGCGGCCGTCACCAGGGCGGTCCACACGGCAGTCGCCGAGGACATCGTCCGGGGCCTGCCCGACGGCCTCGACACCCCGATCGACGCCCAGGGCCGCAACCTCTCCGGCGGCCAACGCCAACGCGTCCGCCTGGTCCGCGCGTTGCTGGCCGACCCCGAGGTACTGCTGGCGATCGAGCCGACGTCGGCCCTGGACGCCCACACCGAGGCACGGGTCGCGGAACGCCTGCACACGGAAAGACAGGGCCGCACGACGGTGGTGACGTCCACGTCCCCCCTGCTCCTGGACCGAGCGGACACGGTGCACTTCTTGGTCGACGGCAAGGTGGCGGCGACGGGCACACACCGCGAACTGCTGGACGGGGAGCCGGGTTACCGAGCGTTGGTGGCACGGGACGAGAACGCCGAGGAGGTTGTCAGGTGACGGAAGCTCAACGCCCTCCGGGGGCGCGGGGCCCTGTCCATACGCGGCTCCGCCGCGGGGCGCGACAAGCCACGAGGCACCCGCACCCGGCAGACGACCCCAAGTCCCGAGCTCTCCCCCGCCAAACCCTCCCCATCGCCGAGCCCCGAGACGTCCGTCAAGCCGCCCTCCGCCTGATCCGAGCCGACACCAAAGCCTTCACAGCCACCCTCGCCCTGAACTCCCTCGCAGCAATCGCCGGCCTGGCGAGCCCTTGGCTGGTAGGCCGCATCATCGACGAAGTCAGACGCGGCGGCGGTGTGACGGCCGTCGACAAACTGGCCCTGGCCATCCTGATGGCCGCAGCAGCCGAGCTGCTGCTGGCCCGTTGGGCACGGTACGTCGGCCACCGGTTCGGGGAACGGACACTGGCGCGCGTCCGCGAGGAATTCGTGGACCGCACCCTCGCCCTCCCCGCATCCGTCGTGGAACGAGCCGGCGCCGGCGACCTCACCGCCCGCGGCACCACAGACGTCGCCCTCGTCGGCACGACCCTGCGCGACATCGGCCCCGAGCTGCTGATCAACTCCGTACAGGCACTGTTCCTGCTGGCCGCGGTCATCACCCTGGACCCCTTGCTCGGCCTCTGCGGAGTACTCGGCTTCGGCGGCATCTGGTGGGCCTTGCGCTGGTACCTGCGCCGCGCCCGCGACGGCTACCTCGCCGAGGGCGCCGCCACCTCGGAGGTCGCGGAGATCCTCGCGGCGACCGCGACCGGCGCCCGCACGGTGGAGGCGCTGCGCCTCGAACGGCGACGCGTGGCGGCCGGCCGCGACGCGCTGGAGACCTCCCGCCGCACCCGGTTCTACACACTGTTCCTGCGCACCGTCTTCTTCCCGGCCGTCGAGGTGTCGTACGTCGTCCCCGTGGTGACGGTCCTGCTGCTCGGCGGCGTGCTGCTGGAGCGGGGCGCGCTGAGCCTGGGCTCGGTCGTGGCGGCCGCCCTCTATCTGCAACGGCTGAGCGAACCGCTGGACGAGATCCTGATGCGGGTCGAGCAACTGCAGAGCAGCGGCGCCTCGTTCGCCCGCGTGGAGGGCCTGGCCCGAGCCCCGCGGGCGACGGAGACCGACTCGCCGACCCCCGCGGACGACCGGATCGACGTGACCGGCGTGCGCTATGCCTACGACCGCGGCGGCGAGGTCCTCCGCGACGTCGACCTGACCGTACGGCCGGGGGAACGCCTCGCCGTCGTCGGCCCCTCGGGCGCCGGGAAGACGACCCTGAGCCGACTCCTGGCCGGCGTCGACGCGCCGACCGCCGGCTCGGTCACGGTCGGCGGCGTCCCGGTCGTCGCGCTCGGCCCGGAGCAGCTGCGCCGCCAGGTCGTCCTGGTCACCCAGGAGCACCACGTCTTCCTCGGCACGGTCCGCGACAACCTCCTGATCGCCGAACCGTCCGCCACGGACGAGGAGCTGTGGGCCGCCCTCACCGCGGTCGGCGCCGACACCTGGGTGCGGGAGCTGCCCGCCGGTCTCGACACGGCGCTGGGCGACGGAGGCTGCCGTACGGACGGCTCGCAGGCCCAGCAACTCGCCCTCGCCCGCGTGGTGCTGGCCGACCCGCACACCCTGATCCTCGACGAGGCGACGGCCCTGCTCGACCCGGCGACCGCCCGCCACACCGAGCGCGCCCTGGCCGCCGTACTGCAGGGCCGCACGGTCATCGCCATCGCCCACCGCCTGCACACCGCGCACGACGCGGACCGCGTGGCCGTGATGGAGAACGGCCGCCTCACCGAGCTCGGCACCCATGACGACCTGGTCGCGGCGGACGGGGCGTATGCGGCGCTGTGGCGGTCGTGGCACGGGGAGCGGCCCGCCTCGCCCGGAACGGCGTAGGCCTGAACAGGCGATCTATGCTCGGTGGCAGCACTGTCCGCTTCTCCTGGGGAAGTCCGTTGAACTTCTGGTCGATCTACGAGCACGGCTTCGCGCGGGTCGCCGCGTGCACCGGCCACACCGTCATCGCCGACCCGCGGGCCAACGCCGAGGCGGTGCTGCGGCAAGCGCGCCGGTGCGCGCGGGAGGGGGTCGCCGTCGCCGTCTTCCCCGAGCTGGGCCTGACCGGCTACTCGATCGAGGATCTGCTGCTCCAGGACGCGGTGCTCGACGAGGTGGAGCAGGCGCTCCAGGCCGTGGTCGCCGGGTCGGCGGAGTTGCTGCCGGTGCTGGTCGTGGGCGCCCCGCTGCGTCATCGCCACCGGATCTACAACTGCGCGGTGATCGTGCACCGCGGCCGGATCCTGGGCGTCGCGCCGAAGTCGTACCCGCCGAACTACCGGGAGTTCTACGAGCGGCGCCAGATCGCGTCCGGCGAGGACGAGCGCGGCGGGACGATCCGGGTCGGCGGCGAGGAGGTGCCGTTCGGCGTGGACCTGCTCTTCGAGGCGGCGGACGTCCCGGGGCTGGTCCTGCACGCGGAGATCTGCGAGGACATGTGGGTGCCGGTGCCGCCGAGCGCGGAGGCGGCGCTGGCCGGTGCGACCGTGCTCGCCAACCTCTCGGGCAGCCCGATCACGGTGGGCCGGGCCGAGGACCGGCGGCTGCTGTGCCGGGCGGCGTCCTCTCGCTGTCTGGCGGCGTACGTCTACTCGGCGGCGGGTCTGGGCGAGTCGACCACGGACCTGTCCTGGGACGGGCAGACCATGATCTACGAGAACGGCGTGCTGCTGGCCGAGTCGGACCGCTTCCCGCTCGACGACCAGTACGCGGTGGCCGACGTCGACCTCGACCTGCTGCGGCAGGAGCGGCACCGGATGGGCACGTTCGACGACAACCGCCGCGCCCACGCCGCGCGGACCGGGGACTTCAGGCGGGTGCGGTTCCGGCTGAACCCGCCGACGGCGGACCTGGGGCTGCAGCGCCGGGTCGAGCGCTTCCCGTTCGTGCCCGCGGACGCCGAGCGGCTCGCCCTGGACTGCTACGAGGCATACAACATCCAGGTCGCGGGCCTCCAGCAGCGGCTGGCCTCGATCGGCGGCCCGAAGGTGGTCATCGGGGTGTCCGGCGGCCTGGACTCCACGCACGCCCTGATCGTCGCCGCCCGGGCGATGGACCGCGCCGGGCGCCCGCGCAGCGACATCCTGGCCTTCACCCTGCCGGGCTTCGCCACCAGCGACCACACCAAGGACAACGCCCACAAGCTGATGAACTCGCTCGGCGTCACCGCGGCCGAGCTGGACATCACGCCGACCGCACGGCTGATGCTCAAGGAGATGGGCCACCCGTTCGCGTCCGGCGAGCCGGTGTACGACGTCACCTTCGAGAACGTGCAGGCCGGCCTGCGCACCGACTACCTGTTCCGGCTCGCCAACCAGCGCGGCGGCATCGTGCTCGGCACCGGCGACCTGTCGGAGCTGGCGCTCGGCTGGTCGACGTACGGCGTGGGCGACCAGATGAGCCACTACAACGTCAACTCCGGTGTGCCGAAGACGCTGATCCAGCATCTGATCCGCTGGGTCATCACCAGCGGCCAGTTCGACGAGGAGACCGGCAGGACGCTGGCCGCGATCCTCGACACGGAGATCAGCCCGGAGCTGGTGCCGGGCGAGGAGATGCAGTCGACCGAGTCCAAGATCGGCCCGTATGCGCTGCACGACTTCACGCTCTTCCATGTGCTGCGGTACGGCTTCCGGCCGTCGAAGATCGCCTTCCTGGCCTGGCACGCCTGGCACGACCCGCAGGCCGGCGCCTGGCCGCCGGGCTTCCCCGAGGCCAAGCGGGTGGCGTACGACCTGGCCGAGATCCGGCGCTGGCTGGAGGTCTTCTGCCGTCGCTTCTTCGCGTTCGCACAGTTCAAGCGCTCGGCCATGCCGAACGGGCCGAAGGTCTCGGCGGGCGGTTCGCTCTCCCCGCGCGGCGACTGGCGGGCACCGTCCGACGGTACGGCGCATGCGTGGCTGCGGGATCTCGAGCGCTTCGAAGTGCTGGGCGCCGAGCAGTAGGCGCTGCGGCGGGGGCATGTGGGCTCATCCATCCGGCTCGGATGGGCGGGCCCCTACCGTTCCGGTCCGTATACCGAACATGAACTCCCGGACAACGAACGATTTCCGGCCAACTTCCTGACGCGGTCCTGACAGTAACCGCAATCAGCTGGCACTCTTCCCACGGCCGCGACACAGCAACCCCACAGCACCGTCACACGGTGGTGCTCGCGGCTGAACTCCCGCACGCGCACGTCGCATTCCGCACGCGCACGCCGTTCTGCGTACCACCTCGCACCTCGCTCTGCCCGGACGGCCCACCCGCCGGCCGGTCTCCCCTGGCCGCGTGATCCGCGGCCGCGCAGAAGGAGTCAGTGTTGAGAGACAGTTCCTCCCACAGACGCACCTCCCACACGACGCGTCGTCACACCACGCACCGCCGGGCCGCCGCCGTCGCCCTCGTCGGCGTATCCGCCCTGATCGCCGCGGCCGTCCAGTCGGGCGCCGCCACCGCAGCTCCGGAGAAGGCACCGTCGGCCGCGGGCAAGGTCATACCGGGCGCGGAGTCCGTCAAGCTCTCCCCCGCCCAGCGCGCCGCGCTGATACGCGAGGCCAATGCCACCAAGGCGGACACCGCCAAGGACCTGGGCCTCGGCGCCAAGGAGAAGCTGGTCGTCCGTGACGTCCTCAAGGACGGCAACGGCACGGTCCACACCCGCTACGAGCGGACCTACGACGGTCTGCCCGTCCTCGGCGGCGACCTGGTCGTCGAGACCGCGAAGTCCGGCGCGACCGAGGCCGTCGTCAAGGCCACTCGCGCCGCCATCAAGCCGGCGACCACGAAGGCCGCCGTATCCACCGCCAAGGCGGAGAAGCAGGCGCTGGCCGCCGCGAAGGCGGAGGACGCCAAGAGCCCGGACGTCAACCGGGCGCCCCGCAAGGTGATCTGGGCCGCGAACGGCAAGCCGACCGTGGCGTACGAGACGGTCGTCGGCGGCTTCCAGCACGACGGCACTCCGCAGGAACTGCACGTCATCACCGACGCCACCACCGGCGAGAAGCTGTACGAGTGGGAGGCGATCGAGACCGGCACCGGCAACACGGTGTACAGCGGCACGGTCAACCTCACCACCACGCAGTCGGGTTCGACGTACAACCTCACCGACGGCGCGCGCGGCAACCACAAGACGTACAACCTGAACCGCGGTACCTCGGGGACCGGCACCCTCTTCTCCGGCTCCGACGACGTCTGGGGCAACGGCAGCCCATCCAACCTGGAGTCCGCGGCCGCCGACGCGCACTACGGTGCCGCACTGACCTGGGACTACTACAAGAACGTGCACGGGCGCAGCGGCATCCGCGGTGACGGCGTCGGCGCGTACTCCCGGGTCCACTACGGCAACAACTACGTCAACGCGTTCTGGTCCGACAGCTGCTTCTGCATGACGTACGGCGACGGCTCGGGCAACGCCAACCCGCTGACGTCGATCGACGTGGCCGCGCACGAGATGACCCACGGACTCACGTCCAACACCGCGGGCCTGAACTACTCGGGCGAGTCCGGCGGCCTGAACGAGGCCACCTCGGACATCTTCGGCGCGACCGTCGAGTTCTACGCCAACAACTCCTCCGACGTCGGTGACTATCTCATCGGCGAGGAGATCAACATCAACGGCGACGGCACCCCGCTGCGCTACATGGACAAGCCCAGCAAGGACGGCTCGTCCAAGGACGCCTGGTACTCGGGCATCGGCTCGATCGACGTGCACTACTCGTCGGGCCCCGCCAACCACTTCTTCTACCTCCTGTCCGAGGGCAGCGGCACCAAGACCATCAACGGTGTCACCTACAACTCGCCCACCTCGGACGGCCTTCCGGTCACCGGCATCGGCCGGGACAAGGCGGAGAAGATCTGGTTCCGCGCGCTGACCACCAAGTTCACCTCCACGACCAACTACGCGGCCGCCCGCACCGGCACCCTCGCGGCGACCGGCGAGCTGTACGGCACCACGAGCGCCGAGTACAAGGCGGTGCAGGACGCCTGGGCGGGCGTCAACGTGGGCGCGCGCTCCGACGGGGGCGGCGGCGGTGGCGGTACGTCCTTCGAGAGCGGAACCGACGTGTCGATTCCGGACAACGGGGCGGCGGTGACGTCCCCGATCACGGTCTCCGGCCGGACCGGCAACGCGCCGTCCAACCTCCAGGTCGCCGTGGACATCGTCCACACCTACATCGGTGACCTCAAGGTGGACCTGATCGCCCCCGACGGCTCGGCGTACACGCTGAAGGGGTACGGCACCGGCGGCAGCACGGACAACCTCAACACCACGTACACGGTGAACGCCTCCTCCGAAGTCGCCAACGGAGTCTGGAAGTTGCGCGTCCAGGACAACGCGGCCGTCGACACCGGTTACATCAACAGCTGGAAGCTCACCTTCCCGTAGGCCCGTTCGCGGTCTGCCCAGGACAGGGCGCCGTCCCGGTGGGTTCAACTCCCGCCGGGGCGGCGCCCATTCACATGTCAGAAACATTTACCGGACAGTCAACTTTCGGCCAACATCACCGCACCCTCCTGACATGTACGCATCCCAGGTGTCACTCTTCGGGCACCCGCCGCACAAGCACTCCCTGCACTTCCCCCACATAAGGAGCTCGTGTGACCCCCCTCTACGCGCGTCACAAGCGCACCACTCTGGCCATCGCCACCGCCGTGGCGGCCGGAGCCCTCCTCACCACCGGTCTGACCACCGGCACTTCGGCCGCCGCTCCCGCGGACGCCGGCACCAAGGCCACCCCGCTCGCCGTCCCGGTCGCGCTGGCTCCCGCGGCCCGCACCACCCTCATCAAGGACCAGCAGGCCGAGGCGCCCGAGACCGCCGACGCGATAGGCCTCGGCGCCCAGGAGAAGCTGGTCGTCAAGGACGTCGTCAAGGACGCCGACGGCACGCTCCACACCCGCTACGAGCGCACCTACGCGGGCCTCCCCGTCCTCGGCGGCGACCTGGTCGTCCACGAGTCGGCGTCGGGCGCCACCAAGGGCGTCACCAAGGCGACGAAGGCCACCATCAAGGTCGCCTCGCTCAAGCCGACGATCACCGCGGCCAAGGCCGAGGGCCAGGCCGTGAAGCTGGCCAAGGCGGCCGGCTCGGAGAAGACCGAGGCGGACAGCGCGCCCCGCAAGGTCATCTGGGCCGCGAACGGCAAGCCGACCCTCGCCTACGAGACGGTCGTCGGCGGCCTCCAGGAGGACGGCACCCCGAACGAGCTGCACGTCATCACCGACGCCGCCACCGGCAAGAAGCTGTACGAGTACCAGGGCATCGAGACCGGCACCGGCAAGAGCGTGTACTCCGGCACGGTCACCCTCGGCACGACGCTGTCGGGTTCGACGTACCAGCTGTACGACACGACGCGCGGCGGTCACAAGACCTACAACAAGGCACGCAGCACCAGCAGCTCCGCGGGCACGCTGTTCACCGACGCGGACGACACGTGGGGCACCGGAGCGGCCTCCAGCTCCTCCAGCGACCAGAGCGCGGCCGTCGACGCGGCCTACGGCGCCCAGACGACCTGGGACTACTACAAGAACACCTTCGGCCGCAGCGGCATCAAGAACGACGGCAAGGCCGCCTACTCCCGCGTCCACTACGGCAACGCCTACGTCAACGCCTTCTGGTCCGACCAGTGCTTCTGCATGACGTACGGCGACGGCGAGGGCAACACGAAGCCCCTGACCTCCCTCGACGTGGCCGGCCACGAGATGACCCACGGCGTCACGTCGAACACGGCGGGCCTGAACTACTCGGGAGAGTCGGGCGGCCTCAACGAGGCGACCTCCGACATCTTCGGCACGGCGGTGGAGTTCTTCGCGGCGAACTCGTCCGACGTCGGCGACTACCTCATCGGCGAGAAGATCGACATCAACGGCGACGGCACCCCGCTGCGCTACATGGACAAGCCGAGCAAGGACGGCAACTCGGCCGACTACTGGTCTTCCTCGCTGGGCGGCCTGGACGTCCACTACTCCTCGGGCCCCGCGAACCACTTCTTCTACCTCCTCTCGGAGGGCAGCGGCGCGAAGACGATCAACGGGGTGAGCTACGACTCCCCGACGTCCAACGGCTCCACGGTCACCGGCATCGGCCGCGCCAAGGCCGCCGCGATCTGGTACAAGGCCCTGACCGAGTACATGACGTCGACGACCAACTACAAGGCCGCCCGTACGGCGACCCTGAGCGCGGCGTCCGCCCTGTACGGGTCCGGCAGCACGGAGTACAACGCGGTGGCGTCGGCCTGGTCGGCGGTCAACGTCACCTGAAGCAGGCGTAGTTGACAGGGGCGGCACCCGGGACGAAGGCATCTCCGAGTGCCGCCTTACGCTTGGGACCCATGTCCTTCACGTACGACCACGTCGGCGCGACCCGGGAGCACGGCTTCTGCCCGCCCGGCTTCCACCCCCTGCACGTGCGCACCCGCATAGGCGAGGGCGAGGAGGTCTTCCGCAGAGCCGCCGAAGCGGTCATGACCTGGGAGATGCACCGCGCGATGGGCGTCGGCATGGACGCCTCGGCCGACCGCGCGGCCCCCGACGTCGACGTCACAGTCACCCTCGCCGGCCTGATCAAGGCACCGTGCCGGGTGGTGTGGACGGTGGAGGAGTACCGGCGCATCGGCTGGGCCTACGGGACGCTTTCCGGCCATCCCGAGTGCGGCGAGGAGGCGTTCCTCGTGGAGCGCACGGGGGACGGCACTGTCTGGCTGACCGTGCGGGCCTTCAGCCGGGGGGCCAAGTGGTACGCCCGGGCGGGCGGGGCGGCTACGCGAGGGTTGCAGCATGCCTATGCGCGGCGGTGCGGCAACGTGTTGCGGCAGCTGTGCCAGCGCGAGTTCGGGGAGAGCTGAGGGACACCCCGGCCCTCCCCGATGTGTCACCGCAGCAGCACCCCGGCCCCTTCCCCCGTCCCCTCCGAAGGCACCGCCACCAACCCCAACTCCGCGCCGGACGCCAGCAACCGATGTGCCGGAAGGATTCGGACCGTATAGCCGTACGGCCCGGTGCGGTCCAGGGACAGCGGCCCCTCGTAGACCCACCGCCCCTCCGCGTCCGGGCTCCCCACCGACTTCAGCGGCACCGTCGACGCGTCCGCGATGCGGTCCTCGGAGTCCACCCGCCCCGAAACCGCCTGGACCTCGACGTCGTCCGGCCCCAGGTCGCCCAGGCCCACCCGCACCCGGAGAGCGAGCGTCGAGCCCAGTTCCGCGGTGGGGGTCAAGGCGGACGTCTCCACATGGTCGACCGTGACGCCGTGCCAGGCGGAGCGGACCCGCGCCTTCCAGCCCGCCAGCTCGCGCGCCGCGTCCGGTGTCATCGCCCGGTGGGCGTGGGCGGCCGGGGTGTAGAGGCGCTCGACGTATTCGCGGACCATCCTGCCCGCCAGGACCTTCGGGCCGAGCAGCGTCAGGGTCTGGCGGACCATCTCGATCCAGCGGTCCGGCAGACCGCCCTGGCCGCGCTCGTAGAAGCGGGGCGTGACGCGTTGTTCCAGCAGGTCGTACAGCGCCGCCGCCTCTATGTCGTCGCGGTGGTCCGGGTCCGTGCCGGTGCCGTCCGCGGTAGGCACGGCCCAGCCGAAGTCCGGCTGGAACCACTCGTCCCACCAGCCGTCCAGGACGGACAGGTTCAAGCACCCGTTCAAGGCCGCCTTCATGCCCGACGTGCCGCACGCCTCCAACGGCCTGAGCGGGTTGTTCAGCCAGATGTCGCACCCGGGGTACAGCTTCTGCGCCATCGCCATGCCGTAGTCCGGCAGGAACACGATCCGATGCCGCACCCGCGGATCGTCCGCGAACCTCACCAGCTCCTGGATCAGGCGCTTTCCGCCGTCGTCCGCCGGGTGCGCCTTGCCCGCCACCACGATCTGGATCGGCCGCTCCGGGTGCAGGAGCAGGTCCATCAGGCGGTCCCGGTCGCGGAGCATGAGCGTGAGGCGTTTGTACGACGGGACTCGGCGCGCGAATCCGATCGTCAGGACGTCGGGGTCCAGGACGCCGTCGATCCAGCCCAACTCAGCCGTCCCGGCGCCGCGTTGCCGCCAGGAGGTGCGCAGGCGGGCCCGTACCTCCGTCACCAGCTGCTCGCGCAGGTTGCGGCGCAGCTCCCAGATGTCCTGGTCGGGGATCTCCGCAACCGCGTCCCAGCGGTCCGAGCCGCCGACGGTCATCGCGTCCTCGGTACGCCGGCCGCCGATCTGGCGGGCGCCGAGGCGGAAGACCTCGGGGGCGACCCAGGTCGGGGCGTGGACGCCGTTGGTGACCGAGGTGATGGGGACCTCGTCGGGGTCGAATCCCGGCCATAGTCCCGAGAACATCTCGCGGCTGACGTTGCCGTGGAGCAGGGAGACGCCGTTCGCCCGCTGGCCCAGGCGCAGGCCCATCACGGCCATGTTGAAGAGATTGGGTTCGCCGCCCGGGTAGGTTTCCATGCCGAGTTGGAGGATGCGCTCGACGTCGATGCTCGGCAGTTCGGCGTCGGGGCCGAAGTGGTGGGCGACCAGCTCGCGGTCGAAGCGGTCGATGCCGGCCGGGACCGGGGTGTGGGTGGTGAAGACCGTGCCGGCGCGGACGGCTTCCAGCGCCGAGTCGAAGTCCAGGCCATCGGCACAGAGTTCGGCGATGCGCTCCAGGCCGAGGAAGCCGGCGTGGCCCTCGTTGGTGTGGAAGACCTCGGGAGCCGGGTGGCCGGTCAGGCGGCAGTACGTCCGGACCGCCCGTACCCCTCCTATGCCCAGCAGCATCTCCTGCAGCAGACGGTGCTCGCTGCCGCCGCCGTACAGGCGGTCGGTCACGCCGCGTTCGCCGAGGTCGTTCTCCTCGACATCCGAGTCGAGCATCAGCAGGGGGACGCGGCCGACCTGGGCGAGCCAGACGCGGGCGTGCAGCTGCCTGCCGCCGGGCAGGGCGAGGGAGACCTGGGCGGGGGTGCCGTCGGGCTCCTTCAGAAGGGCCACCGGCAGCTCGTTGGGGTCCAGGACCGGGTAGTGCTCCTGCTGCCAGCCGTCCCGGGAGAGGGTCTGGCGGAAGTAGCCGTGCCGGTACAGCAGTCCGACCCCGATGAGGGGTACGCCGAGGTCGCTGGCCGCCTTGAGGTGGTCGCCGGCGAGGATGCCGAGGCCGCCGGAGTACTGGGGCAGGGCGGCCGTGATGCCGAACTCGGGCGAGAAGTAGGCGACGGCGGCGGGGAGTTCGGCGGACTGGTCCTGGTACCAGCGCTCGCCCGTGACGTAGTCGTCGAGATCACCGGCGACCGCGGTCAGCCGGCGCAGGAAGTCGTGGTCCTCGGCCAGCTCCGCGAGCCGCCCGGGCGACACGCTGCCCAGCAGCCGTACGGGGTCGTTGCCCGAGGCGGCCCAGCACTCGGGGTCCACGGACTGGAAGAGCTCGCGGGTCTCGGCATGCCAGGACCAGCGCAGATTGCGGGCCAGATCGCTCAGCGGCCGGAGGGCTTCGGGGAGGACAGGACGGACGGTGAATCGACGGATCGCCTTCACGGTTCCACCTCGGGCAGCGCGTGGCAGGGGACGCACGGCGGTGTGCGTCCCGTCATCGCCCCCGACGGTATCGGTATGCGGGGCTTCGTAACCACCGTGCCTTTTTGTGGCTGTCACTGGCCGGTCGCGGCTGTCAAGTGGGTGGTAAAGAGCACGTCCGTCCGAAAAGCGCCGCAACCTTTACGCATCCCTCATAGCCGATATGGCCGATTCCGCCCCCGTAGGCCTCCTTGTGGCGACTTCTCACGTCACGAGAGGCTGACGGTGGCGTACCGGTCCACGTCGGGTGCACCCGACGAACGAGGGCCGCCGTGCGCCGAGTTGAGGAGGGGACTCACACCATGGCACGGACGCGCATACGGCGTCTGCGCTGGGCCGGTGGCCTGACCGCGGTGACCTGTGTCGCCGCGTTTTCGGCCACCACCATGCCCGCGCACGCCGCACCGGAGGGGCAGATACTCGGCGCCGGGGACCCCGGCTCCGTCAGCGGAAGTTACCTGGTGACACTCAAGGGGGGAACGAAGGCTCCGTCGGCGGCCGGAAAGAGCCTCGCCGAGAAGTACGGGGCGAAAATAAGCCACACCTACGACACGGTCCTCAACGGCTATGCCGTGCAGGCCAACGAGAGACAAGCCAAGCGGCTCGCAGCCGACTCACGCGTCGCGTCGGTCGTCCAGGACACCCGTGTGACGCCGGCCCACACCCAGAAGAACCCGCCGACCTGGGGGCTCGACCGCATCGACCAGCGCAACCTGCCGCTGAACAAGAGCTACACCTGGCCCGAGTCCGCGGGCACCGGAGTGACGGTGTACGTGATCGACACCGGCATCCGCATCTCGCACAAGGACTTCGGCGGCCGGGCGAGCTACGGCTGGGACTTCGTCGGCAACGACCGGACCGCGAGCGACGGCAACGGCCACGGCACCCATGTCGCCGGCACGATCGCGGGCAAGCAGTACGGCGTCGCCAAGAACGCCAAGCTCGTCGCCGTACGCGTCCTCGACAACGCCGGCGGTGGCACCACGGCCCAGGTCATCGCGGGCATCGACTGGGTGACCAAGCACGCGAAGAAGCCGGCCGTCGCCAACGTCAGCCTCGGCGGCTACCGCAACACGCAGCTCGACGCCGCCGTACGCAACTCCATCGCGTCCGGCGTCACCTACACGGTCGCGGCGGGCAACGACGGGCTGCCGGCCGGCCTGTACTCCCCCGCGGCGGTGAGGGAGGCCATCACCGTGGGCGCCACCGACAAGAAGGACGCGCGGGCGAGCTTCTCCAACTTCGGCTCCGCCCTGGACCTGTTCGCCCCGGGCGTCTCGATCACCTCCACGTCGTACGCGAGCGACACCGGCAAGGCGACCTTCTCCGGTACGTCGATGGCGTCGCCGCACGCGGCGGGCGTGGCCGCGCTCTATCTGGCCGACCACCCGAAGGCCGGGCCCGCACAGGTGTCCAAGGCGTTGGTGGCGCAGGCGGCGTCCGGCAAGGTCTCCGGCAGAGGGCTCGGCTCACCGAACAAACTCCTGCAAGTGCCGGGCTCGTAGCGTCTGTTGTCGGCCAACCTCGAACACCGGCCCCGTTCCCCGAGGAACGGGGCCGGTCTTGTGTGTAGACATACGCGTGAGTAGTTAACAAAGTGCCGGATTGCGTACCCGAATAGGGTGGGAAGGCTCCTCCGGTACACCGCAGCTGTGCGCCCCCGGGCGCGCCCCACGCAGGACCCACCTCCCCACAGCCATCCGCCCACCCAAGTTGACGCGGACAGGAGCGGTCATGCCCGCCATGCACCACCAGTCGTCCTCACCCCCGACGTCCAGCACCGACGCGCCCCCCGTGCCCCGCGCCGTCACCGCCGACCCCGGACCGCCGACTCCGGAGCACCCCTCCGCGAGCGACACGGCCGGCGGCGTGGGGCGCATACCCGTCCTCGACGTCCGCCCGATCGTCCAGCACGGACGCAGGCCCGCGAAGGCGGTGACCGGCGAGACCTTCGAGATCTCGGCGACCGTGTTCCGCGAGGGCCATGACGCCGTGGCCGCCAATGTCGTCCTGACCGACCCGGAGGGCCGTCCGGGCCCGTGGACACCGATGCGTGAACTGGCCCCGGGCACCGACCGCTGGGGCGCCACCGTCACCGCCGGCGAGCCCGGCCACTGGAGCTACCGGGTCGAGGCCTGGGGTGATCCGGTCACGACCTGGCGGCACCACGCCCAGATCAAGATCCCGGCCGGCATGGACACCGACCTGGTCCTGGAGGAGGGCGCGCGGCTGTACGAGCGGGCGGCCGCCGACGTGCCCGAGGACGAGGGTCAGCCGGTGATCCTCGCGGCCGCCGAAGCGCTGCGGGACGAGAGCCGCCCGGCCGCCTGGCGGTTGGCGGCCGCGTTGACGCCGGAGGTCGATGCGGTGTTGGGGCGGTATCCGTTGCGGGATCTGGTCACCGCGTCGGATCCGCTGCCGCTGCTGGTCGAGCGGGAGCGGGCCCTGTACGGCTCCTGGTACGAGTTCTTCCCCCGCTCCGAAGGCACCCCGCAGCACCCCCACGGCACCTTCCGCACCGCCGCGCGCCGGCTCCCGGCGATCGCCGCGATGGGCTTCGACGTGGTCTACCTGCCGC
>NZ_JBQHCX010000023.1:0-201795 GCF_052068475.1 Streptomyces sp. SD31 | reverse complement strand
CCCTGGGGGCTGCCGCCCCCAGACCCCCGCTTCGGCCCTGAACGGGCCTCGTCCTCAAACGCCGGACGGGCTGAGTACGTCAGCCCGTCCGGCGTTTGAGGAGCGGGGGGCCCAGGGGCAGAGCCCCTGGGATGGGACGGGTGGGGGCGGCGGGGGCGAAATCCTCCCCGCCGTTCCCCTTACGCAGACGCAGGCGGATACAGCGACCGCGGCAGCTGCGACGCCGCCGCCGCGTCCAGCAGCCACAGGGTCCTCGAACGGCCGTACGCCCCCGCCGCCGGCGCCTGGATCTCGCCCGCGCCCGAGAGGGCGATCGCCGCGGCCTGGGCCTTGTCCTCACCCGCAGCCAGCAGCCACACCTCACGGGCCGCCCGAATCGCCGGCAGCGTGAGGGTCACCCGGGTCGGCGGCGGCTTGGGAGCGCCGTGGACGCCGACGACCGTACGGTCCGTCTCCCGGACCGCGGGCAGTTCCGGGAAGAGGGACGCCACGTGCGTGTCGGGGCCCACGCCCAGCATCAGGACGTCGAAGGTGGGAACCGCACCGTGGTTCTCGGGACCCGCCGCCCGCGCCAGCTCCTCCGCGTACGAGGCGGCCGCCGCTTCCACATCCGTGCCGAACGGCCCGTCCGACGCGGGCATGGCGTGCACGCGCTTCGGATCCAGGGGCACCGCGTCCAGCAGGGCTTCGCGCGCCTGCGTGACGTTGCGCTCCGGGTCACCCTCGGGGAGGAAACGTTCGTCGCCCCACCAGAGGTCCAGCCGGGCCCAATCGATGGCGTCCCGGGCGGGGGCGGCGGCGAGGGCGGCCAGCAGGCCGTTGCCGTTGCGGCCGCCGGTGAGGACCACGGACGCCGAGCCCCGGGAGGCCTGGGCGTCCACGATCTTCGTGATCAGCCGGGCCGCGGCGGCCTGCGCCATCAGCTCCTTGTCGTGGTGCACGACCAGCTGGGGAGTGCTCACGAGTTCGCCGCCGCCTTCTTCATCGGTTCCTGCGCCGCCGCTTCCTGCGCATCGGCTTCGCGGGGAGACTCGGCCGCTTCTCCTTTGGCTGGAGATTCCCCTTTGGCAGGCGACACCTCCGCCCTGGCCACAGCGGCATCCGCCGGCGCCACGGCCTGCACCGCCTTGGCCACCGCGGCCTCGGCGCCCTCCGCGCCCCGAACCGCCGAGTGCGCCACCACCGAAGCCGGCGCGGAGCTCAGCCGCTCCACCCCGAACCGCAGCGCCGACGCGTACGTGTCGTCCGGGTCGAGCCGCCGCAGCTCCTCCGCGATCAGCTCGGCCGTCTCCCGCCGCTTCAGCGCCACCGCACGGTCCGGCTGGCCCTGGATGGAGAGGGTCGCCAGGGAACCGTCCGCCCGGTCCAGCGTTATCGGGCCGCAGTCGGTGTCCATCCGGACCGCCGTCAGACCGGGGCCCGACGACAGCGACCGCTTCACGGGCACGTCCAGCCGGTCCGCGAGCCACATCGCCAGCAGCTCACAGCTCGGGTTGAACTCCTCGCCCTCCACCTCGACCGCCTTCACCTCGCAGACCACCTGGTCCAGAGCCGCCGCCAGCATCGACCGCCACGGCGTGATGCGGGTCCAGGAGAGATCCGTGTCGCCCGGCGTGTAGGTCTCGGCGCGGGACGACAGCTCCCGTACCGGCTGTTCCGAGGCGTACGTGTCGGTCACCCGGCGCTGGGCCAGCGAGCCCAGCGGGTCGTTCGCCGGGTCGAGCGGTGCGTTCACCGGCCACCAGACCACCACCGGGGCGTCCGGCAGGAGCAGCGGAAGGACGACGGACTGCGCGTGGTCGGACACCTCGCCGTACAGCCGCAGGACCACCGTCTCGCCGCTGCCCGCGTCCGCGCCCACCCGCACCTCGGCGTCCAGCCGGGACTGCGTGCGGTCGCGGGGCGAACGCGAGACACGCTTGATGACCACCAGCGTGCGCGAGGGGTGCTCGTGCGAGGCGTCGTTGGCGGCCTTCAGGGCGTCGTACGCGTTCTCCTCGTCGGTGACGATGACCAGCGTGAGCACCATGCCGACGGCCGGCGTGCCGATGGCTCGGCGGCCCTGCACCAGCGCCTTGTTGATCTTGCTGGCCGTGGTGTCGGTCAGGTCTATCTTCATGGGCGGCGCCAGCTCCGTCCGTCTCGCTCGAGCATTTCGTCCGCCTCGACGGGGCCCCAGGTACCGGCCGGGTACTGGGCGGGCCTGCCGTGTGTGTCCCAGTACTCCTCGATCGGGTCGAGGATCTTCCAGGACAGCTCGACCTCCTCGGTGCGCGGGAAGAGGTTCGCGTCGCCGAGCAGGACGTCGAGGATCAGCCGCTCGTACGCCTCGGGCGAGGACTCCGTGAAGGACTCGCCGTAGGCGAAGTCCATCGACACGTCCCGGATCTCCATCGAGGTGCCCGGCACCTTCGAGCCGAAGCGGACCGTGACGCCCTCGTCGGGCTGGACGCGGATGACGATCGCGTTCTGGCCCAGCTCCTCGGTGGCCGTCGTGTCGAAGGGGGAGTGCGGGGCGCGCTGGAAGACCACCGCGATCTCCGTGACCCGGCGGCCGAGGCGCTTGCCGGTGCGCAGGTAGAAGGGGACGCCCGCCCAACGGCGGTTGTCGACCCCCAGCTTGATCGCGGCGTACGTGTCGGTCTTCGACTTGGCGTCGATGCCCTCCTCCTGGAGGTACCCGACCGCCTTCTCGCCGCCCTGCCAGCCGGCCGCGTACTGCCCGAACACGGTGTCCCGGCCCAGGTCCTTCGGCAGCCGTACGGCACCCAGCACCTTGGTCTTCTCCGCCGCCAGCGCGTCCGCGTCGAAGGAGGCGGGCTCCTCCATCGCGGTCAGCGCCATGAGCTGGAGGAGGTGGTTCTGGATGACGTCGCGCGCCGCGCCGATCCCGTCGTAATAACCCGCCCGGCCGCCGATGCCGATGTCCTCGGCCATGGTGATCTGCACGTGGTCCACGAAGGACCGGTTCCAGATCGGCTCGAACATCGTGTTGGCGAAGCGCAGCGCCAGGATGTTCTGGACGGTCTCCTTGCCCAGGTAGTGGTCGATGCGGAAGACCTGGTCAGGGGCGAAGACCTCGTGGACGACCTTGTTGAGCTCCTCGGCGGACTTCAGGTCGTGCCCGAACGGCTTCTCGATGACCGCGCGGCGCCAGGAGCCGCCCGTCTGGTCGGCCAGGCCGTGCTTCTTCAGCTGCTGGATGACCACCGGGAAGGACCGTGGCGGCACCGAGAGGTAGAAGGCGAAGTTGCCGCCCGTGCCCTGTGCCTTGTCCAGTTCCTCGATGGTGCCGCGCAGCCGCTCGAAGGCGTCGTCGTCGTCGAAGGTGCCCTGGACGAAGCGCATGCCCTGGATGAGCTGCTGCCAGACCTCCTCGCGGAAGGGGGTGCGGGCGTGTTCCTTGACCGCGTCGTGGACCTCCTGCGCGAAGTCCTCGTGGGCCCACTCGCGGCGGGCGAAGCCGACCAGCGAGAAGCCCGGCGGCAGCAGACCCCGGTTGGCGAGGTCGTACACGGCGGGCATCAGCTTTTTACGTGACAAATCGCCCGTAACGCCGAAGATCACCAGGCCCGACGGCCCCGCGATGCGCGGGAGCCGTCGGTCGGCGGCGTCACGAAGCGGGTTCGCTTCCGTGACGGTGAAGGGTGGCAAGGGATCAGCCCTCCGAGGGGGCGAGGCGCTCGAGCTCGGCCTCGGTCGACTTCAGCAGGTCGTTCCAGGACGCCTCGAACTTGTCGACGCCCTCGTCCTCCAGCACCTGGACCACGTCGTCGTACGAGATCCCGAGCTTCTCGACGGCGTCCAGGTCCGCGCGGGCCTGCGCGTAGGTCCCGGCGACGGTGTTGCCGGTGATCGAACCGCTCTCCTCGGTGGCCTGGAGAGTGGCCTCCGGCATGGTGTTGACCGTGTTCGGCGCGACCAGGTCGTCGACGTACAGGGTCGCCTTGTAGGCCGGGTCCTTGACGCCGGTGGAGGCCCACAGCGGACGCTGCTTGTTGGCGCCCGCGTTCTCCAGCGCGCTCCAGCGGTCCGTGGAGAAGACCTCCTCGTACGCCTGGTAGGCCAGGCGCGCGTTGGCGACGGCGGCCTTGCCGCGCGCGGCCTTGGCCTCGTCGGTGCCCAGCGCGTCGAGCCGCTTGTCGATCTCGGTGTCCACGCGGGACACGAAGAAGGACGCCACGGAGTGGATCAGCGACAGGTCCAGGCCCTTGGCCTTGGCCTTCTCCAGGCCGGCGAGGTACGCGTCCATGACCTCGCGGTAGCGCTCCAGGGAGAAGATCAGCGTGACGTTGACGCTGATGCCGTTGCCGATCACCTCGGTGATGGCCGGCAGGCCCGCCTTGGTCGCCGGGATCTTGATGAGGGTGTTGGGCCGGTCGACCAGCCAGGCCAGCTGCTTGGCCTCGGCGACCGTCGCCTTGGTGTGGTGCGCCAGACGCGGGTCGACCTCGATCGACACCCGGCCGTCCTGGCCGCCGGTGGCGTCGAAGACCGGGCGCAGGATGTCGGCGGCGTCCCGGACGTCCGCCGTCGTGATCATGCGAACGGCCTCTTCGACGGTGACCTTGCGGGCGGCGAGGTCCGAGAGCTGCTGCTCGTAACCGTCCCCGGAAGAGATCGCCTTCTGGAAGATCGTCGGGTTGGTGGTGACGCCCACGACGTGCTGCTGGTCGATCAGCTCGGCGAGGTTGCCGGACGTGATCCGCTTGCGCGACAGGTCGTCCAGCCAGATCGCGACGCCTTCCTCGGAGAGGCGCTTGAGTGCGTCTGTCATGGAATTACATCTCCTACGTGTCGTATATGAGCGTCAGCGCTGGACAGCGGCGAGGGATTCCCGGGCCTTCGCGGCCACGTTCTCGGCAGTGAAGCCGAACTCGCGGAAGAGGACCTTGCCGTCGGCGGAAGCACCGAAGTGCTCCAGGGAAACGATGCGGCCGGCGTCCCCGACGTACTTCTGCCAGGTCAGGCCGATCCCGGCCTCGACCGCGACCCGCGCCTTCACCGACGGCGGCAGAACGCTGTCCCGGTACCCCTGGTCCTGCTCCTCGAACCACTCCACGGACGGCATGGACACGACCCGGGTCGGCACACCGTCGGCCTCCAGCTGCTCACGGGCCTCGACGGCCACGTGCACCTCGGAACCGGTGGCGATGAGGACGACCTCGGGAGCCCCGTTCGACGCCTCGAAGAGGACGTAACCGCCCTTGGCGGCATCCTCGTTGGGCTCGTAGGTCGGCACGCCCTGACGGGTCAGCGCCAGGCCGTGCGGGGCGCCCTTGCCGAAGACCTTCGTGTAGCGCTTGAGGATCTCGCGCCAGGCGATCGCGGTCTCGTTGGCGTCGGCCGGGCGTACGACGTTGAGGCCCGGGATGGCGCGCAGCGAGGCGAGGTGCTCGATGGGCTGGTGGGTCGGGCCGTCCTCGCCCAGACCGATGGAGTCGTGCGTCCACACGTACGTCACCGGCAGGTGCATCAGTGCCGACAGACGCACGGCGTTGCGCATGTAGTCGGAGAAGACGAGGAAGGTGCCGCCGTAGATGCGGGTGTTGCCGTGCAGCGCGATGCCGTTCATCTCCGCGGCCATGGAGTGCTCGCGGATGCCGAAGTGGATCGTGCGGCCGTACGGGTTCGCCTCCGGGAGCGGGTTGTCCGCCGGCAGGAACGAACTGTCCTTGTCGATCGTCGTGTTGTTGGAGCCGGCCAGGTCGGCCGAGCCACCCCAGAGCTCGGGGATGACGGCACCCAGCGCCTGGAGGACCTTGCCGGACGCGGCACGCGTCGCGACGCCCTTGCCGGGCTCGAAGACCGGGACCTTCTCCTCCCAGCCCGTGGGCAGCTCGCCCTTGCTGACACGGTCGAACTCGGCGGCGCGCTCCGGGTTGCTGTTGCGCCACTCCTGGAGCTGCTTCTCCCACTCCGCCTTCGCCTGGCGGCCGCGGTCGAGGGCCTGGCGGGTGTGGGCGATGACCTCCTCGGAGACCTCGAAGGACTGCTCCGGGTCGAAGCCGAGGACGCGCTTGGTGGCCGCCACCTCGTCGTCGCCGAGCGCCGAGCCGTGGGCGGCCTCGGTGTTCTGCGCGTTCGGGGCGGGCCAGGCGATGATCGAGCGCATCGCGATGAAGGACGGCTTGTCCGTCACCTTCTTCGCTTCCTCGATCGCGTTGTAGATGGCGTGCGGGTCGAGGTCGCCGTCCGGCTTCGGGGCGATCCGCTGCACATGCCAGCCGTACGACTCGTACCGCTTGACGGTGTCCTCGGAGACGGCCGTCTCGGTGTCACCCTCGATCGAGATGTGGTTGTCGTCCCACAGCAGGACGAGGTTGCCGAGCTTCTGGTGGCCGGCCAGCGAGGACGCCTCGGCGGAGATGCCCTCCTGAAGGCAGCCGTCACCGGCGATGACATAGACGAAGTGGTCGAAGGGGGAGGTGCCCTCGGGGGCCTCCGGGTCGAACAGACCGCGCTCGTAGCGGGCGGCCATGGCCATGCCGACGGCGTTGGCGACACCCTGGCCGAGCGGGCCGGTCGTCGTCTCGACGCCCTTGGTGTGGCCGTACTCCGGGTGACCGGGGGTCTTCGAACCCCACGTCCGGAACGCCTTCAGGTCGTCCAGCTCCAGGCCGAAGCCTGCCAGGTACAGCTGGGTGTACAGGGTCAGGGACGAGTGGCCCGCGGACAGCACGAAGCGGTCGCGCGCGACCCACTCCGGGTCGGCCGGGTCGTGCCGCATCACCTTCTGGAAGAGGGTGTAGGCGGCAGGCGCCAGGCTCATCGCCGTACCCGGATGGCCGTTGCCGACCTTCTGTACGGCATCGGCGGCCAGGACGCGGGCGGTGTCGACGGCCCGCTGGTCCAACTCGGTCCACTCGAGGTCTGTGGTGGTCGGCTTGGTGCTCACCCTGGGTCAGGGCTCCTCTCCACATGTCACGCATGTCGAATGCCGGTGCACGGGGCGCCCCGGCCGTGGTCGAGCCTACCCCCGTAAGTACGTGCGTCTTTTCGAGTCATTCCAGACTGCCGGGACTCGCGGGGATCCGCCTCCCCGCTGGGCTGGATCGCATTCGGCAACTGAATACGCAGCCGCTCGTCCGAGTGCTCAACAGAGCCGTGGGGGACTCTTCCGAGGGCCCTGCTCAACACGACCCGACCCCCGCGAATGTCCGGGTCTGGGCAACGTCTACAGTGGCGTGGTACGCGCGAGCCTTTACCGGGACTTCACACGGGGAGGCTCGCTGGGATGTCTCTGTCAGGGGTGTGCGTGACGGCCGTTGAATCCCGTCCAGCGGGGATTATCGGGACGAGCCAGAGCCCGAGCCGGCGGCCGATCGGGGCCCGGGTCAAGGCGTTCGTGGCGCTTACCAAGCCGCGGATCATCGAGCTGCTGCTGATCACCACGGTGCCGGTGATGTTCCTCGCCGAGCAGGGCGTGCCCGACCTCGGTCTGGTGCTCCTCACCTGCATCGGCGGCTACCTGTCGGCCGGCGGTGCCAACGCGCTGAACATGTACATCGACCGTGACATCGACGCGCTCATGGACCGCACCTCGCAGCGCCCCCTGGTCACCGGGATGGTCAGCCCGCGCGAATGCCTGGCCTTCGGCATCACGCTGGCGGTCGTCTCGACGCTGCTGTTCGGCCTCACCGTCAACTGGCTGAGCGCCTGGCTCTCCCTCGGCGCACTCCTCTTCTACGTCGTCGTCTACACGATGATCCTCAAGCGCCGGACCGCGCAGAACATCGTGTGGGGCGGCATCGCGGGCTGCATGCCGGTACTGATCGGCTGGACGGCCGTCACGAACTCCCTCACCTGGGCGCCGCTCATCCTCTTCATGGTGATCTTCTTCTGGACGCCACCGCACTACTGGCCGCTGTCCATGAAGGTGAAAGAGGACTACGCGCGCGTGGGCGTGCCGATGCTCCCGGTCATCGCCTCCAACAAGGTCGTCGCCAAGCAGATCGTCATCTACAGCTGGGTGATGGTCGCGGTGTCGCTGCTGTTGACGCCGCTCGGCTACACGGGCTGGTTCTACACCGCGGTCGCGCTGGCCGCGGGCGGCTGGTGGCTGTGGGAGGCGCACGCGCTGCAGAACCGCGCGAAGGCAGAGGTGACGGGCGGGAAGCTGAAGGAGATGCGCCTGTTCCACTGGTCCATCACCTATGTGTCGCTGCTGTTCGTGGCGGTGGCCGTGGACCCGTTCCTGCGCTGACGTATGTCACAGTGCCCTGCTCTCGCCAGCTGATCTACCCGTGAGTAGCATCCTGGTCATGGCAGACAAGGTGGCCAAGCTGGCCAAGCAGATCAGCACCTTCGCGAAGTCCCACGGCGGCGCCGAGGCCCAGGTCGCGTACATCGGACAGCGCGGCGCCCGCATCGTGCTCGTCGGTGAGGACGGCGGCTGGGGCGACCTGGTGGCACCGTCGTACGAGATCGCCGAGAAAGCGGTGGAGAAGTCCGGCGTCACGGCCCACGAGTCCTTCGACGGCGAGTTCGCGGCGAAGGTGAAGACCGGCCCGTACGAGTGGAGCCGTATGGCGGGCATCCAGGTCGGTGGGCCCAGCAACGGCTGAGACCCGTCGGCGTTTCGCATGGGGTGTGTGACACCAACACCTGTTGCCCGGTTCACCCGTTAGGACCTGTGAGGAGCACACGGTCCAGCACAACGGGGAGCCCGGATGATCGAAACGCCGTCCCTCGTGGACCAGTACTGCCATGGCGTACTGCGCACGGAACTGGGCCTCGGTACCTTCGAGGCCCAGCTGGCCCGCACCGAAGGCCCACCGGCTCCCGGCACCACGCTCTTCGACACGCAGACCGGTTTCGCCGTACGCCGCTGGTGCCCCCCGCTGCTCGGCCTGGAACCGCACTGCCCGCCCGCCCGCTATCTGGCCAGGCGTCGTGAACTCGGCGTACTGGAGGCGGGCCGGCGGCTGCTGCGCGGCAGCGGCATCACGACGTATCTGATCGACACGGGTCTGCCCGGCGACCTCACCGGGCCGCCGGAGATGGCGTCGGCCGCGTCCGCCGAGGTCCATGAGATCGTGCGCCTCGAACTCCTCGCCGAACAGGTCGCCGACACCTCGGGCACCGTCGAGTCCTTCCTGGCCAACCTCGCCGAGTCGGTGCACGGCGCCGCGGGGAACGCGGTGGCCTTCACCTCCGTGGCGGGCGTACGGCACGGCCTGGCCCTCGCGCCGGAGCCGCCGGGGCCGGGGGAGGTGCGGGGCGCGGCGGGGCGCTGGCTGGCGGCGCGCACGGTCGGCGGCGAGCTGAGCGACCCGGTGCTGCTGCGGCATCTGCTGTGGATCGCGGTGGCGTCCGGACTGCCGCTCCAGCTGCACGCGGGGCTGGGGGAGCCGGGCCTGCGCATCGACCGTACCGACCCGGTCCTGCTGACGGACTTCGTCCGTGCGACGGCCGGCCTCGGCACCGACCTGATCCTGCTGCACGGCTACCCGTACCACCGCCACGCGGCCCACCTGGCAGGCGTCTTCCCGCACGTCTACGCCGACTCGGGCGCCGCCCTCATCCGCACGGGCGCCCGCGCGGCCACGATCCTCGCCGAGATCCTGGAACTGGCCCCCTTCGGCAAGATCCTCTTCTCCAGCGGGGCGCAGGCCCTGCCCGAACTGCATGTGGTGGGCGCCCGTCTCTTCCGCGAGGCCCTCGGCCGGGTGCTCGGCGGCTGGGTGGCCGAGGGGGCGTGGTCGCTGACGGACGCGCAACGGGTGGCGGGGATGGTGGCGGCGGGGAACGCTCGCCGGGTGTACGGGCTGGAATGAGCCGTACAGACTGGGCGCATGCCGACGGATGCCTTACTCGACCGCTTTCTCACGGAGCTGGGGCCGCTCGCCCCGCTCGCCGTCTGGGCGCACGGCTCGCTCGCCGGCGGCGACTACCAGGAGGGTCGTAGCGACCTGGACCTGATCGCCGTACTGGACGGCCCGCTCACGCCCCGCACCGTCTGGCGGCTGGCGAAGCTCCACGCCCGGCTGCGGGCCGAGCCGCTCGCCGCACGGCTGCACTGCACGTACCTCACGCCGGACACGGCGGACGACCCCGACCGACGCCATCTCACCTGGGCGCACGAGCAGCTGTTCAAACGGTCGGTGACCCCGGTGACCCGGCGTGAGCTGCACGCCTTCGGACGAGTGCTGCACGGACAGGCGCCCGCCCGCCTGCTGCCGCCGGTCTCGGACCGGGAGCTCGGCGACTTCGTCGTACGCGACCAGCGGGACTTCTGGCGGCCGGCCGTCGACAACGTCGCGCTGTGGACGCGGGACGTCTGGATCGACCTGGGGCTGGTCACCTTCGCCCGGGCAAGCGTCACCCTGCGCGACGGCCGCCTGATCACCAAGAGGGAGGCGCTGGATCTGCTGCCCGGGCTCGGGGCGCCCGTAGCGGTGGTCGAGGACATCCGCAGGCGCCGCTACGGCGACGACGCCCCGCCGCCGGCCGAGGGGTGGGCGGCGCGCAGGGCCGGGCTGACCCGGGACTACCTGGGACCGGCGATCGACGCGCTCGTGGCCTCGTACGACTGAACGGGCAGGTCGGGCAGTTCCGCCTCGGGCCGTTCCCGCAGGGCCAGCAGGACGCGCAGTACGGCGATCCACGTCACGGCCGAGCCGAACATGTGCAGGCCGACCAGGATCTCCGGGAGGTCCGTGAAGTACTGGACGTAGCCGATGACGCCTTGGGCGAGGAGGACCACGAAGAGGTCGCGGGTGCGGTTCAGGGGGCCCTTCGGGGCGTCGACCGCCTTGAGGACGAACCACAGGGCGAACGTCAGCGTGACCACGATCCAGGCCAGTACGGCATGCAGCTTGGTGACGTTCTCCCAGTTCACCGGCATCCGCTCGACCTCGCTGGAGTCGCCCGCGTGCGGGCCCGCACCGGTCACCACCGTGCCGACCAGGATCAGCAGCACGGTGGCGCCGACCAGGACCCACACCAGCTGGTGCACGGCCTTGCCGACCAGGGGACGCGGCTCCGAGTCGCCCTCCCGGGTGCGCTGCCACATCACCGTGGCGACCGCGATGAGGGCGGACGTCGCCACGAAGTGGGCCGCGACCGTGTACGGGTTGAGGCCGACCAGCACGACGATGCCGCCGAGCACCGCGTTGCTCATCACGATCCAGAACTGCGCCCAGCCCAGCCGGGTCAGGCCGCGCCGGTACGGCTTCTCGGAGCGCGCGGCGATGATCGCCCAGCCGACGGCCGCGCACAGCACGTACGTCAGCATGCGGTTGCCGAACTCGATGGCACCGTGGAATCCCATCTCGCTGGTGGCGGTGAGGGAGTCGTCGGTGCACTTGGGCCAGGTCGGGCAGCCGAGCCCGGACCCGGTGAGCCGCACCGCACCGCCGGTGACCACGATGAGCACCGACATCACGAGCGCGGCGAGAGCCGCCCGCTGGACCGTTCTCGGGGTCGGGGTCCAGCGTGTGGCGATGAAGGCGAGCGGGTTGCGCACGGCCGCTACGGCGTCGGCTCGGGTCACGTTTGGCACGCGCCCTATCGTAGGCGGCCGCTTGTGCACGCTTTCACGAGGGTCCCGGGAAGGTCCCTGGGCGGCCTCCTGTACCCCTGTCAGGCCGACGAGGGGTCGCGGGAACCGGGGTCCATCTGCCCCAGCCGGGCCCGGACCCCGGCACTGAGGGAGTGCCCGGCGCCGTACGCGCCCTCGTACCGGCGCAGTGCCTCCGTCAGCGTGTCGATCGCCTCCGCCGTGCGGCCGTCGACGATCAGCGTCTCGGCCAGATCCCGCTCCGCGTCGGCCACGTAGGGATGGTCGGGACCCATGACGGCGGCAGCCATCCGCCGGGCCTGTGTCAAGCGCTCGTACGACTGCTCCAGCTCGCCCGTGTCGCGGTGCAGTCGGCCCAGCCGGATCAGCGTCCCGACCGCGTCGGGGTGGTCGCCGTGCCGGCCGCGGATCCGCAGGGCGTGCAGCAGGGCCGTACGCGCTTCTTCCGTGAGGCCGAGCCGGCGCAGCGCCTCGCCGAGGTGGTTGTCGACGTCGCCGATATCGGGGTGGTCCTCGTCGTACGCGGGCAGCAGCAGGGCACGGGCGCGCTCCAGATGCTCCCGGGCGCTCGCCGGATCGTCCTGTTCGAGGGCGATGATCGCCAGGTGCTTGTGCGCTGTGGCCAGGTCGGCCGGGCGGGGGCGCGGCGCGCGCCCCTCCGTGTCGTACCACGGACAGCACATGGGGCAGCAGACGGCCGCACTCCGGCCAGTGCGCCGGATCCCTGGGATCCGCGGGGAAGGCCGAGGCGACCAGCAGCACCGCCGCGTCCGCCCAGCGCCGGTGCTCGGCGGCGTCCAGGGTGGAACGCAGAAACGTGCCGCTGCCACGTCCTCCCAGGTCACTCCCAGCGGAAGAACTTCCCCGCGGCTCCCAGCCCCACGACCGCCCACACGGCCAGAATCCCCAGGTCGCCCCAGGGCATTGCGGCCCCGTGCTGGAGCACGTCGCGCAGCCCGTCCGACAGGGCCGAGATCGGCAGCAGGCCGAGGACGTCCTGCGCGCCGGACGGGAACTTGTCCAGCGGCACGATGACACCGCCGCCGACGAGCAGCAGCAGGAAGACCAGGTTGGCGGCGGCCAGGGTGGCCTCGGCCTTCAGCGTGCCGGCCATCAGCAGGCCCAGACCCGAGAAGGCGGCCGTCCCCAGCACCAGCAGGAGGACGACGGCTGCCGGGTTGCCGTGCGGCGACCAGCCGAGGGCGAAGGCGATCACCGTCAGCAGGAGGATCTGCAGGACCTCCGTGACCAGCACCGCCGCCGTCTTCGCCGTCATCAGGGCCCAGCGGGGCAGCGGCGAGGAGGCCAGCCGCTTCAGCACGCCGTACCGGCGCTCGAAGCCCGTGGCGATCGCCTGCCCCGTGAACGCCGTGGACATCACGGCGAGCGCGAGGATGCCGGGGGTCAGGAAGTCGACGGCCTCGCCCGCGCCGGTGTCGACGATGTCCACCGAGCTGAACAGGACCAGCAGCAGGGTGGGGATCACCACGGTCAGGAGCAGCTGCTCGCCGTTGCGCAGCAGCATCTTCGTCTCGAGCGCCGCCTGGGCCGCGATCATGCGGGGGAGGGGCGCCGCCCCCGGCTTCGGGGTGTACGCACCCGTACCGACGGTGGTCACGAACGCAGCTCCTTGCCGGTCAGCTCCAGGAAGACGTCTTCGAGGGTGTGCCGTTCCACGGAGATCTTCTCCGGCATCACCCCGTGCTGCGCACACCACGACGTCACCGTCGCGAGCAGCTGCGGGTCGACCTTGCCGACGACCCGGTACGAGCCCGGCGTCAGCTCCGCGGCCGTGCAGTCGGCGGGCAGGGCCTTCAGCAGGGAACCCACGTCCAGGCCGGGGCGGCCGGTGAAGCGGAGGGTGTTCTCGGCGCCGCCCCGGCACAGTTCCTCCGGGGAGCCCTGGGCGACGACCCGGCCGGCGTCGATGATCGCGACGTCGTCGGCGAGCTGCTCGGCCTCGTCCATGTAGTGGGTCGTGAGGATCACGGAGACGCCGTCGGCGCGCAGATCCCGGACCAGGTCCCAGGTGGCGCGGCGGGCCTGCGGGTCGAGCCCCGCGGTCGGTTCGTCCAGGAAGACCAGCTCCGGGCGGCCGACGACGGCCATGGCGAGCGCCAGCCGCTGCTGCTGACCGCCGGACAGGCGGCGGTACGTGGTCCGGCCGCAGCTGCCGAGCCCGAGCCGCTCGATGAGGGCGTCGACGTCCAGCGGGTGCGCGTGCAGCTTCGCCACATGCCGCAGCATCTCGTCCGCCCGCGCGCCCGAGTACACGCCGCCGGACTGCAGCATCACGCCGATACGGGGCCGCAGCTCGCCGGACTGTCTCACCGGGTCGAGGCCCAGGACGCGCACCGTGCCGGAGTCCGGCTTCCGGTACCCCTCGCAGGTCTCGACCGTCGTCGTCTTGCCCGCGCCGTTGGGTCCGAGGACGGCGGTGACACCGGCCCGGGCCACCAGGTCGAGACCGTCCACCGCGGTTTTGCCGCCGTACCGCTTCACCAGGTCCTGGACCTGGACCACGGGCTCAGTTCGCATGGCTCCAGAGTCTAGGTACGTGGCCGGTAACCCGAACGGCCGGGTTCACATCTGCCCACCCGGACCGGTTCGGATCTCCTCGGCGCGGGGCCGGTGTATCTCCAGCCACCGCTGCGCGTACGCCACCGCGTCCGCCAGCGGAAACAGCCGTACGTCGGCCGCGCCCACCTGTCCGCGGACGACGGGACGGTCGCGCTCGAAGTCATGGCCCAGCTCGTCGAAGCGGTCCGAGGTGATCGACAGCTCGGTCACCACCTCCCAGCCCGCGGGCCCCGGCCGCCCCACCTTCACCAGCGGCGACGGAATGCGGTACTCGGCCAGATGGAAGCAGGTGCACGCGTCGTAACCGGCGCCGAGCAGCAGCACGCGCGCGTGGAGCGCCTCCAGCCGTGCCAGCGGGCTGCGCTCGCCCAGCCGGCAGTCGAGGGCATGTCCCTCGACGATCTCCGCGGCACGCGGGCCGACGGCGGCGAAGGACGTCTGCGGATGCGCACTGCGCAGGGCTCCCGGCCAGGTCCGTACGGTCTCCGGGACGACGCCGACCCCGAGCGCGCGCGTCACCCGGGGGTCGTAGGGGGGCATCGTCGCCCGGATCGTGTCCCACCACTCCTCGGGCACCGGCGGATTGCCCCACACCGCCGGGTCCGAGAGGTCGCCGGACTGGGTGGGGACCACCAGGGTGCCGTCCGGGCCGAGCGCGTCGAGCAGTCCCTGGACGACCGCGACGGGTCCTCCGCAGACCCAGCCGAGGGAGCTGAGCGAGGAGTGCACGAGAAGCGTGTCACCGCTTTGGACGCCTAGCTCGCGCAGTTGTGCGGCGAGGGTGTCGCGGGTGACAAGAGGGCCGGTCGGAGGGGGTGTCGCCATGGTTCGGCAGTGTCCCGGAGGGAGCCCGGCGGCGCCACCGAATTGATCGATCAATGATCGTTTCCGCAGGTCAGATTAGGTATGCCTAAGTGACGCAGGGCACCGTCTAGGGGCCCGGACGCGGCTTGCCTGGCTTTGAGGAATTACGCAACAATGGCGTTGTGAAAAACGTCGGCGAGTCTCGGGAGACCCCCACGGGGGCCCCTCAGGAGGAACTCGCGACCGGAGAGCGCTCGACGCGCAACCGGGTCGCGCGGTCCATCCTGGACCACGGGCCGTCGACCGTCGCCGAGCTGGCCGGCCGGCTGGGACTGACCCAGGCCGCCGTACGCAGGCATCTGGACGCGCTGGTCGCGGACGATGTCGTGGAGGCCCGGGAACAGCGGGTGTACGGCACGCGCACGCGTGGCCGCCCCGCCAAGGTCTTCGCGCTCACCGACTGCGGCCGCGACGCCTTCGACCAGTCGTACGACAAGCTCGCCGCGGACGCCCTGAAGTGGATCGCCGAGCGTGAGGGCGGGAGCGAGGCGGTCGCCGCCTTCGCCCGGGCCCGGATCGCCGCCCAGGCGAGCGCGTACCGCAAGGCGATCGAGGCCGTCAGCCCGGACGAGCGCACCGAAGCCCTGGCCAAGGCCCTGAGCGCCGACGGGTACGCTGCTACGGCGCGCAGCGCACCCCTCCCGCAAAAAGGCGAGCAGCTGTGCCAGCACCACTGCCCGGTCGCCCATGTGGCGGAGCAGTTCCCGCAGCTGTGCGAGGCGGAGACGGAGATCTTCGCCGAGTTGCTCGGGACGCACGTCCAGCGGCTGGCAACCATCGCGCACGGCGACGGCGTCTGCACGACGTTCATCCCAAAGATTTCCCACACGCAAGTCCATAGCCACAACGCATCTGCAAGCACGGCCGGGAGGAACCCCGCATGACTCTCCCCACGGAGACTGCCCACCCTGAGCTCGAGGGCCTGGGCAAGTACGAATACGGCTGGGCCGACTCCGACGAAGCCGGCGCCTCTGCGAAGCGCGGTCTCAGCGAGGATGTCGTCAAGGACATCTCCGCGAAGAAGTCCGAGCCGGAGTGGATGACCAAGCTCCGTCTCAAGGGCCTGCGTCTTTTCGACAAGAAGCCCATGCCCAACTGGGGCTCGGACCTTTCCGGTATCGACTTCGACAACATCAAGTACTTCGTACGTTCCACGGAGAAGCAGGCGGAGTCCTGGGAGGACCTGCCCGAGGACATCAAGAACACGTACGACAAGCTCGGCATCCCCGAGGCGGAGAAGCAGCGCCTCGTCGCCGGTGTCGCGGCCCAGTACGAGTCCGAGGTCGTCTACCACCAGATCCGCGAGGACCTGGAGGAGCAGGGCGTCATCTTCCTCGACACCGACACGGCCCTGAAGGAGCACCCGGAGCTCTTCAAGGAGTACTTCGGGACCGTCATCCCGGTCGGTGACAACAAGTTCGCCTCCCTGAACACCGCCGTGTGGTCGGGTGGCTCCTTCATCTACGTCCCGCCGGGCGTCCACGTGGAGATCCCGCTCCAGGCCTACTTCCGCATCAACACGGAGAACATGGGCCAGTTCGAGCGGACCCTGATCATCGTCGACGAGGGTGCCTACGTGCACTACGTCGAGGGTTGTACGGCCCCGATCTACAAGTCGGACTCGCTGCACAGCGCGGTCGTCGAGATCATCGTCAAGAAGAACGCCCGCTGCCGCTACACGACCATCCAGAACTGGTCGAACAACGTCTACAACCTGGTCACCAAGCGCGCCGTCGCCTACGAGGGCGCGACCATGGAGTGGATCGACGGCAACATCGGCTCCAAGGTGACGATGAAGTACCCGGCCGTCTACCTGATGGGCGAGCACGCCAAGGGCGAGACCCTGTCCATCGCCTTCGCGGGCGAGGGCCAGCACCAGGACGCCGGCTCCAAGATGGTCCACATGGCGCCGAACACCTCCTCCAACATCGTCTCGAAGTCGGTCGCCCGCGGTGGCGGCCGTACCTCC
The DNA here is from genome assembly GCF_052068475.1 of Streptomyces sp. SD31. Lineage (NCBI taxonomy): Bacteria > Bacillati > Actinomycetota > Actinomycetes > Kitasatosporales > Streptomycetaceae > Streptomyces > Streptomyces sp. SD31. The sequence goes on along the minus strand of NZ_JBQHCX010000023.1, from coordinate 184,858 downwards.
TACCGTGGTCTGGTGGAGATCGGCGAGGGCGCCCACGGCTCCAAGTCGAACGTGCTGTGCGACGCGCTGCTCGTCGACACCATCTCCCGCTCCGACACGTACCCCTACGTGGACGTCCGCGAGGACGACGTGTCCATGGGCCACGAGGCCACCGTCTCCAAGGTCTCCGAGGACCAGCTCTTCTACCTGATGAGCCGCGGTCTGAGCGAGTTCGAGGCGATGGCGATGATCGTGCGCGGCTTCGTCGAGCCCATCGCGAAGGAGCTGCCCATGGAGTACGCCCTCGAGCTCAACCGGCTGATCGAGCTGCAGATGGAAGGTGCGGTCGGTTAAGACCGGTCCCTCTGTAAGCAGCTAGCGAAATCTGACGTAGGAAAGAGAGCAGACCGACAGCCATGGCTGAGGCTCAGAACATCCCCGTGGGGTCCACCACCGCGGGCCAGATCGCGGTGGCCGCCGAGTCGACCGTCGCCACGCGCATGAGCGCGCCCCCCTCCTTCGACGTGGCGGACTTCCCGGTCCCGCACGGCCGCGAGGAGGAGTGGCGGTTCACCCCGCTGGAGCGCCTGCGCGGGCTGCACGACGGCACCGCCGTCGCCAACGGCACCGGCGTGAAGGTGGACGTCCAGGCCCCCGAGGGCGTCACCGTCGAGACCGTCGGCCGAGACGACGCCCGGATCGGCAAGGCGGGCACCCCGGTGGACCGCGTCGCCGCCCAGGCGTACTCGGCGTTCGAGAAGGCCGGCGTGGTCACTGTCCCCAAGGAGACGGTGCTCACCGAGCCGATCCGCATCGCCGTGCACGGTGAGGGCGGGGTCGCCTTCGGCCACCAGGTCATCGAGCTGGGTGCCTTCGCCGAGGCCGTCGTCGTCATCGACCACACCGGCGACGCGGTGCTCGCCGCCAACGTCGACTACCTCCTGGGCGACGGCGCCAAGCTGACCGTCGTCTCCGTCCAGGACTGGGACGACAAGGCCGTGCACGTGGCCCAGCACAACGCCCTCATCGGCCGGGACGCGAGCTTCAAGTCGGTCGTGGTGACCTTCGGCGGCGACGTCGTACGCCTCCACCCGCGCGTCACCTACGCCGGCCCCGGCGGCGAGGCCGAGCTGCTCGGTCTGTACTTCACGGACGCCGGCCAGCACCAGGAGCACCGCCTCCTGGTCGACCACAACGTCCCGCACTGCAAGTCCAACGTCGTCTACAAGGGCGCGCTGCAGGGCGACAACGCCCACGCGGTGTGGATCGGCGACGTCCTCATCGAGGCCAAGGCCGAGGGCACGGACACGTACGAGATGAACCGCAACCTGGTTCTGACCGACGGCGCCCGCGTCGACTCCGTGCCGAACCTCGAGATCGAGACCGGCGAGATCGTCGGCGCCGGCCACGCCTCCGCGACCGGCCGCTTCGACGACGAGCAGCTCTTCTACCTGATGGCCCGCGGCATCCCCGCCGACGAGGCCCGTCGCCTGGTGGTCCGTGGCTTCTTCGCCGAGCTGGTCCAGCAGATCGGTGTCGACGACATCGAGGAGCGCCTCCTCGTGAAGATCGACGAGGAGCTGGAGGCGTCGGTCTGATGACTGCCTTCGTACGCGCCTGCGGCCTGAGCGAGCTGGAGGAGGACACCCCGAAGCGGGTGGAACTCGACGGCACGCCGGTCTCGGTCGTGCAGACCGAGGGGGAGGTGTTCGCCATTTACGACATCTGCTCCCACGCGAACGTCTCGCTCTCCGAGGGCGAGGTGGAGGACTGCCAGATCGAGTGCTGGCTGCACGGCTCCGCGTTCGACCTCAGAACCGGCAAGCCGTCCGGCCTCCCCGCGACGCGCCCCGTCCCCGTATACCCCGTAAAGATCGAAGGGGACGACGTTCTCGTCTCCCTCACCCAGGAGTCCTGAGGCACCCATGGCAACGCTTGAAATCCGAGACCTGCACGTCACCGTCGAGGCCGACAACGCCACGAAGGAGATCCTCAAGGGCGTCGACCTCACCGTGAAGCAGGGCGAGACGCACGCCATCATGGGCCCCAACGGCTCCGGCAAGTCGACCCTCGCCTACTCCCTCGCGGGTCACCCGAAGTACACCATCACCGGCGGCTCCGTCACCCTCGACGGCGAGGACGTCCTGGAGATGTCCGTCGACGAGCGCGCCCGCGCCGGCCTGTTCCTGGCGATGCAGTACCCGGTCGAGGTGCCCGGCGTCTCGGTCTCCAACTTCCTGCGCACCTCCGCCACCGCCATCCGCGGCGAGGCCCCCAAGCTGCGCACCTGGGTGAAGGAGGTCAAGGAGGCCATGGAGCGCCTCAACATGGACCCGTCCTTCGCCGAGCGCAATGTCAACGAGGGCTTCTCCGGCGGTGAGAAGAAGCGCCACGAGATCCTTCAGCTGGAGCTGCTCAAGCCGAAGATCGCGGTCCTCGACGAGACCGACTCCGGCCTGGACGTCGACGCCCTGCGCGTCGTCTCCGAGGGCGTGAACCGGGTCCGCGAGACCGGTGAGGTCGGCACCCTGCTGATCACGCACTACACGCGCATCCTGCGCTACATCAAGCCCGACCACGTCCACGTCTTCTCCGGCGGCCGCATCGTCGAGTCCGGCGGCGCCGAGCTCGCCGACAAGCTGGAGAACGAGGGCTACGAGGCCTACACGAAGGGTGGCGCATCCGCGTGACACAGCTGCCGGGCCTCCTCGACACCGAGGCGCTCCGCAAGGACTTCCCGATCCTGGACCGCGTCGTCCACGGCGACAAGAAGCTCGTGTACCTGGACAACGCGGCGACCTCGCAGACGCCGCGCCAGGTGCTCGACGTGCTCTCCGAGTACTACGAGCAGCACAACGCCAACGTCCACCGTGGCGTGCACGTCCTCGCCGAGGAGGCCACGGCGCTGTACGAGGGCGCGCGCGACAAGGTCGCGGAGTTCATCAACGCGCCCAGCCGCGACGAGGTGATCTTCACCAAGAACGCCTCCGAGTCGCTCAACCTCGTGGCCAACATGCTCGGCTGGGCCGACGAGCCCTACCGGGTGGACCACGAGACCGAGATCGTCATCACGGAGATGGAGCACCACTCCAACATCGTTCCGTGGCAGCTGCTCGCGCAGCGCACGGGCGCGAAGCTGAAGTGGTTCGGCCTGACCGACGACGGCCGCCTCGACCTGTCCAACATCGACGAGATCATCACGGAGAAGACGAAGATCGTCTCCTTCGTGCTGGTGTCGAACATCCTGGGCACGCTCAACCCGGTCGAGGCGATAGTGCGCCGTGCGCAGGAGGTCGGTGCGCTGGTCTGCATCGACGCCTCTCAGGCGGCTCCTCACATGCCGCTGGACGTGCAGGCGCTCCAGGCCGACTTCGTGGCCTTCACCGGCCACAAGATGTGCGGCCCGACCGGCATCGGCGTCCTGTGGGGGCGCCAGGAGCTGCTGGAGGACCTGCCCCCGTTCCTCGGCGGCGGCGAGATGATCGAGACGGTGTCGATGCACTCGTCGACGTACGCTCCCGCCCCGCACAAGTTCGAGGCGGGCACACCCCCGGTCTCGCAGGCGATCGGCCTGGGCGCGGCAATCGACTACCTCAACTCGATCGGCATGGACAAGATCCTCGCCCATGAGCACGCGCTCACCGAGTACGCGGTGAAGCGGCTGGCGGAGGTCCCGGACCTCAGGATCATCGGCCCGACCACGGCCGAGGACCGCGGCGCCGCGATCTCCTTCACGCTCGGCGACATCCACCCGCACGACGTGGGCCAGGTCCTCGACGAGCAGGGCATCGCGGTCCGGGTCGGCCACCACTGCGCGCGGCCGGTCTGCTTGCGGTACGGAATTCCTGCGACCACGCGAGCGTCGTTCTATCTGTACTCCACGCCGGCCGAGATCGACGCTCTGGTGGACGGCCTGGAGCACGTACGGAACTTCTTCGGCTGAGGGGCGTGCTGAGACGGTGAAGCTGGATTCGATGTACCAGGAAGTCATCCTGGACCACTACAAGAACCCGCACGGGCGTGGTCTGAGGGATGGCGACGCCGAGGTGCACCACGTGAACCCGACGTGCGGTGACGAGATCACCCTGCGCGTGAAGTACGACGGCACGAAGATCGAGGACGTCTCGTACGAGGGCCAGGGCTGTTCCATCAGCCAGGCGAGCGCGTCCGTACTGAACGAACTCCTCGTCGGCAAGGAGCTGTCCGACGCGCAGAAGATCCAGGAGACCTTCCTGGAGCTGATGCAGTCCAAGGGCAGGATCGAACCGGACGACGCGATGGAGGAGGTGCTGGAGGACGCGGTCGCGTTCGCCGGTGTCTCCAAGTACCCGGCCCGGGTCAAGTGCGCCCTCCTGAGCTGGATGGCGTGGAAGGACGCGACGGCCCAGGTGCTGGGCGGAGCCGACGCCGAAAGGAAGACGGCATGAGCGAGACCGTTGAGATGAAGCCGGCCTCGGAGGAAGAGGTCCGTGAGGCGCTGTACGACGTCGTCGATCCCGAGCTGGGTATCGACGTCGTCAACCTCGGCCTGATCTACGGCATCCACATCGACGAGGCGAACATCGCCACGCTCGACATGACCCTGACCTCGGCGGCCTGCCCGCTGACGGACGTCATCGAGGACCAGGCCAAGTCCGCCACGGACGGTCTCGTCAGCGAGCTGCGCATCAACTGGGTGTGGATGCCGCCGTGGGGCCCGGACAAGATCACGGACGACGGCCGTGAGCAGCTTCGGGCGCTGGGCTTCAACGTCTGAGGCCCACCACCCACGAAAAGCGATGTGCGAAGAACGGCGAGGTCCTCGGGCCTCGCCGTTCTCGTCGCTCGGGTTCTGTTGCTCGGGTTCTGTCGCTCAGGTTCCGTCGTTCAGGCCAGCCCCGCCACCAGCCGGAACGCGGAGTCCGTCAGGTAGAGGGAGCTGTGCTGGTAAGGGTCCAGCTTCAGCTGGAAGTTCTGGTGGCGCAGGAAACGGCCCGGGTAGTTGACCGACTCCAGCATGACCGCGCCCGAGTACCCCGCTGAGCGGGCGCAGAAGGTGGCGTCCTGCTTGAACAGGGCGGAGCCGTCGTTGCGTTCGGAGCGCAGGACGAAGCTGCGGTGGCGGAGGTAGGCGCCGTCGGCCGTGGCGAAGGAGTAGCAGGAGGCGTCGCCGAGGCCCTTGACCAGCTTGAAGGTGGAGTCCTGGCGGCTCTCCGCGCCACCGACCGCGTCCAGCTTCACGTAGCCGCCGCTCGCGTGCCAGTAGCGGTCGGGGTAGTTGACCGAGCGGACGGACCGCCAGGTGGCGGCCGGGGGCTTCGGAGCGGGAACTGAACTGCCCATGCCGGAAGGCGACTTGGACGACTCCGGCTTGGGCTCGGGCTTGGGCTCGGGCTTGGGCGCGCCGGCGTCCTGGCGGCCGGGCGCCCTCGTCGTCTCCTCGGCGGTCGACAGGCCGCTCTTGCCCTTTGGCGGAAGGGTCCCCGATGGGGTGGCGAAGGAGATCAGGCCGGGGACGGACGCGGTGTCGTCGGTCGGCGCCGAGCGTGCCCCCACGTCAGGCGCCCTGTCCGTCACGGCAATCGCCGTGAAACAGGCGACGATCGTCGCCACCGCCATCCCGCCCGCCAACCAGAGGCGGCGCGTCCCCGGTGCCCGGGAGGTGTCCGGGGCCCAGCCGTTCTCCCAAGGTTGCTCTTGAGGCGGCCGGGACTTGTTTTCTGGCATGCGCTGATCCTCCAGCGGCGTCACGCGACGACAGCCGCGGCTGCGAAGGCCCGGTATGTGAACGGTGAAACAGTAGTGGCCGCAGGGGCGTTGGGGCAGCCGTTTGGAACGAGCCGTATCCACATCGATCTCTTCGACGCCCGCGACGGTCCCGCCGGCCGGGCCGGGAGCCGTTGTGTACAGCCGTACGCAACGTTGTGTACGATCGTACACATGGGATACCTGTTGCTCGCCGGGGCCATCGCGGCCGAGGTGGCCGCCACGACCGCCATGAAGTACAGCGACGGCTTCAGCAGGCTGTGGCCGTCCCTGGTGACCGCGCTCGGATACGTCGTGTCCTTCACGTTGCTCGCCCAGACCCTGAAGACCGTCTCCGTGGGCACGGCGTACGCGATCTGGGCCGGCGTCGGCACCGCGGCCATCGCCACGATAGGGATCGTCTTCATGGGGGAGGGGATGACCGCCGTGAAGGCCGCCGGGATCGCGCTGATCATCGGTGGTGTGGTCGTGCTGAACCTGGGAGGCGCGCACTGATGCCCCGGCGCTACGACCCCGAGCGACGCCGGCGGATCATCGACGCGGCGATCCGGGTCGTCGGGGAGAAGGGCATCGCGGGGCTCAGCCACCGCACCGTCGCCGCCGAGGCGGACGTGCCGCTCGGCTCCACGACGTACCACTTCAAGACCCTCGACGACCTGATGGTCGCCGCCCTGCGCCAGGCCGGCGAGGGCTTCGCCAAGGTGATCGCCTCCCGTGGAGGTCTGGAGGACCCGGAAACCGACCTCGCCACCGAACTCGCCGCCTTGATGGGGGAGTGGCTCGCGGGCGACCGCACCGGCGTCGAGTTGGAGTACGAGCTCTACCTCGCCGCCCTGCGCCGCCCCGCCCTGCGCCCGGTCGCCGCGGAGTGGGCACAGGACCTCGCCGACCGGCTGTCCCGCCGTACGGACGCGGTCACCGCGCGGGCGCTGGTGGCGCTGGTGGACGGGATCTGTCTGCAGGTGCTGCTTGCCGGTGGTACCTACGACGAGGAGTACGCGCGGGAGGTGCTGGCCCGGGTCATCCCGTGACCGGTACGGGCAGGGCGGCGCCTCGCGGGGGGTGACGCCCTTGGTTTCTCGCCCCCGCAGCCCCTACCCGTCCCATCCCCAGGGGCTGCCGCCCCTTCGACCCCGCCCTCCTGGGCCCTGCGGCCCCCAGACCGCCGCTTCGGCCCTGAACGGGCCTCGTCCTCGAACTCCCCCAGATGGGCACCCCCAGACGGGCTGAGATGCGCGGCCGGTGCCGAGCTGTGGCTGTCGGTCGAGGAGCGGTGATGCCCGGCACTTGAGACGTGCCCCCGCCGGTTCGCCCTCGCGGTGGGGGCCACGTTAGGTTGCCCTCATGACCGACACGACTGCTCCTCGCACCACCGGCGCCGTGGCCGCCGGCCTCGCCACGATCGCTGCTGACGGCACTGTTCTCGACACCTGGTTCCCCGCGCCCGAGCTCGTAGCCGAGCCCGGCCCCTCCGGCAGTGAGCGGCTGGCCGCCGACCGTGCCGCGGAGCTGCTCGGTGGCGGTGCCACCGCGGCGATCGGGCCGGATGCGCGCCGGGGCGTCGAGGTCGTCGCGGTCCGCACGGTCATTGCCTCGCTCGACGAGAAGCCGATCGACGCGCACGACGTCTACCTGCGCCTGCACCTGCTCTCCCACCGCCTGGTCAAGCCGCACGGCCTGAGCCTGGAGGGCCAGTTCGGCTTCCTCGCCAACGTCGCCTGGACCTCCCTCGGCCCGGTCGCCGTCGACGACGTCGAGAAGGTCCGGCTGAACGCCCGCGCCGAGGGGCTGCACCTCCAGGTGACGTCGATCGACAAGTTCCCGCGCATGACGGACTACGTGGCCCCGAAGGGCGTCCGCATCGCCGACGCCGACCGGGTCCGTCTCGGCGCTCACCTTGCCGAGGGCACCACCGTGATGCACGAGGGCTTCGTCAACTTCAACGCCGGCACCCTCGGCACCTCCATGGTCGAGGGCCGTATCTCCGCGGGCGTCATCGTCGGCGACGGCTCCGACATCGGTGGCGGCGCCTCCACGATGGGCACGCTGTCCGGCGGCGGCAACGTGATCATCTCCATCGGCGAGCGCTGCCTGATCGGCGCCGAGGCGGGCGTCGGCATCGCGCTCGGCGACGAGTGCGTCGTCGAGGCCGGCCTCTACGTCACCGCCGGCACCCGCGTCACCATGCCCGACGGCCAGATCGTCAAGGCCCGCGAGCTGTCCGGCGCCTCCAACATCCTCTTCCGCCGCAACTCGGTCACCGGCACCGTCGAGGCCCGCCCGAACAACGCGGTGTGGGGCGGTCTGAACGAGGTCCTGCACAGCCACAACTGACGCCGACGGCGGCAACACGGCGCGATCACGTACGGGTTACTCCACGTGACCTCATCGCGGTCCAGGCAGATGAACGGGTGGACGCAGTTTCCGATCACATGCCGAACCGACGAAATGAGGGCCGATGACCGGTCGAGTGAAAACGAACGCGTGGACCAGGGCCGTACTCCGCCTGGTGGCCGGCGCGCTGGCCGCTGGGGCGGTGTGCTGGCTGCCGGCCGGGACCGCGTACGCCGACGAGACCAACACGGGCTCGCACAACGGCCCCCGCATCGGACTGGTCAACGTCGGGCAGGTGGACGATCCGATGGAGGACGTGCTGGAGCACTTCCTGCTCTTCGGCGACGGGTACAAGTGGGGCTGATCGCGCACCGGGCACAGCGTGGGGCCGGGGCCCGTACCGCACAGGATGCGGTACGGGGCCCGGCCCCTTTTCGTCTTGGATCGAACGGCTTTCTCTTGGATCAAACGGCCAAGGCCGCCAGCCGCTCGTACTCCGCCAGCAGCCCGTCGACCGCCTCCCGGCCGGCGGGCCGCAGCGGTGCCCGGACCGGGCCGGCGGGAAGACCGAGCTCATTGAGTACGGCCTTGGCGGTGACCGAACCGGGCAGGCCCGCCGACATCATCAACTCGATGAGGGGCGTGGCGCGTTGCTGAAGCCGGGCCGCGTCCGCCGTGTCTCCCGTGTCGAAGGCGTCCAGTACCGAACGGAGATGGCGGGGAACCACATTGGCGACCGTGCTGACATAGCCCGCCCCGCCCACCGCGTACAGCGCGAGGTTGTGCTCGTCGCACCCCGCGTAGTACGCCAACTCGGTCCGGGACAGCACCTTCTGGGCGCCGAGGAAGTCGTACGAGCAGTCCTTCACCGCCACGACCCGGGGGTGCTCGGCGAGCCGGATCAGCGTCTCCGGCTCGATGCGGGTGCCGGTGCGGCCAGGGATGTCGTACAGCGCGAGGGGCAGTCCGGCGGCGTCGGCGACCTCGCGGAAGTGTGCCTCGACGGCGTCCTGCGGGGGCTTGCTGTAGTACGGCGCGACCACCAACAGGCCGTCGGCGCCCGCCTTTTCGGCCGCCAGGGCCAGCTCGACGGTGTGCCGGGTGTCGGAGGTGCCCACACCGGCGACGATCGACGCCCGGCCACCCACCGCCTCCCGGACGGCCCTGATCAGATCCGACTTCTCGGTGTCCGACGTGGTCGGTGACTCACCCGTCGTGCCGGAGAGTACGAGCCCGTCGCACCCCTCGGACACCAGCCGCTCGGCGAGCCGCTGAGCGCCGTCGAGGTCGAGCGATCCCGCCTCGGTGAAGGGCGTGATCATGGCGCAGAGGGCGCGGCCGAAGGGCAGGGTGGCGGAGGGCGGGGTGGCGGAGGGCGTCGTCGTCATGGAGGTAGTCTCGACACACCAACTGTGAAGCTCCACTTAATTCCTCTACGAGGTATTGGTAAGGAATGTTGTGAGGTGCGGGTCGCCGGGCCGGCCCCGTCCAGGCCCTATGTCCAACTCGGGCGTCATGGGTCACCATGGCCAGGACGGTCATCGTCCCTTGGCCATGGGAGGCGTCATGAAGCTGGGCAAGGCACTCGCCACCGGAGTCGCGGAAGAGCAGCCGCAGACCTGCGAGGAAGAACCCGAACTCCAACTCCCCGAGGAGATCGAGGAACTGAAGGCGTCCGAAGAGGTCCCGGTCGCCCGATGAGGCTGCGGCTTCCGGAGGAACGCCCGACGGAGCCGCCGACCGGATACAAGATCGCCCACCCGGTGCTGTCCCAGGACGGCACCCGGGCCGCCTTCACCGGTGTGTCGCTGGGCAGTGCGCTGCCGTACGGAGTCCTGGCCGACGCGTCCTGCGTCTACGGCCTGCGGCATCGGGCGCCGAACCGCCGCTGCGACTGCGGCTTCCACTGTGTGCACGACCGTACGGCGGCGGAGGCGCTGCTGTGCAGGGCCGAGCACCGGGCTGCCGTGCTGCTCGAGGTCACCGTGCTGGGCCGGTACATCCGCTTCGAGCGCGGCTTCCGTTACGCCCGTCAGAGGGTGCGCACCGCCACGGTCGGCCCGTGCGCCTGCGGTGCGGGCGCCGCCGCCCTGGCCGACGCCGGCTGGGGCCGCCCCGGCTGGACGGCCCTCGCCCCTTCCTGCGCGGGCTGCCTGCGCGGCCGTACCTCCGTCTCGCTCGCGGGGTTCGCCCGGCTGGGCGGGGAGGGGCTGCGGGTGGTGGCCGGGAAGGGCGTGGCGTCCGGGGCGGTGGCCGGGCTCGGGGATGCCAAGGACCTCGGCGTGCCCGAACTCGCCGCCGAGGCCGCGTTGTTGCAGGCCCGCCTCGACTGGTTCCAGACCCAGCTGGCCCGGCTGGGCGAGCGCGGGCCGGGCAGCGGACGGAAGGGATAGCGGGGGCCGGTCCGGGTACCCGGGGTGTTCCGAACCGAGAGGAGGCGGAACACGGTGACCGGGACCACGGCCCCCGGGCAGGTGCGGGACGAGCACCACTCGGTGGGCGAACTCGCCGGACAGGCCGGCGAACAACTCTCCCGTCTCGTACGGCAGGAAGTCGCCCTCGCCAAGGAGGAGCTGGCCGAGAAGGGCCGGCGCGCCGGCCGTGGCGGTGGGCTGCTGGGCGCGGCGGGCGCCGTCGCGTACGCAGGCCTGCTGTTCCTGGCCGCGACGGCCACCGCCGCGCTCTCGCTGACGCTGCCCCTGTGGGCGGCGGCGCTGATCGTGACGGCGGCGCTGTTCGCCGTCGCGGGCCTGCTCGCCGCGACCGGCCGCGCCCAGCTGCGGCGCGCCGCGCCTCCCGCACCGGAGGAGGCGCTCGGCAGCGTCAGGGCCGATGTCGAGGAGATCAAGGGAAGGGCACACCGATGACGGACAGGAAGGCGGGGGCGGCAAGCGGCAAGGGGGCCGGGAAGAAGGGCTCCGCGAAGGCCGCCGCCGCGGGGAAGGCCGCGGCCGGGAAGGCGAGGGGCGGGGCCAAGGGTCCCGAGGAACTTCGCCGCCAGATCGAGCACACCCGCGGCGAACTCGGCGACACTGTCGCGGAGTTGGCCGGGAAGGCGGACGTCAAGGGCCGGGCCATGGCCCGCGCCGCCGACCTCAGGGACAAGGCGGGCGCGATGACCGTGCAGCTGCGCAGCAGCGCGGCCCAGGCGGGCCACGCGGTGCAGGACCGGGCGACCCGCGCCGGGCACGTCGTACAGGACAAGGCGGCGCAGGCCGGTCACCTGGTGCAGGACCGCGCGGCACAGGCCGGTCACACCGTGCAGGACCGGGCGACCCAGGCCGGGCACACCGTCCAGGGCAAGGCGACACACGCGGGCCACGTGGTCGAGCACAGCGTGCCGCGCCCCGTGCGCACCGTCGTGCAGGCCGGCCTGCGGCATCCGCGACCGGTGCTGATCGCCGGGGCGGCGGTGGGAGCGATGGTCGCGACGAGGGTAATGCGGCACCGGCGCAACGGGCACCACTGAGGCCCACCGGTACGGCGAGCCAGGTGATGCCGTAGGCCGCGGCCGACCGGGCGCGGGTCCCTGCGCCCCGGCGCCTACGGGGGCACTGTCGGCGAATGCTCGACGGACGCGATGGGCGGATTCGGGCCGGCGAACTGCCGGTTTTTGCGGCGTGTCTCTGGCCCGAATCCGCCCATCGCGCCATCCCATCCGGGTCCGCCCGCCCGCGGGTATTCGACCTTGACCTCAAGTTCGGTTGAGGGTGAAAGGTGATCGGTGTACGCATCGGCCACCTGTTCCGGAGGTCTCCATGACCCGCCGCACCCACACCCACCCCGACCTCACCCGCCCGGAGATCGGCGCTCCCTTCTTCAGTACCTGGCGCGTGGGCACGCCCCTTCGACAGAAACAGAGCGTCGAGGCGATCGCCGGCACTTGGGAGCGTCGCCCCTGGCCCACGGAAGACCTGCTCGGCTACTACGTCTACACCGGCCAGGACGCCTCCACCCTGCTCCACTACTCGCAGTGGGCGAGCGAGCAGGCGTACGAGGACTTCGTGCGGCTCCACCGGCAAGAGCGCAACGATGAGATCGACACCGCCGTACCGGGCATCGAGCGGCTGGGGCTCGGCCGGTATCGGCACTACCGCAGCGCCCGCCGTGAGGGCGACAGGCGCGTCCCCGGCTGCATCGTGATCGTCGACATCGAGTTCGAGGGCCCCGACCCCGACCGGCAGCGTGCCTGGGTCGACGCCGTCTTCGAGGCGCTGGAGAGCGAGCCGACCCCGCACCCCGGCGGCATCTCCGGCCACTTCCACCTCGGCACCGACGGCACGCGCGTCCTCAACTACGCCGAGTGGGAGAGCGCCCAGGCCCACATCGATGCCCTCGCCGCCCCGGGTGACGGCATCGGCTCGGCGACCGAGCTGTGGCACCGCGTACAGACCTGGCCGGGGCTCAAGAGCAGCACGGTCAGCCGGTACGACTACGCCCTGGGCCTCGTCCCTGACTGAGTCCTCGTTCCTCAGAGAGTCCTCGTTCCTGACTGGCCTCTCCTCCCTGGCCGACCCCTCCACCGAAGATCCACCGAAGACTCAACCGAAGAATGATTTCGTCTGGACAAAAAAAGTTTTCGGTGGGAGGGTGGACCCATGCTGGACGTCACCGTGATCGAGGACCCCGAGGCCGCAGCCGTCTCCCTGGACCCCATAAGGGCCCGGCTGCTCGCCGAACTCGCGGCCGGGCCCGCGTCGGCCGCCATGCTGGCCGGGAAGGTCGGGCTGCCCCGGCAGAAGGTGAACTACCACCTCAAGGCGCTGGAGCGGCACGGCCTGGTCGAGCTGGCCGGTGAGCGGCGCAAGGGCAACGTGACCGAGCGGCTGATGCGGGCGACCGCCGCGTCGTACGTGATCTCCCCGCTCGCGCTCGCCTCCGTGCAGCCGGACCCGGACCGCTTCCGGGACCAGCTCTCCGCCCGCTGGCTGCTCGCCCTCGGCGCCCGGCTCGTGCGGGACGTCGGTTCGCTGATCACCGGCGCGGCGAAGGCCCGCAAGCGGCTGGCGACGTACGCGCTGGACGGCGAGGTCCGGTTCGCGTCGGCCGCCGAACGGGCCGCGTTCATCGAGGAGTTGACGGCGGGTGTGAGCGCGCTGATCCGCAAGTACGACGCGCCCGGGGCCGAGGGCGGCCGGGATCACCGGATCGTGGTCGCCGTACACCCGACGGTCAAACCCGCGGCCGGTCACGCGGCCGGTCACACGGCCGATCCCGCGGTCGAGGACCGGCCCGCCCAGGAAATCGAGCAGTAGGACTCAGGAGCCCACCATGTCCAAGGAATTCGAGATCGCCCGCGAGTTCGAGGTCGACGCCACTCCACAGGAGGTCTGGGAGGCGATCACCACCGGAACCGGAGGCTATCTGTGGCCGATGGAGCCGCCGGAGCCCAAGGTCGGCGGCAAGGGGCCCTTCGGGTCCACCGTCACCGCCTGGGAGCCGCCGCACCGCTACAGCAACCGCGTCGAGGACGTCGAGGGCATCGCCGAGCAGGCCGCCAACCAGCTCGACTACACCATCGAACCGCGCGACGAGGGCCGGCGTGCCTGGGTGCGGTACGTGCACAGCGGGATCTTCGTCGACGACTGGGACAACCAGTACGACGGTGCCGCCAAGCACACCGACTTCTATCTGCACACCCTGCGCGAGTACCTGGTCCACTTCGCGCCCCGCCCGGCCGCCTTCGCCACGTTCGACGGGCCCGAGGCGTCGAAGGCCGCCGACGCCCTCGCCGCCGTCGGGCGAGCGTTGGGCGTCGGGGAGGACGTGGCCGCCGGGACGCGGGTGACGGTCCACGGGCCCGACGAGTTCGACGCCGTGGTCGACTACCGGGACCCGTACTTCATCGGGCTGCGCACGGACCGGGGCCTGACCCGCGTCTTCGGACGCAACCACTGGGGCTACCCGGTCGGCATCTCCCTGCACGACTTCACGCCGGGCGCCGACATCAAGGAGTGCGAAACCGCCTGGCAGGACTGGCTGAACGGCGTGTTCAGCCAGTCCTGAACCCGAGAGGCGTTACGGGCGGAACCGCAGCACCTGCGGGTCGTGGTCGCTGATCTGGTCGTTGAACTCCGAGTTGATGTGCACGCTGTCGTACTCGAAGTCGCAGGAGCGCCGGATCGACGGGCTGATCAGGATCTGGTCCAGGGTCTGGGCGTTGCCCTGGTAGACGTACGAGTAACGCTCGCTCTTGGGCAGCGACTTGATCGCCGACCACAGCGCGCCGTCGTCCTCCAGCAGCTTGGCGGTGCCGGAGAACTCGAAGTCGTTGATGTCGCCGAGCGTGACGACGTCCGCGTTCTTCTGGACGGCCAGGATGTCCTTGACGAAGGCGTTCACCGCGGTCGCCTGGAGGTGGCGCTGGGTCTCCGAGCTGCGGGCCGGCGGCTGGTACTGCGCGTGCAGCGACTGGTCGCCGCCCTTGGACGCGAAGTGGTTGGCGATCACGAAGACCGTGCGGCCACGGAAGACGAACTCGCCGGCCAGCGGCTTGCGGCTGTTCGTCCAGGCCGCGTTCGCCGGGTCGATACGGCCGGGGGAGGCCGTCAGCGCCGCTTTGCCGTTCGCCTTGGTCACGCCGGTGGCGGTCGTGGCGTCGCCGCCCGCGCGGTCGGCGAAGGAGACCCGCTCCGGGTTGAACAGGAAGACCTGGCGGATGTTGCCGCCCGGCTGACCGCCGTCGGCCTTGTCCACCGGGTCGATGGAGCGCCAGTCGTACGTCGGGCCGCCCGCGGCCACGATCGCGTCGATCAGCTTCCGCATCGTCTGGTCGGCGGCGACCGTACCGTCGTTCGTCGCGCCGTTGTTGTCCTGGATCTCCTCCAGGGACACGATGTCGGGCGACTGGAGGTTGTTCACGATCGCGGAGGCGTGCTCGGCGAAGGTGGCGTCGGACGGGTCGAGGTTCTCGACGTTGTACGTCGCGACCGCCAGCTCGCCGCGCCCCTGCTTCTGGGTCGTCTCCCGCTTGAGGTCACCGCTCTTGAGCGTGCCGAGCTCGCTCGCCACCAGGGTGTAGCCGCCGAACTGGGTGTAGTCCAGCGGACCGGTGGTGGTGCCGGCGAGGGTGTCGCCGACGTTCGCGACCGGGAAGTCGGCCGGGGCGCCCAGCGACTGGATCTGCAGGCGTCCGGTGTTCTGCGAGTCGTAGGAGCCGTAGACCGTGCCGCCGCGGCGGTTGGCGTGCTCGCGCGGCTTCACCGTGACCCACAGCTCGTTGAAGTCGTCGGTGCCGGTGACCACCCGGGCGTCGGCGACCCGGACGTTCATGTGCTCCAGGGACTCGTAGTAGTCCAGGGCGTACGCCGACGGCTGGAGCGTCAGGCCGTTGATCGAGCCGTTCGCAGTGGTGTCGCCGGCGGGGGTGTACGCGGCCGGCACGGACTCGGCGGAGATGACCGCGGCGGCCGGGAGGGCGTTCCCGCTGGAGACGACGGTGAACGTCGGCTTGGTGATCTCGGTGATCGACTGGTTGCCGGTGGCGGCGCCACCCGGGACGTACTCCTGGACCGTGCCCGACACCGTGACCGCGTCGCCGACGGCGACGCCCTTCGGCGTGGAGTTGGTGTAGACGAAGATGGCCTCGCTGGTGGCCGCGTTGTCGTCCGCCTGCGGATCCTGGATCCAGAAGCCTCTGGACGAGCCGTAGGTGCGCACGCCGGTGACGATTCCGGTCACGTCCGTGACCTGCTGGCCGGCGTACGGCGATATTCGAGTACTGCCCTGGATGTCATGGATGCGCACCGAGTCTGCGTGCGCGGGCAGGGTGAGGACGACGGTGGACGCCGCGGAACAGACGGCGGCGACGGTGAGCGCGGCGAGACGCGCGGACTTCTTGCTCGGCAACGGAAATCCCTCCGGGGACGTACATGGGCGCCGGGACGAGGGTGGTGCGTGGAACGGTCGGTGCAGGCGCGACCGGTGGGGCGGTGGCGACGCGCGTAGAAAATACAGTGAACAGATGTCCGCCCGATTTCTACGCGCGTCAATCTCCTGCCTGCTCAGGCCACTTGTCAAGGTTTCGGCCATGTACACATCCTGACGAGGAGATGAACCAGGCGGCATGGGTGGAAATCCGTCTAGGCTGAGCGGTTGAGCCGTGATGTACAGCGGCCGGGCCGTGATGCGTACGGCCCTGCGGAACGCCCTAGGAGAACCAGCCGATGTCAGACAGCTCCCCCCTGCCGCCGGTGCGGCTGCACCCCGAAGCGGAGCTGGCGCGTGACGCCCTGTCCACGCCGTTGCTCTCCCGGGCCGCGCGGCTGGCCCGCTGGGCCGGGCCCGACACCCGGGTCGACGCCGGGGGCGGGCTCGTCGACGAGCAACTCCCGGCCGCCGCCGAGCTGCTCGGGCTGAGCGGGGACGACGCCGCCGCGTACGCGAGCGAGGCCTGGCGGGTGGCCGTCGACACCGGACTGGTCGAGGTCGTCGACGAGGAGGAGGGCACCGTCGCGCCCGGCGCGGAACTGGCCCTGCTGACCGGCGGCTCGCCGCAGGACGTACTCGGCGTGTGGACGGCGGCGCTGGAGACGGTGCTCGCGGACGCGAGCGTGCCCGACCTCGACGACCTGGTCGACGCCATGGACGCGGGCGGCGAGGTCGACCTCTCCTCGCTGGACTGGGACCCGGACGCCGAGGCGGAGTTCCTCGACGGCGTGCTCGGCAACCTGTACCTGCTGACGGTCAGCGAGGACGGGCCGGCCGACGGGCCCGTGCCGCTGCCCGCCCTCGCCGCCTCGATGATCGTGCCCAGCGACATGGGCGAGCCCACCAACGACGTGCTGGAGCAGGTGTCCGACGCGATGATGCGCCTGGACGACCAGTTCCGGCTGCTGGAGCCGGTCGGCCTGGTGGAGTACCAGCCGGTGGACGAGGCGCTGATGGCGGACACCGAAGGCGCCGGCGAGGATCCGTCGGCCGCCGTCGACGACACCGACGTGTCGCGCTACGGCATGGTGCGGCTGACCCCGCTCGGGCTGTACGGGCTGCGGGCCCGGCTGCTGGAGGCCGGGTTCGAGGCGCCCGCCGTCGGAGACCTCGCGGACAAGGGCGCCGACGCGCTGCTCGACGGGACGGCCACGTTCCCGCAGCGGGCCGCGCAGGCCGAGACCGAGCAGTGGCTGGCCCGGCGCGAATCCCGCACCGCGGCACGGGAGTTGCTGGCGGCGGCACGCGGACTGGACGCCGGGGCGCCGCTGCGGCGGCTGCGCTGCCAGCAGGCGCTGTCCCTGGTGGGCGCGGAGGCCGAGCCCGCGCTGCGGGAGGTCCTCGACGATCCTGAGCTGGGCGGGCTGGCCCGGGTCTGGCTGACCGAGGCCGGGTTCGCCGACGTACCCGCGCCCTCCCAGGAGCTGGTGTTCTGGCTGACCGTCGACACGGTGGCTGCGCAGCTGGCGGCCGAGGGGAACTCCGATGAGCTGAGGGCGCTGGTGGAGGGGCTGGCCGCGCAGCACAGTTCGTTCTTCGCGGCGGCCTGGCGGGTCGATCATCCGGCCACCGCGGATGTGCTGGAGGCGATGGGGCGGTTGCATTCGGACAAGAAGATCGCGAAGGAAGCGCGGAAGGCTGCGTTCAAGGCGCGATCGCAGCAGGGGGGTTGACGGCCGGTTGGCGGGTGCGGATGCGTGGGGGCTGGTCGCGCCCACGCGGCGGAGCCGCATAGCGACACAGCCCCGCGGCCCTTCAGGGCGTTGCCCTGGTCCGGTGCGGATTCATCCAGGTAGCTCCACTGAATCCTCTCCGTGTTCAACCGGCATTCAGACATGGGCGGGACCGTTGCGCCGACCGGAGTCCGCCACCTCCCACGGCACACCCACTGTCACAGGAGACACCATGTCGCTCACCCGCAGGGACTTCGCCAGGAAATCCGCGATCACCGGTGCCGGTGTCGCGCTGGCGGGCAGCGCCGGCGTGCTGGCCACCGCACCGAACGCGCTCGCGTCCCAGGAGTCCGAGACCGCGAGCGAGGAGTCCGCGGACGCCCACGGTGGCGGTGTCGGGTACGGACCGCTGATCCCGGACCCCGACGGCATCCTCGCCCTGCCCGCCGGGTTCGCGTACCGGATCCTCACCTACAGCGGCAGGACGAGGCTGGAGTCGGGTGAGTACACGCCCTCCAACCACGACGGCACCGCCACCTTCGACGGCCCGCGCGGCACCACCCTCCTCGTCAACAACCACGAGCTGAAGGGCCCGCGCGCCAACTGGAAGTACCCGGTCCCGCTCACCGAGGGCCTCGTCTACGACCCCGCCGCGGCCGGCGGCTGCACCGTCGTCGAGGTCCGCCCCGGCGGCCAGGTCGCCGAATGGGTCGGCATCGCGGGCACCTCCACCAACTGCGCGGGCGGCAGCACCCCTTGGGGCACCTGGCTCACCTGCGAGGAGAACTCCGACAAGGCCGGCGTCAACGGCATGACCAAGGACCACGGCTACGTCTTCGAGGTCGACCCCGGCGACCGGCGCGCCAACCGCGACCCCAAGCCGCTGAAGTTCTTCGGCCGTTACGACCACGAGGCCGTCGTCATCGACCCCAAGCGTGGCCACGCCTACCTCACCGAGGACGCGGCCTCGCCCAACGGCCTGTTCTTCCGCTGGACCCCGCCGAAGGGCTTCGAGTACGGCCGCGGCAAGTTCCGCACGCTCGCCGACGACGCCGGTGTCCTCCAGGCGCCCAAGTGCTTCGACTCCGGCGGCAAGTTCGTCGACGACCTCTCCCGCGCCACGAAGGTCGGCACGGTCTACGGCGTCGACTGGGTGGACGTCCCTGACCGCGACGCCAGGACCGTGGCCGTGCGCAAGCAGTTCGCCGCAGGCGAGGTCACCCGCGCCCGCAAGCTGGAGGGCATGTGGTGGAGCGACGGCGGCGCCTACATCGTCTCCTCGTACGCCCGTGCGGAGAGCCCCGGCGCCGCGCACGACGGCCAGGTCTGGTTCTACGACCCCAAGCGCCGCACCCTCACCCTCAAGGTCCTCCTCGGCGTCAACCCCGACCCGTCCCAGGACGGCGCCTTCGACGGCCCCGACAACATCACCGTGTCCCCGTACGGCGGCATCATCCTCGCCGAGGACGGCGAGGGCGTCTCGCACCTCTTCGGCGCCACCGACAGCGGCCGTACGTACCCCATCGCCCGCAACGACCTGAACGTCGGCACCGAAGAGGAGCCCGAATACAGCGAGTTCGCCGGCGTCACCTTCTCGCCCGACGGCAGGACGCTTTACGCCTGCATCCAGACGCCCGGCATCATGCTCGCCATCACCGGGCCCTGGAAGCGGCAGAAGCGCGGGTAATTAATTCACTCGCCCGGCCCGCGGCACCCCTCTTAGAGTGATGAACGTCCAGGTGCGAAGGCAGGACCTACTTCCACTCTTAATGGGGAGGCCGCGGGTTCGAATCCCGCCACCGGTTCCACGAGCCGGTGTAGCTCAGTGGCAGAGCACCACGTCGGTTCCGCCGACCTCGATCTCTGGACACCACAACTTCATGCACCTCCCGGTGCGCAGGCTGCGGCTACTTCTTCTCCTAAAAGAATCCCAGGCCGCCGCCGACTTGATCTCGGGAGGCGCAGCTCAAGGTGGGTGCCCGGTGCGCAGGCAACGGTTACTTCATTGGATCTGGCGGTTGCGGGTTCGAGTCCCGTCATCGACTTCGGGTCGGTGTAGCTCAATTCGGCAGAGCACCAGGCTAAAGTCCGTCGCCGACTCCTGAACTCGGGCACCCTCCTTTTGCTGCGCCTCCTCCGAAACACGAATGAATTCGGGGGGAATTCACCATGGCGCGATTCAACACGCGTGCCGCCAAGGCGCGTCCGACCTCGCGGGTCACCTCGACGGGGCGAGTGCTCCGTACGTACCAGGGCGGCCGCGGCCGTGAGCGGGACCCGCGCTCCGAGCTCTTCCTGCTCGCCGTCTCCCACTTCGTCACCCAGCAGACCTTCTACGAGACCGGCGCCGACCGCGACGACCGGTTCGCCAAGCTCGTGCGCGAGCTCGCCGTCACCGACCCGGTGTGGACGGCCGGCCTGCTCGGCTGGCTGCGCGGCGAGGGCAACCTCCGTACGGCGGCCCTCGTGGGCGCCGCCGAGTACGTGCAGGCCCGCCTGGCGGCCGGGGCCGCCGACGGTCCGTCGAACCGGCAGGTCATCGCCTCCGTGCTCCAGCGGCCGGACGAGCCCGGCGAACTGCTCGCGTACTGGACGGCGGTGTACGGCCGTAACGTCCCGAAGCCGGTCAAGCGCGGCATCGCCGACGCCGTACGGCGTCTGTACAGCGGTAAGTCGCTGCTGAAGTACGACACCGCGTCCAAGGGCTACCGCTTCGGCGACATCCTCAACCTGGTGCACGCGGCGCCGGACCCGGACAAGCCGTGGCAGGGCGAGCTGTTCCGGTACGCCCTCGACCGTCGGCACAACCCGGACACCGCTGTGCCGCCCGCGTCCAACCGGACGCTGACCGCGCACCGCGAGCTGATGGCGCTGCCCGTCGCGGAGCGGCGTGCGGTGGTCACGTCCGAGGGCGGTGCCGAGCGGCTCGCGGCGGCCGGGATGACGTGGGAGGCGCTGGCCGGCTGGCTGCAGGGGCCGATGGACAAGTCGGCCTGGGAGGCCGTGATTCCGTCCATGGGTTCGATGGCGCTCGTTCGGAACCTGAGGAACTTCGACGAGGCCGGTGTCTCGGACGAGGTCGCCGCGCAGGTGGCGGCCCGCATCAGTGACCCGGCGGAGGTCGTGCGCTCGCGGCAGTTCCCCTTCCGGTACCTCGCCGCGTACCAGCACGCGCCGTCGCTGCGCTGGGCGTACCCGCTGGAGCAGGCGCTCGGCCACTCGCTGGCCAACGTGCCCGCGCTGCCCGGCCGGACGCTGGTCCTCGTCGACCGCTCGGGCTCGATGTTCTGGTCGCGGCTGTCCGACCGCTCGCAGCTCAACCGGGCCGACGCGGCGGCGATCTTCGGCACGGCGCTCGCGCTGCGGGCGACGGACGCGGACCTGGTCCAGTTCGGCACGGACAGCCGGGGGATCTCCTTCCGTCGCGGCGAGTCGGTACTGAACGTGCTGGAGCGGTTCGGGGACCTCGGCGGCACCAACACCACCGAAGCGGTGCGCCGGCACTACCGGAAGCACGACCGCGTACTGATCGTCACCGACGAGCAGTACGCACCCAGCCACCACGGCGACCCGACCGAGCAGGTCCCGGCCGACGTCCCGGTCTACACCTGGAACCTCGCCGGATACCGGGCGGGGCACGGTCCGTCCGGGAAGGGCAACCGGCACACCTTCGGGGGCCTGTCGGACGCGGCTTTCCGGATGGTGCCGTTGCTCGA
Source organism: Streptomyces sp. SD31 (assembly GCF_052068475.1). NCBI lineage: Bacteria > Bacillati > Actinomycetota > Actinomycetes > Kitasatosporales > Streptomycetaceae > Streptomyces > Streptomyces sp. SD31. Next base: position 163,482 of record NZ_JBQHCX010000023.1, on the reverse strand, counting down.
GGCCGCCCGGGACGCCGACTGGCCGTGGGCTGTCTGACGGTCCGAGACGCGGGGCCCGCACTCCAGTGCGGGCCCCGCGTGCTCTACACCCACCTCGGTCGGGCAGCCCGTGCTGAACGCGTACAGCGCGCTGCTCCAGGGGCGCCCGGCACTTCGACCCGCTTCGACCTGCGGAGCTCGGGCCGTCCTCGCGGGACCGGGCCCTGCCGTGGTCCGCGCCTGGCCGGATACAGTGCACAGCGTGCGGGCGGACGATCAGCAGTGGGAGCCGAGTGTCGAGCGGCCTGACGGCGCCAGCCGCCGGGCCACGATCCACGACGTCGCACGACTGGCCGGAGTGTCCCGCCAGACGGTCTCCCGCGCGGTCAACGACAAGGGCGAGATCGATCCCGCCACGAAGCAGCGCGTGCTGGAGGCGGCGCGGCTGCTGGACTACCGGCCCAGCCGGTTCGCGCGCGGCCTGGTGCAGAAGGGGACCGTGACGGCGGGTCTGGTGATCCCGGACCTGATGAACCCCTTCTTCCCCGAGGTGGCCGCAGGCGTCCTGGAGGCGGCCGAGCAGCGCGGCTGGCAGGTCGTCGTCTGGGACTCCCGTAACGACGAGGCCCGGGAGCGGGAGGCGCTCGATGTGCTGTCCCATCAGGCGGACGCGGTCGTGGGCTACTTCAAGAGCCCGGACGACGTGCTCGCCCGGCACCTCGGCGGCGTACCGCTGGTGCTGCTGGAGCGTGGCCCGCAGCAGACCCGTTTCGCGGCCGTGGGCATCGACGCCGCCGCCGGTCTCGAACAGGGCATGGCACATCTGGTGGGTGCCGGTCACCGCAGGATCGGCATGCTCGACGGTGTGCACGGGCCCGGTCCCCGCAGACAGGCCTTCCTGGAACAGGCTCGGCGGCACGGTCTGCCGGTCGACGACAGCTGGATCGCGCTGTGTCCCGAGCACAGCGTGGCCGGGGGTGAAATCGGGATGGAGCAACTGCTGGACGCCCGGCCCGACATCAGTGCCGTGTTCGGGTTCAACGACCTGATGGCGGTCGGCGCCATGCGTGCCGCCCGGCGCCGCGGCCGGCGAGTGCCGGACGACCTGGCCGTCCTGGGCTTCGACGGACTGTCGCTGGGCGAGCTCATCGAGCCCGCCCTGACCACCCTGCGCATCGACAAACGGCGGCTGGGACGGCTGGCCGTGGAGCAGGTGGCCCGGCTGCGTGCCGGTGAGGAACCACTGCGGGGCACCGAGGCGTGGGTGGTCCCCGAGCTGGTGGTGAGGGCTTCGGCCTGAGGCGCCGGCGTGCCGCGAACGCCTCAGTGCATGGGCGGTGACGCCTCAGCACACCGCCTGGTGCCACCCTGCTGGGGCTGTCGGGTGCGGAGCCGCCGACGGGTTCGGCCTCCGCGGGCACCGACCACCTCAGCCTCCGGTACGGGAAGGGCGCGCTGAGCGACAAGCTGCTCGCCACCGCCAGGCGCGGCGTCCCCGGGATGCCTGGGCTGAAGGTGCAGGGCTCGCAGATCCCCGACGGCGACATCGACTCCAAGGTGCGCACCGGCCTCGCCGCCCGCGGGGCGCGGCATTTCCTTCGGGATCTGGCGGCGGGGGCGACGAAGATGTGACCGGGGTGACTGGGGCGTCCCGGCGCCCTCCCGTCCCCCTCATGACTCCGAACCGGACTCGTGGCCGTCGACGAGCTTACGTACCTCGGTGCTCTCCGGGCTCTCGGGGGCGACGGCCTGCAGGGCGAGGGCGAGGCGCCGATAGCCGTCGGGCTGCTTCCTGGCGAGTGCCAGGACCGACATGAGCCAAGTGCGCAGGGGGTATCGGGAGTCGGGTTCTGCGGCGGCGTCGAGTCCGGTCGCCTCGAACCAGTCGCGCCGCATGCTCTCGTCCATCAGAGGCGACGCCAGGGAGAGCTTGTCGGTCAGGGCACGTTCGAACTTGGTGACGGAGCCCTCCGGGTAAGCGGGTGCGGTCCGGTGGGCGGTGGCAGGTGTGCGAACGGCAGCGGCGACGGCCTTGAGGAGGATCTCCCGCTTGGAATGCCAGTCGGGGATGCCGTACAGCATGATGCCGCCGTCGGGGGCGAGAGCAGTCGGGAGTTCCTCCTCAGGGACAGGCTCGATGAACATCGGGATGAGCCGTGGCAGATCAGGGGTGAGCGTCGGATCCGCGTAGAGCTCCTCCAGAACCTCTCGGTGCAGACAACGTTCGGTGAGGCTGCCCCGGGACAGCAGCACGACCACGCGCTGCGCGCGGCTCAACGACGATCTGAGGAGTCGGCCAGGTGAGCGGTCGAAGCACTCCGGAGGGAGGACGTCGACCTCGCGTCTCTCCGAGAGCTGGCTGTACGCCCACTCGCCCCAGCGGCGATCCGTGCTCCGGTCGGCGTAGGCGAGTACGCAGTCGACGGGCAGGTCCGACTCGGCCCCGAAGAGCGGGCGCAACCCGTCGACGCCCTCGGCTCTGAGGGGTTCGAGGGCGGCGGCGTGCGCGCCGACCAGGAGGTCGGCCACTTTGGTGACGAGTTTCTCGTACTCGTCCCGCGCCGGCTCGTCTCCGCGCGGAACTATGTAGTAGAGGCCGCGTTTCTCGTAGTCGGTCGTGGGATCGTCGAGTCGCACGTACTGGCGCGCGGTGACGGCGGCCGGCCACTTCCGCCCGCCTCTCTGCCACAGCACCCCGACGAGGCAGCGGGTGTCATCTGTCCGGTAGGGCCCGAGCCGGGCGTTGAACACCGCCCACTCATGGGCGCACCAGTGGCTCTGGAAGTAGCTGGGCGAGTACAGGGCCAGCATGGCCCTGGCCGTGCACACACCGCGCTCCACGACCCGTTCCTCCCAGCGTTCGCCCGGGACGATGTCCTTGAAGTCCACGAAAGCGTCGCCGGGGACCGCGTTGCCGAGCATCAACTTGACTCGCGCCTGGACGTCGTTGTGGAAACGTTCGACCAGGGGGAAGTTGCCCCTGACGTCCGAGTAGCCGGTGAAGAACCAGTGCGGGACGGGTGGCGGGTCCTCGACGACCGCGCCCGGCGGGACGGGGGCGGTCATCGGGGCGCCGCGCCGTGCTCGATCTGCCCGACGATGTGGCGGGCCTCCGCCACCGCGAGACTCTCTCCTTCGATCTCCTCGAGGGCGTTCACGAGCAGCGCCAGACCGCCCGGGCGGGCCTTCAGCCTGCGGACGACCTCGAACAGCTGGGTACGCGCCGACAACTCGTCGCGGACGGGTACGTCGAGATGGGCGACCAGGGCGTGGAAGCCGCCCCGGCTCTGTACGGCGGCCGAGCGCTGCAACGCGTTGACGAGGCGTCGGGTCAGGAGCGCCTCGCCGTCCTCGTCCGACCCGGTCGTTCCCGGGAAGTCGGGGACATGGACAGGGCGGGTCGGCTCGTCGAGGGTGAACCGCAGCAGGTCGCGGGCGGCATCGGGGTCGAGGTCGTACAGGGCCGGAGCGATCCGCGCCCGGAGCACGGGCGGGAGCTGCTCGGTCTCGACGGGATGGACGAAGATCGGCACGAGGCGCCGCCGGCCGAGGGCGTCATCGCGCATCAGCTCGGTCCACTCCTCGGAGGCCCAGGCGGTGGCGGTCATCGACGCCAGATAGCTGGGGGACAGCATGACGAGCACGATGTCGGACTCCCCGGACAACGGCCGCACGAGATGGCTGTCCTCGGCCTCCGCCACCACCTCGTAGCCGAGTTGTTCCAGCTCGTAGGTGACCCAGTCGGCCCAGACGCGGTCCGCCTCGACATGGCTGACCAGCACGCGCTCCCGGCCCGGACGGGACGCCGCAGGACGGGCGGACCGGGACTCCGACGGTTGCGACGGCCTGGTGGCGCGGATGCCCGGCTCGGGGTCGTCACCGATCGTGCGGGACCAGTTGTCGAGGAGCTGGACGACGGCCTGCTCCGCGTCTGCGAGGAGCAGGTCGTCGGCGGGGGGCGGGTCGGCGAAGCGGTTTCCGCGCAGCACCGCCCGTGCTTCGTCCGTCCGACCGGCCGCGTGGAGACACAGGGCCATGAGCGCCGCGCTGTCCCGGGTGCCGGAATGGTTGGCTCCCAGAGTGCGCAGCTGCTTCTCGTGCGTACGGCCGGCCCAGTCCAGCGCGGCGTCGACGTCGTGGGCGCAGAGATGGGCACCGGCCAGCAGCCAGGAGGTCCGCAGGGTGTCGAGGTGATCCGAGCCCAGCGTCTCGGACTGGTGGTCGTACGTGGCATGGAGGAGCCGTTGGGCTTCCTCGTGGCGACCCAGGCGGATCAGCAGCGCGGCCAACGGGCCGGCAGCCCGCAAAGTGGCCGCGTCGCTGGGGCCGAGGGTCAGGTGGAGTTCGCGGAAGATGTGGTCGTTGAGGGACCGTGCCGACTCCAGATCGCCGAGGTCGACGAGCAGGGCGGCCAGCCGGGCGGCGGTACGGAGGGTTTCCGGGTGTTCCGGACCGAGCACGCGCCGCTGCCGCGACAAGGTGTCCTCGCCGAGCAGCCGGGCCTCCGCCCCCATGCCCAACGCCCGCATCGGCTCCAGCAGGTGAGTGGAGAGGCTGAGCGCGAGGGGGTGGTCCGGCTCCAGCATCTCGTGCAGCCGAGCCCGAGTCGTCATGCCGAGGGCCACGGCCGCCGCCGGGTCTCCCGCGGCGGAGAGCAGCGTCGCGAGTTGCGCGGCGGCGCCGAGCGTCATCGCGTCCCCGTCGCCGAAGGTGCCGTGGGCCCAGTTCAGCAGCGTTCCGGCGAGCGGAAGGGCTTGTTCCGGCGCTCCTGTTGCCTGCAGCGCATCGACCAGATAGGACGTGATCGTCATCGTGGTGGGATCGTCCGGGCCGTGCGTGAGCTGTGAGAACTCGCGGAGTTCCGTCAGCCGCGGCACGCTGGCCGACGCTTCGCCGTCCCGCAGCAGACGGGCGCACCCCAGGCCCGCGGCCGCCAGACCCTCGCGCCTGGTCAGCTCCTGGGCTGCCACCCCCAGCAGGTGCGGCATCAGCGGTGCCCACGCCTCCGAGCCGGCGTGCAGGGAAGGCAGGGCCGCCACCAACAGCGCCTGGGCTCCGAGAGCGGCGGCCGGGCGGCCGTCGGGGGACAGCAGGTCGCGCAGCGCGGATTGCGTGGCCGGATGGATACGGAGGATGCCGTCGCCGCCCTGGGCGAGCCCGGACCGGTTCACGGCCCGCAGCACCGACTCCCTCGCCTCCGGATCCCGCAGCAACTCGGCCAGATCCTCGGGGGTCCAGTCCGGTACGCGCACGCAGTCACGGAGCCGGAAAGGCTGCGGTGCCAGCAGCGAGCAGGCCGCCAGGAGCGCGACCGCCCTCGAGTCCTGCTCCGTCAGCCGCTCCAGGCTGATGCGTACGGCGTGCTGGAGCCCCTGTGGGTGGTTCTCCGAATGCTCCGGTGATGACAGGCCCCGCAGGACGATCCCGATGGGGGTCCCGGAGGTGAGGGAGCCGGCCACCATTCCGACGGCCAGCGGACTGTTCCCCACGTCGGCCGCTACCGCCTTGGCCTCTTGATCGCTCAGCGTGGGCACCATGGTGCGGAGCAGTGCGTAGGACTCGGGGGAGGCGAGCGGACCCACAGTGACGTGTTCCCACAAGTCGGCCCGGTCCCGGTCACGGGAGACGGCGAGGAACTGGCCGTGTCCGGTGTCCCGCATCAGCTCCTCGGGCAGTTGGCCGGCGCCCAGGACGTCGTCGAACACCAGCAGCCACCGGTTGCGGGTCCGCAGTTCGTCGGCGAGGGCGCTGACCGCTTCTCCGGGAGCCGAGTCGGGCGAGGCGGCACCGAGCCGCACCGCGAGGTCGGCGAGCTGGGAGGGCACGGAGCCGCGCCCCGGCCCGATCCACCACACGAGTTCGTACTCGCCTGCGAAGCGATGTGCGTACTCGACGGCCAGCTGGGTCTTGCCCATCCCTGGGTCTCCGACGAGGACCACCCGGCACTGCTCGGTCAGCGCGGCCCGCAGCTGCTTCAGCAGGTCGACCCGGCCCACGAACCAACCGTTGCGCTCGGGCACGTTCCACACCCGGGGCCGACTGCCGGGCAGCCGGGGGCTGGTCGCACCGAGGCGGCGCAGCCGGCCGCCGGACGGTGAGTGCTCGGGAGCGACTGCGCGCAGCAGAGCGTCACGGGCGGCCTGGTCATTCAGGCCGCTGAGGCGTAGGGGCTGCCGCTCACGGAGGATGTCGAGTCCGTCCGGGAAGGGGCCGTCGGACAGCAGAACGGGGATCAGCCGCTTGCCCGCGGCGACGGCGGCATCAAGTTCCGCCCGGGCGTACCGACTGAGCGCGTACGACTTCGAGACGAGCACCAGCATGTGACCGGATGCGCGGACCCAGGTCAGGATCGTGTCCTGCCAGTCAGCGCCCGGCGCGAGTGACCAGGTGTCCAGCCACACCTCGTAGCCGGCGTCCTTGAGTTGCCAGGCCGCCCACTCGGCCCAGACCTGGTCGTCCCGCGCGTAACTGATGAAGCACGAGTTCGCTCCGTCGCCAACGGCCATGTGCCCGCCCCCCGTTCACAGCCCGGGCGCAAGGCTACTGTGCGTCTTCCGTCCGACGAGGAGCTTTCGGACTTGTTACGGACGGCGATGGCCGGCCGGGCGGGTCCAGGGCGTCGGCACGCCCGGATCCGCCCGGCTGAGCCCCGCCGAGACCGGCTGATGGCCTCCTACAGCGCCTGCGCCGCCGGCTTCACCATCCCCCTCACCGTGCGGGACTTCACGAACTCGCCCATGGCCGTCATCTCCCACTCGCCGGAGAACTGCTTGATCAACTTCGCCATCATCACGCCCGTTTGCGCCTCGGCGTTGGTGAGGTCGAAGCGGACGAGTTCCTCGCCGGATGCGGCGTCGATCAGCCGGCAGTAGGCCTTGGCGACCTCGGTGAACTTCTGTCCGGAGAAGGAGTTGACCGTGAAGACGAGTCCGGTGACCTCCTGCGGGAGGCGGCCGAGGTCGACGGTGATGACCTCGTCGTCGCCTCCGCCCTCGCCCGTGAGGTTGTCGCCGGAGTGGCGGATCGCGCCCTGCACGATCTGGAGCTTGCCGAAGTAGCAGCTGTCGATGTGGTTGCGCTGCGGGCCGTACGCGATGACCGAGGCGTCCAGGTCGATGTCCTTGCCGCGGTACGCCGGCTCCCAGCCGAGGCCCATCTTGACCTGGGACAGCAGGGGGCGGCCGCCCTTGACGAGGGAGACGGTCTGGTTCTTCTGGAGGCTGACGCGGCCCTTGTCGAGGTTGATCTTGCCGGCGCCGGGCGCGGGAGGTGCGGGCGGGGCCGGGGGCGCGGCGGGGGCCTGGGGCGCCGGGGGAGTGGACATCGGCGGGGCCGGCGGGGCGACCGGAGGCTGCATGGCGGGCTGCGGCGGGGCCACGGGGGCGGCCGGAGCCGGGGCCGGTTCCTCGACCGTGACGCCGAAGTCGGTGGCGATGCCGGCCAGGCCGTTGGCGTAGCCCTGGCCGACCGCGCGGGCCTTCCAGGCGCCGTTGCGGAGGTACACCTCGACGATCACCAGCGCCGTCTCGGCGCCGAGCTGTGGGGGCGTGAAGGTGGCCAGGACGCTGTTGTCGTCCGCGTTGCGGATGGTGGCCGTCGGTTCGATGCCCTGGAAGGTCTGGCCGACGGCGTCCGGGCTGGCGGTGACGACGATCTTCTCGATGCCGGGCGGGACGGCCGCGGTGTCGACGATGATCGCGTCGGGGGCGGTGCCGCCGCCCGAGCGGTACGTCACGCCGGGCCCTGTCGGCTGGTTGTAGAAGATGAAGTCGTCGTCGGAGCGCACCTTGCCGTCGGCGGTGAGCAGCAGGCCCGATACGTCGAGCCGCACCGGGGCGGCGACGTCCACCGTCACGCGCGCGGCGGAGAGAGGGATGTTCGAGCCGGGGGTCATAGCTGTCATGCCGGGTGAACGAGTGGGGGCGCTTTACCGTTCCCTTACCCGGGGCCATTCGGCGGGCCTTGGGTTTCGCCCCCGCCGCCCCTACCCGTCCCATCCTGAAGGGGCTCCGCCCCTTCGACCCCGTCCAGGGGGCTCTGCCCCCTGGACCCCCGCTCCTCAAACGCCGGAGGGGCTGGATTTACCTGGGGGAGGGTAGGGGCGGCGGGGGCGAGGAACGCTACGGCACCACCACGATCTTGCGGCCGACACCGGACGCGAACTGCTCCAGTGCCTCCGGGTACCGCTCCAGCGGGATGCGGTCGCTGATGAAGATGTCCGGGTCCAGGACGCCGCTCGCGAACAGTTCCGCCGCGCGTTCGAAGCTGTGCAGGACCGCCATCGAGCCCGTGATGGTGATCTCCTGGTTGTAGATGCGGTACGGGTCGATCGTCACCCGTGTCGCGTAGTCCGCCACCCCGAACTGCAGGAACGTGCCCGCCTTGGCCACCCGGTCCAGGCCGTCCTGGATCGCCGTCGCGTTGCCCGTGGCGTCCACCACGAGGTCCCAGCCCTGGGGGCGGTCCAGCTCGTCCGGGTTCGCGGCGGACGCCGAGACGCCGAGGCGCCGTGCCGTCTCCAGCCGGGCCGGGTTCACGTCCACCACGTCCACGCTCGCCGCGCCCGTCCGCTTGGCCAGCTCCAGCATCATCAGGCCCATCGTGCCGGAGCCGTAGATCAGGACGTGGGCGCCCAGGCGGGACTGCAGGACGTCGTAGCCACGGACGGCGCAGGACAGGGGCTCCACCAGTGCCGCGTCCTGTGTGCGCACATGTTCCGGCAGCTTCACGCAGTTGGCGACCGGCGCCACCGCGTAGCGCGCCGCGCCCCCCGCCGTCGTCACGCCGATCGCCGCCCAGCGTTCGCAGAGGTTGTTGTGGCCGGTACGGCAGTACCGGCACTCGTAGCAGTACAACGACGGGTCCACCGCGACCCGGTCGCCCACCGACACTTCCGTGACCTGGGTGCCGACCCCGACCACCTCGCCCGCGAACTCGTGACCGGGCACGATCGGCAGCTTGGGTGCGAACTCGCCCTGGAGGATGTGGAGATCGGTTCCGCACAGGCCGCAGGCCGCTACCTCGACCACCACCTCCCGCGGGCCGGGCGTCGGGTCGGGGACCTCGGCGACGACTGCCTTGCCCACGGACTCGATGACGGCGGCCTTCATTTCACGGCTCCCAACGACAGGCCCTGGACCAGCTTGTCCTGGGCGGCGAACCCCGCGGCGAGCACCGGCAGGGAGATGACGAGCGACGCGGCGCACACCTTCGCCAGGAACAGGCCCTGGCTGGTGATGAAGCCGGTCAGGAAGACGGGGGCGGTCTCCGCCACCACGCCGGTCAGTACGCGGGCGAACAGCAGCTCGTTCCAGCTGAAGATGAAGCAGATGAGGGCTGTTGCGGCGATCCCGGGGAGCGCGATGGGGGCCACCACGCGGGTCAGGATCGTGGGCAGCCTCGCGCCGTCCACTGTCGCCGCCTCGATCACCGCGACGGGTATCTCGGCGAGGAAGGACTGCATCATCCACACCGCGATCGGCAGATTCATGGAGGTGTAGAGGATGACCAGCAGCCATATGTTGTCGAGCATGTCTGTGTTCTTCGCGAACAGGTAGAGCGGCAACAGGCCCGCCACCGCGGGCAGCATCTTCGTCGACAGGAAGAAGAACAGGACGTTCGTCCATTTCCTCACCGGGCGGATCGACAGCGCGTACGCCGCCGGGAGGGCGAGGACCAGGACGAAGAGCGTCGACGCGACCGACGCCACCGTCGAGTTGATCAGCGCCGGCCAGGGACTCGCCCCGCCGCCCGCGCCGAAGAACTCGCGGTAGCCGTCCAGCGTCAGCGACGCGGCGAAGGACGGCGGGTTGGTCGCCGCGTCCTCCTCGGAGTGGAAGGACGTCAGGGCCATCCACGCGATCGGCAGGAAGAACATGATCCCGAGCAGCCAGGCCACCAGGCCCAGGCCGACTCCCTTGCGGCGGCTGCGAAGTCGTACGGCCACTGCACTCATGCGCGCGACACCTCCTCGCGGAACAGGGACGACACCACGCGCAGCGCGAAGGTCGCGATGATGATCGAGCCGATGACCACCAGGACGCCCGCGGCCGAGGCGAGCCCGTTCTCGTGGGCCTGGTAGAAGCTCTGGTAGACGGTGTAGGGGAGGTTGGCGGTGCCCAGGCCGCCGGACGTGATGGTGAAGACCGCGTCGAAGTTCTGGACGATGTAGATCGAGCCGAGGAGTGCGCCGAGTTCGAGGTAGCGGCGCAGGTGGGGGAGTGTCAGATGGCGGAAGATCTGCCAGTCGCCGGCGCCGTCGACTCTCGCCGCCTCGATCTGCTCGTTGTCGCGGCTCTGGAGGCCGGCCAGCAGGATCAGCATCATGAACGGCGTCCACTGCCAGACGAGGGAGGCCTCGACCGCGAGCAGCGGGGTGTGGGAGATCCAGTCGGGCTGTGGGCCGCCCACATAGTGCAACAACCCATTGAACAGGCCGTATTCAGGGTTGTAGAGCACATGTTTCCAGAGCAGGGCCGCGGCTACGGGCACCACCAGGAACGGGGCGATCAGCAGGGTGCGGACCACTCCGCGGCCCTTGAACTTCCGGTCCAGGAGCAGTGCCAGGATTAGGCCGAGCACCAGGCTGGCCAGGACCACCGCCACCGTCAGCAGCACGGTCGTCCACACCGAGTGGCGCAGGTCGGCGTCGGTGAGGACTTCCTTGTAGTTGTCGATGCCGGTGAAGTGGCGGGCGTCGGGGTAGAGGGAGTTCCAGTCGAAGAACGAGATCACCAGCGTCGCCACGAAGGGCAGCTGGGTCACCACGATCATGAAGATCAGGGCGGGCAGCAAGGGGGCCCGGGTCGCCCAGGCGCGCAGCCGGGCGGAGGGCGGACGGGTGGTGCGTACGGGAGTCGTGGCCACGGGGGCCGTTGTCGTCGCTGTCATCGCCCCTCGTACTCCTCGGAGATCTTCTCGGCGAGCTGCTGTGACTTCCTCAGGGCCGACTCGACGGACTGGCGTCCGGCGATGGCCGCGCTGATCTCCTGGGAGACCTTGGTGCCGAGGTCGGTGAACTCGGGGATGCCGACGAACTGGATGCCGGGCGCGGGGCGCGGCTGGACGCCGGGGTCGTTCGGGCGGGCGCCCTCGATGGCCTCCTTCGTCATCTCCTGGAAGGCCGCCGCCTCCTTGCGGTAGGCCGGGTCGGCGTAGGTGGAGGCACGTTTGCCGGCCGGGACGTTGGACCAGCCGATCTCGTCGCCGACCAGCTGCTCGTACTGCTTGCTGGACGCCCAGGACACGAACTTCCAGGCGTTGTCGGGGTTGCGGGACGCCTGCTGGATGCCCCAGGCCCAGGTGTAGAGCCAGCCGGAGGACTCCGTCTTCTCGACGGGCGCCGGTGCGTAGCCGACCTTGCCCTTGACGGGGGAGTTCGCCGACTCCAGGGAACCGGCCGCGGAGGTGGCGTCGTACCACATGGCGACCTTGCCCTGCGTCATGTTGTTCAGGCACTCGGCGAAGCCGGACTGGGCCGCTCCCGACTCACCGTGCTCACGGACCAGGTCGACATAGAACTTCGTCGCCTTCTCCCACTCGGGGGAGTCCAGCCGGGCCTTCCAGTCCTTGTCGAACCAGGTGCCACCGAAAGTGTTCACGACGGTGGTGAGCGGGGCCATCACCTCGCCCCAGCCGGGCAGGCCGCGCAGACAGATGCCCTTCATGCCGGGCTCGGCGCCGTCCGTCTTCGCCGCGAGGTCCGCCACCTGCTGCCAGGTGGGGTGCGCGGGCATCGTCAGGCCCTCCTTGGCGAACACGTCCTTGCGGTACATCAGGAAGGACGACTCGCCGTAGAAGGGCTGGCCGTAGAGCTTGTCGTCGTCGCCGGTGAGGGACTGACGCATCGGCCCCAGGACGTCCTGCTCGTCGTACGCCGGGTCCTTGGCGACGTAGGAGTTCATCTCCTTCAGCCAGCCGTTGCGGGCGTAGATCGGTATCTCGTAGTTGGAGAGGGTGGCCACGTCGTACTGGCCGGCCTGGTTGGCGAAGTCCTGGCTGATCTTGTCGCGGACGTCGTTCTCGGGCAGGACGGTGAAGTTGACCTTGATGCCGGTCTCTTCGGTGAACCGTGGCGTGAGCTTCTGCAGCTCGGTCATCTGGGGGTTGTTGACCATCAGGACGTTGATGGCGTCGCCCCCGGAGCCTGCCCCGCCCGCTCCGACCCAGCAGCCGGAGAGCAGTGGGGCGAGCAGCGTCCCTGCGGCGGCCGTGGCGAGCATGGCTCGCGGTGGCCGTCGTCGGCTCTGGGTTCGCATGGATCGCTCCTGGACATTGAAAGGGGATGTACGGGGATGTACGGGGATGTGCAGGTATGTATAGGGAGATAAGGGGTGTCGGCGGGCATGAAAGTGCCCTATGGAGGAGTGAGTTGGCTTTTCAGACGCGGATGACCTGTGGTCCCAGCAGCGAGTAGCGGTGGGCCTCGGCGGCCGGAAGCAGCGTGCTCGTGACGATCGACTCCAGCGCGCCGACATCGGCGAACCGGCAGAAGCTGACCGCTCCGAACTTGTTGTGCGCGCCCGCGAAGACGGTGCGCCGCGAGGCTCGGATGGCCTGCGCCTTGACCTCGCTCACCGCGGGGTCGGGGGTGGTCAGACCGTGTTCGCGGGAGATGCCGTTGGCTCCGATGTACGCCAGGTCGATGACGAAACCGGCCAGCATCTTCGTGGTCCAGTGGTCGACGGTCGCGAGGGTGCCGGACCGCACCCGGCCGCCGAGCAGCAGCACCGAGACGTTCTCCGCCTCGGCCAGCGCGCCGGCCACCGGCAGGGACGCGGTGACCACGGTGAGCGGCCGGTCCCGGGGCAGTGCCTCGGCGATGAGCTGCGGGGTGAAGCCCTCGTCGACGAAGACGGTCTCGGCGTCCCCGAGCTGCTCGGCCGCGGCGGCCGCGATCCGGCGTTTTTCGGGGACATGGCTGGTGGCGCGGAAGGCGAGCGTCGTCTCGAAGGCGGCGCTCTCCACGGGGTAGGCGCCGCCATGGGTACGGCGGAGCAGCCCGTGGTCCTCCAGGACGCGCAGATCCCGCCGTACGGTCTCCTTGGCCACGCCCAGCTCGGTGGCCAGCGCGGTGACGTCGACCGAACCGCTGGCCCGGGCGACCCGCACGATCTCCCGTTGGCGCTCTTCGGCGGTTCTCGCAGTATTCGCCGTCATCGCCGACACCTGCCTTACGTCCTTGCTTGCCCGAGTCCTTGCCTGCCCGTTCGGGCCCGGTGGGGTCCGTGCAGCAAGTTCTACCGGGGGTGCGGGGGGCTGACCAGGCTTGTTGCGGGCTCGATACTGCCCGTTCATGACCGTTCGACTCGGCGTGTGCCCGCGGCGGACCTGCGCCGTCATCGGGTCCGGCGTGGGATCGGGCAGAGGACGTGCCCGAATACGGCGGCGGGCGGGCCCGTTCGGTGCCCGCCCGCCGCCGCGAACGATCGTTTTCCGCCGCGTGGCGGAGTCGGTGACGTCAGTACGGCCAGATCGGCGGGTCGCTGACGAAGTGGCCGCCCAGATGGGCGTGCGCGATGTTGTCCGGTTCGAGGTCGCCCTGCTCGGCGATGAGCTTTTCGGCGTACGGCTCGGAGTCGTCCTGCGGCTCGTAGCCGAGGGCGCGTGCGGTGCCGAGGTCCCACCACAGGCGGGTGTTCGCGGAGGAGCCGTAGACGACGGTGTGCTCGACGTTCTCGGCGGTCAGGGCCGCGTGGAAGAGGCGGGCGCCGTCGGCCGGGCTCATCCACAGCGAGAGCATGCGGACGCTGGTCGGCTCGGGGAAGCAGGAGCCGATACGGACGGACACCGTCTCCAGGCCGTACTTGTCCCAGTAGAACTGCGCGAGATCCTCACCGAAGGACTTGGACAGGCCGTAGAAGGTGTCCGGGCGGCGCGGGGTGTCGATCGGGATGAGGGGATCGTCGCCCTGGGGGCGGGGCGTGAAGCCGACGGCGTGGTTGGAGGAGGCGAAGACGATGCGCTCCACGCCCTCCTCGCGGGCGGCCTCGTACAGGTGGTAGGTGCCCTCGATGTTCGCGCGGAGGATCTTCTCGAACGGGGCTTCCAGGGAGATGCCCGCGAGATGGATGATCGCGTCGACGCCCCGGACGGCCTCGCGCACCGCCTCCTTGTCGGCGAGATCGGCGACGATCGCGTCCGGCTCGCCCTCGACGGGGCGCAGATCGAGCAGCCGCAGCTCGTAGCCGTACGCCGGAAGCAGGTCCCGCATCAGGGTGCCGAGGCCGCCGGCGGCTCCGGTGAGCAGAACGGTGCGGGGTGCGGGCATCCTCGGGGCTCCTTGAGCGATCGGCCGCGTGCGTGCACGGTATTCACATGCGTGGACAAGTTAAGGATCACGACCCTTGCGAGTCAAGGGTGGTGTAGCCGTCGTTCATAAACGTAAACTCTGATCACTATCCTGCACTCGTCCTGTACGTTTCCGTACTTGCCCCAGGGAGAGCCCGTGACGTCAGCCCCCCTTGCCGCACGCCTCAGCATTCCCGGCGGGCCGCTGTTCTTCCCCGTCACCGCCTACGGCCCCGACGGCTCGGTCGACCTCGACACCTACCGCACCCATGTGCGCCGAGGAGTCGAGGCAGGGGCCGCCGCCGTGTTCGCGTGCTGCGGCACCGGGGAGTTCCACGCGCTCACACCCGAGGAGTTCGAGGCGTGCGTGCGGGCGGCCGTCGAGGAGGCGGCGGGACGTGTGCCGGTCGTCGCGGGCGCCGGGTACGGCACCGCCCTCGCCGTGCGGTACGCGCGGCTCGCCGAGGCGGCCGGAGCGGACGGGCTGCTCGCCATGCCGCCGTATCTCGTCGTCGCCGGGCAGGAGGGGCTGCTGCGGCACTACCGGGAGGTCGCCGCGGCGACCGCGCTCCCCGTCATCGTCTACCAGCGCGACAACGCCCTGTTCACCCCGGACACCGTCGTCGAACTGGCCCGCACGGACGGGATCATCGGGCTCAAGGACGGCCTCGGCGACCTGGACCTGATGCAGCGGATCGTCAGCGCCGTACGCACCGAGGTCCCCGGCGACTTCCTCTACTTCAACGGCCTGCCCACCGCCGAACAGACCCAGCTCGCCTACCGGGCCATCGGCGTCCCGCTCTACTCCTCCGCCGTGTTCTGTTTCGCCCCCGAGATCGCCCTCGCCTTCTACCGGGCGCTGGAGGCGGGCGACGACACCACGGTGAACCGGCTTCTCGACGGCTTCTACCGCCCGTTCGTCGAACTGCGCGCCCAGGGCCGCGGATACGCCGTCGCCCTCGTCAAGGCCGGCGTGCGGCTGCGCGGGCCGGCCGTGGGGGAGGTCCGGCCTCCGCTGCACGAGCCGAGCGAGGATCATGTCAAGCAGCTCGCCGACGTGATCGAGCGCGGATACGCGCTGCTGGACAAGGAGCCGGAGGAAACCAAGTGAAGGCGTCGACATTCGTCTACCCCTGGGACGTCAACGGAGACCCGGAGGCACCCGCCAGGATCGCCGCCCTCGGCGTCCGGCAGGCGACCCTCGCCGCCGCCTACCACTCCACCCGCGCCCTCACCCCCCGCCACCCGCGCCACCGCATCGTCACGGCCGAGCACGCCGCCGTGCTCTACCCGACGGACGACCGCTGGAAGGGCCGCGCGTTGCGCCCGTACCCGGCGGGGGGCTGGGCGCCCGGGGACGCGTACGGCGAGGCGGCCGCCGCGCTCGCCGACGCCGGTCTGGAGGTGCACACCTGGGTGGTCCTCGCGCACAACTCCCGCCTGGGCGCCGAGCACCCCGACACCTCGGTCGTCAACGCCTACGGCGACCGCTACCCCTGGGCGCCCTGCATCGCCCAGCCCGCCACGCGCGCGTACCTCGTCGACCTGGCCGCCGAGGCCGCCGTACGCCCCGGGGCGCGCGGCACGGAACTGGAGTCCCTCGGCTGGTACGGCCTCCAGCATCTGCACGCGCACGACAAGACCGGCGGGGTCCCGCTCGGCGACGCCGGGATGTACCTGATGGCGCTCTGCTTCTGCCCCACGTGCCAGGAGGGCTACGGCGACCAGGGCCTGGACGCCGACGAGCTGGCCACCGCCGTACGCGCCGCCCTCGAACCGCTGTGGCAGGGCACGGTCGCCGATGAGGGCTGGGCCGGGGTCGAGAAGCTGCTCGGCGAGTCGAAGGCGGCGGCCACGCGCGCGTGGCGCGACGAAACCGCCCGCACACTCCAGGAGTCGGCGGTCCGGGCGGTCCGCGCCGCCGCCCCCGACGGCTTCCAGATCCTGCTGCACGCCGACCCGGTGACGTACCACGTCGGCGCCAACCCGGGCGTCGATCCCGAGCACATCCTCTCCGTCGCGGACGGCGTGGTCGTACCCTGCGCGGGCGGCCCCGGCCTGCTGACGCCCTTCACCGAGCAGGGTCGCGAGGGCGCGGTCGTCGCCGCCAACTTCGGTGTGGTCTCCGGGATGGGCGGAAGCCCCGGCACGCTGGCGTCGGACGCGGCACGCGCGCGTGAGCTCGGAGCCACGGAAATCCGGCTCTATCACGCGGGGTTGGCCTCGGACGGCGACTTGGAGTCGGTGCGGGAGGCGCTCGCCGCCCTCTGAAGCGGCGGCAGCGCGGTCACCAGCCACACCAGGCCCACTACGGCCGACAGCAGCCGCACGTCGAGGAGTTCGACCAGTGCCGCCCCGGCCGCCAGCCCGATGACGTTCGGCGTGAAGACGAGGGTGTTGGCCGTGGCGGCCGTACGGCCGAGCAGCGCGTCCGGCGTCTCGCGCTGTACGGCGGTGAGCGCGGCGATCAGCACGCAGGGCAGCCCCACGCCGACCGCCGCGCTGCAGAACAGGGCCACCGGGTCGGACGGGATCGCCCGCAGGCTCGCGGCGACGGCCGTGAGGGCGATGCCGTACGCGGCGAAACGGCGTTCGCCGAGGCGGCGCAGCGCGGGGCCGGAGAGTAGGCCGATGGCCACCGAGCCGGCGCCCTGGACGGCGTACAGCACACCGGCGTACGCCGGGGCGTGCCCGAGGCCGTCGATCACGGCATAGGTCAACGCGCCGTTGAGCCCGGCGAAGAGCATGGTGGTGCCGCCGGCCAGGACGAGCGGGCGCAGCCGGGGGTGCGTCCAGAGGTAGCGGGCGCCCTCGGCGGTCTGCGCCCGCCAGCCGTCGGCCGGCGGCTCGGGTGTGCTCTCGCGGACGCGGAGACAGGCGTACAGCCCGGTCGCGACCGCGAACGTCACGGCGTCGAGCAGGGCGACGCTCGCACCGCCGTACGCCGCGTAGACGCCCGCGCCGGCCAGCGGGGCGAGGAGTTTCATGCCCTCGGTCGCCGTCATCCGCAGCCCGTTGAAGTCGCCGAGCAGGGGCGCGGGCACGGCGGAGGCGACGAGGGCGGATTCGGCGGCGTCGTGCACGACGCCCGCGGCGCCGTAGACGAACAGGACCGCGAAGAGCAGCCAGAGGCGGTCCGGGGAGTCGACGGTGAAGAGGGTGAGCAGGAGGGCGGCCATGAGGAGGTTCGCGCCGATCAGCAGCGGTTTGCGGCGGGTGCGGTCCGCGAGCGTGCCGAGGAGGGGGCCGGCCAGGGTGGGCGCCCACATGGCGAGCATGCACAGCGCGGCCAGGCCGTCGGACCCGGTGAGGTCCTTGACCCAGACGCCGGACGCCAGCCACAACGCCGAGGTGCCGAAGCCGGAGACCACGACTCCGGCGAGGTAGAGGGCGGCGTTGCGGTCGCGCAGGACACGCGCGAGTGCCCAGGTGGTGGTCGTCGTCATGGCACGCCATCGTGCGTCTAAGGCGGGGGTGTGCGGATCGGGGAAGTGCCTTAGCCGTTGAGGCCCGGGAGGGTGTGCCGTTCGGTGGGCGTAGGCGGCAGGGGGGATGAACGGTCTCGGAGCCGGCTTCCGGGGCAGGGCTGCCCGAGATCCGTAAGGTGACGCAGCACACCTTCGCGGGGCGATGAGTTCTGTGGAGCCCACTGGTCATAGGTGGTGACAACACGCCGCCCCACAAACGGATGGACGCTGCCGACATGACTGACGCCGTCAAGGGCCCCGCCAGCTACTTCCCCGCCATCGAGAAGAAGTACGGTCGCCCGATCGCGGAGTGGAAGGACCTCATCCGCTCCTCGCCCCTGACCAAGCACATGGAGCTCGTGAACTGGCTCAAGACCGAGCACGGGCTGGGGCACGGCCACGCCAACGCCCTCGTCGCGCACACGCTCACAGAAGCCCGCGGCAAGTAAGCCGCTCATCGAGGCCGGGTGGGCGTGCGAGGTGAACAGTGCGCCAATTCCCTGTGTGCGAACGTAATTTGATCGTGACACCGGCATGGGCGGCAAGGTAATGTTCAGGCAAAGAGGTGTTCGCGGCGGCCAAGGGAGCCGCGACCGGACAAAGCTCGAAGGAGGCAATGGTGTTCGATCTCCGGACCGAGGCGGAAATGAGGCTGTTCTCGGAAAAGACGGCCCGGGAACTCGCTCTGAAGAAGCAGCGGGATGAGGGTGTCGAGTCCGAAGAGTTCACGAGCATGGAGACGTCGGCCACCATTGCCGCGGAGCCGGTCGGCTGACGGTCTGCTCGGAGCACGGTGACGGTCCGTCGGATTCTCGGCGGGCCGTTTTGGCTGTCCGGAAAGGGGAGTCGATGAGGACCTTGCACTTCGGCCTACGCGTCACCGACCTCGAACGATCGCTCGCGTTCTAGACGGCCGTCGGTCATGAGGTGATCGGGAGCGCCCCTGATACCCCGTTCGGAAGCCTGACCCTGCTGAAGCTCCCCGGTGACGAGACAGCCGGAAACCGGGCGCCGGCGCGCCCGTGCCCCTGGGGAGCGCCGGCCCGCCCATGAGCCCACGGGCCGCAGCCGGCCAGGGCAACGGTGACCGGACCGTAATCCGGGGGCGACCGCGTGGCCCGCCCCAGGTGGCCTGCGCGTCCCGCGTGGCCCGTCGGGCCTGTTTCAAGCGGTACCTCTCCTCCCGCGTCGACCGCCCGGCCTGCTCCAGGCAGCACCCCTCCTCCCGCACCACCCCCTCGGCGTCCCCCGAGCGGCACGCCCCGCCTCACGTCAGAGGCCCTCCCACCTCACCGACAGCGTCACCGGCGTCACCGATGAGTTTCGCGACCCGGGACGGTCCACTTCTCAGGAACATATCTGTGAGGAGCCGGCCCATGACCGACACGACCTTCGACCTCGGACCGCAGGCCCGCATCGTGGCCCGTCTCGCGGAGGGCGTCACCGACGAGCAGCTCTCGGCGCCGACGCCCTGTCCCGACATGGCGGTGCGCAATCTGCTGGGCCACCTGATCGGCCTGGCCGTCGCCTTCCGTGACGCCGGGCGCAAGGATCTGGGCGTCACGACCGACACCAGCCCCGAGGCAGCCGTACCGGACATCGGGCCGGGCTGGCGCGCGGAGCTGCCCAAGGTGCTCGACGAACTGGCCGAGGCGTGGCGCGACCCGGACGCATGGGCCGGCATGACCCGTGCCGGCGGCGTGGACCTGCCCGGCGCGGTGGCGGCGGCGGTGGCCGTGGACGAGCTGGTGATCCACGCTTGGGACCTGGCCGTGGCCACGGGCCTGCCGTACGCACCGGACCCGGCCGCCCTGAAGTCGTCGTACGACTTCCTTCGCGCCGCCGCCGACGAGGGCGACCGGGGCGGCGGCATCTTCGGCCCGGTCGTTCCGGTGCCGGAAGGCGCGCCGCTGCTGGACCGGGCCGTGGGGCTCAGTGGGCGGGACCCCGGCTGGGCGCCGTAATCCCGGGCGCACCGAAGCAGCGGGGACATACGCTCCCCGCATGTCTCCCCGCATACCGCTCACCCTCACTGTCCTCGGCACCGCATCGCCGCACCCCGGCCCCGGGCGCCCCTGCTCCGGCTATCTGGTGCGTGGCGGAGGGGCCGAGGTGTGGGTGGACGCCGGGACCGGGAGCTTCGCGGAGTTGCAGCGGCACACCGATCCGGCGCGGCTGAGCGCGATCTGGATCTCCCACCTGCATGCCGATCACAACGCCGATCTGCTCGCCGCCGTGTACGGGCTGGCCTATGGCGGGCTCACTCCGGACGCGCCCATTCCGGTCTATGCGCCGGCGGATTGCGCGCAGCGTCTCGCCGGGTTCTTCGGGCGGCCGGACGCCGGGTTCCTGAGCGGCGTCCTCGACTTCCATGCCCTGTACGACGGCCACACCGCCCGGCACGGCGACATGCTGCTCACCTCGCGTGCCGTCGTGCACGACGTCGAGGCCTACGGGCTGCGGGTGGAAAGCGGCGGGCGGGTTCTCGCGTACTCCGGGGACAGTGGTCCCTGCCCCGCCCTCACCGAACTCGCCCGCGACGCCGACCTGTTCCTGTGCGAGGCCGACATCGACGAGCATCGCGATGGCGAACAGGTTCACCTGACGCCCGAGGACGCCGGAACCGCCGCCCGCCGGGCGGGCGTACGGGAGCTCGTCGTCACGCATGTCGGGCCCACGCTCACCCCGCAAGCGGCGACCTCCCGCGCCGCCGCGGTCTTCGGCGGCCCCACCCGCACCGCGCGTGAAGGCCACATCCTGCACATCTGAGGCAACCTCAACTTCCTTTGCAAGAAGCATTGACGAAACATGCGCCCCCTCTTACCTTCATCGCGTCGTACTTCGTACGTCATATATGAGACGCGATACGTGAGATCCCATACCTGAGATCCCATACGCGAGATCCATCCCGATCCCGCGAAGATCCGAGAGGCGCGCATGACCTCTGTGCCCACGCCGATCCCCTCCCGCACGCAGTACGTGCTGGAGGAGATCAAACGCCGCATCCTCACTGGGCAGTTGACGCCAGGTCAGGCCCTGGTCGAGACCGAGCTCGCCGCGCAGTTCGGCGTGTCGAAGACCCCGGTGCGCGAGGCGCTCAAGACGCTGGCCGGGACCGGGCTGGTCGTGATGAGCCAGTACAAGGGCGTCACGGTGCGCATGGTGGACGCGGACATGGCGCGCGAGGTCTACGACGTACGACTGCTCCTGGAGCCCGAGGCCCTGAAGCGGGCGGTCAGGCGGGGGGCCTCCCTCGACGCCGCCCGGGATGCCCTGACCCGCGCCGACGCGGCCGACGACACCGCCGAACGCTCCCTCGCCAACCGGGAGTTCCACCGCGCCCTCTACCTGCCCTGCGGCAACCCGCTGCTCGGCCGGATGCTCGACGAGGTCCGCGACCAGGCCGCCCTGGTGTCCGCCGTCGCCTGGGCCGCCTCGCCCTCCTGGGAGCGGGAGGCCGGCGAGCACCGGGAGATCCTGCGGCTCGCGCTCGAAGGGGACGCGGACGGCGCCGCGCGCGCCCTGCACGCCCACATCGCGTCGTTCGTCGAGCGGGCCTTCCCCGAAGCGGGTTCCGAGGCCCAGGGAGAGGACGGTCCGGCATGACCACGACGTTCGAGACCCAACGGACGGCCCTGGCCGACGTGGTGGCGATCCCGGTGACCCCGTTCGCCGAGGACGGACGCGTGGACCAGGACGTCCACCGGGCCCTGCTGCGTCGTCTCCTGGACGGGGGCATCACCACGCTCACCCCCAACGGCAACACCGGCGAGTTCTACGCCCTCACCCCCGAAGAGCGCCGCCTCGTCACCGAGTGGACCGTCGACGAGGCCGGCGACCGCGCCGTCATCCTCGTCGGCGTCGGTCACGACGTGCCCACCGCCATCGCCTCCGCCCGGCACGCCCGCGAGCTCGGCGCCCAGATGGTGATGGTCCATCAGCCCGTCCACCCGTACGTCTCCCAGAACGGCTGGGTCGACTACCACCGCGCCATCGCCGAGGCCGTGCCCGAGCTCGGTGTCGTGCCGTACATCCGCAACGCCCAGCTCAGCGGCGCACGCCTCGCCGAACTCGCCGACGACTGCCCGAACGTCATCGGCGTGAAGTACGCCGTGCCGGACGCCGCCAAGTTCGCCGCCTTCGCCCGTGACGCCGGCCTGGAGCGCTTCGTGTGGGTCGCCGGGCTCGCCGAGCCGTACGCCCCCTCGTACTTCTCCGCGGGCGCCACCGGCTTCACCTCCGGACTCGTGAACGTCGCCCCGGCCGTTTCGCTGAACATGATCGAAGCGCTTCGATCCGGTGACTACCCGGCCGCGATGAAGGTCTGGGAGCAGATCCGCCGCTTCGAGGAGCTGCGCGCCGCGAACGGCTCCGCCAACAACGTCACCGTCGTCAAGGAGGCCCTCGCCTCTCTCGGCCTGTGCCGCCGCGACGTCCGCCCGCCGAGCCGGCACCTGCCCGAGGACGAGCGCGCCGAGGTCGCCGCGATAGCCGCCGGGTGGTCGATATGACCGACAGACAGCGAAAGCGCCCCGAGGAACTCCGGAGCCATCAGTGGTACGGCACCGAGGGCCAGCTGCGCACCTGGTCGCACAACGCCCGGATGCGTCAGCTCGGCTACGAGGCGGAGGAGTACCGGGGCCGCCCGGTGATCGCCGTCCTCAACACCTGGTCCGACATCAACCCCTGCCACGTCCATCTGCGTGAGCGTGCCGAGGCGGTCAAGCGGGGGGTGTGGCAGGCCGGGGGCTTCCCGCTCGAGTTCCCGGTCTCCACTCTCTCGGAGACGTACCAGAAGCCGACTCCGATGCTCTACCGCAACCTGCTCGCGATGGAGACGGAGGAGCTGCTGCGGTCGTATCCGATCGACGCGGCGGTGCTGCTCGGCGGGTGCGACAAGTCGACGCCCGCGCTGCTCATGGGCGCGGCCTCGGCCGACGTACCGTCGATCTTCGTTCCCGCGGGGCCGATGCTGCCGGGGCACTGGCGCGGGGAGACCCTCGGGTCCGGTACCGACATGTGGAAGTACTGGGACGAGCACCGCGCGGGCAACCTGTCGGACTGTGAACTGCGAGAACTCCAGGGCGGGTTGGCGCGTTCGCCCGGTCACTGCATGACCATGGGGACCGCCTCGACGATGACCGCCGCGGCGGAGACTCTCGGCATGACCTTGCCGGGTGCCTCCTCGATCCCGGCCGTCGACTCGGGACACGAGCGGATGGCCGCCGCCTCCGGGCGCCGCGCCGTGGAGCTCGCCTGGACCGGGCTCAAGCCGTCCGAGATCCTCACCCGCGAGGCCTTCGAGGACGCCGTCACCACGGTGCTCGGACTGGGCGGCTCCACCAACGCGGTCATCCACCTGATCGCCATGGCCGGCCGCGCGGGCATCAAGCTCACCCTCGACGACTTCGACCGCATCGCGCGTACCGTGCCGGTGCTCGCGAACGTCCGCCCCGGCGGACAGACGTACCTCATGGAGGACTTCTACTTCGCCGGCGGCCTGCCCGCCTTCCTCTCGCGGATCACCGATCTGCTGCACCTGGACCGACCGACCGTGGGCGGCACCCTGGGGGAGCAGATCGAGGGCGCCGTCGTCCACAACGACGACGTCATCCGCACCCGCGAGAACCCGGTCGCCCGTGAGGGCGGGGTCGCGGTCCTGCGCGGCAACCTCTGCCCCGACGGCGCCGTCATCAAGCACATCGCCGCCGAGCAGCACCTGCTCAAGCACACGGGTCCGGCCGTCGTCTTCGACGACTACAAGACGATGCAGCGGACCATCAACGACCCGTCCCTCGACATCACCGCCGACAGTGTGCTGGTGCTGCGCGACTCCGGGCCCAAGGGCGGCCCCGGCATGCCCGAGTACGGCATGCTGCCGATCCCCGACCACCTGCTGAAGCAGGGCGTACGGGACATGGTGCGGATCTCCGACGCCCGGATGAGCGGCACGAGTTACGGCGCCTGCGTGCTCCACGTGGCGCCCGAGTCGTACATCGGCGGGCCACTGGCGCTCGTGCGGACGGGGGACCTGATCACCCTGGACGTCGACGCCCGGGTCCTCCATCTCAACGTGGAGGACGCGGAGTTGGAGCGTCGCAGGGCGGAGTGGACGCCGCCGCCCGCACGGTACGAGCGCGGCTACGGCGCGCTCTACAACGAGCAGATCACGCAGGCCGACACCGGCTGCGACTTCGAGTTCCTGGCCAGACCAGGCAAGGTGCGGGACCCCTACGCCCTCTAGGGGCGCGGGGAACTGCGCGACCAGCCACAAGGCACCCGCAGTCGCCACACAACGTCAAGAGGCACCCCATGTAGCGCGACCAGGGCAACCCCTACTCACCGAGAAAGCGCTTCCTGCACCACGAAAGCAAGCCGCACGCACGACGTACCAAGAACGGAGACCAGTCATGGCCCAAGCCGCAGCCGTGGCGAAACCGCCCGCGCCACCCCGGCGACGCCGTGCCTCCGCCACGCCGCGCAGGCTCCCGTATCTGCTGATCGCCCCGGCGGCCCTGCTCATGCTGGGCTTCATCGCCTACCCGGTCATCAGCGTCTTCTACTACAGCCTGCAGGAGTACAACCCCACCAAGCCCTGGCGGAACGGCTTCGCGGGCTTCGACAACTTCGTCCACGCCTTCACCGAGGACCCGCTGTTCTGGGACACGCTGGTCTTCAGCGCCAAGTGGGTGTTCGTCGAAGTCGGGCTCCAACTGCTCTTCGGACTCGCGCTCGCCCTGATCGTCAACCAGACCTTCGTGGGCCGCGCCCTCGGCCGAGCGCTGGTGTTCTCGCCGTGGGCCGTCTCCGGCGTGCTGACCTCGGCGATCTGGGTGCTGCTCTACAACTCCCAGACCGGCATCACCCGTTACCTCGCGGACGTGGGCATCGGGTCCTACGGCACCAGCTGGCTGTCGGACACCTCCACGGTGTTCCCGGCGGCCGTCGTCGCCGATCTGTGGCGCGGTGTGCCCTTCTTCGCGATCCTCATCCTCGCCGACCTCCAGTCCGTCTCGAAGGACCTGTACGAGGCCGCCGAGGTCGACGGGGCCAGCCGTATCAAGCAGTTCTGGCACATCACGCTGCCCCATCTGAAGGACGCCATCGTCCTGTCCACGCTGCTGCGCGCGGTGTGGGAGTTCAACAACGTCGACCTGCTCTACACCCTCACCGGCGGCGGACCGGCCGGCGAGACCACGACGCTCCCGCTCTACATCGCCAACACCAGCGTCGACGCACACAACTTCGGCTACGCGTCCGCCCTGACCACGGTCGCGTTCGTGATCCTGCTCTTCTGCTCGATGGTCTATCTGCGGCTGAGCAAGTTCGGAGGTGAGGACAAGTGAGCGTCAAGGAAGCCACCAAGGCCGCGCCCGCCCCCATGCGTGCCGCCCCCGAGCCGCCGCGTCCGTCGAAGAAGAACCGTTCCTGGGACGAGGTCCCACGCTGGCAGATCTACCTCCCGCTGTCGATCTACCTGGTCTTCACCCTCATCCCCTTCTACTGGATCCTGCTCTTCTCCCTGCGTCCGGCCGGCTCGACCTCGCTCGTGCCCTGGCCGATGACCTTCGACCACTTCGAGAAGGTCTGGACGGAGCGGGCCTTCGGGACCTACTTCCAGAACAGCGTGCTGGTCGGCGTCGTCACCCTGCTGATGACGACCCTCGTCGCCCTGGCCGGCGGCTACGCCCTCGCGCGCTTCAACTTCAAGATCAAGCGCGCCTTCATGCTCGCCCTGCTGTGCTCCCAGTTCGTGCCGGGCGCGCTGCTCCTGGTGCCGCTGTTCGAGATCTTCGCCGAGCTGCAGATGATCAACTCGCTGGGCAGCGTCATCATCGCCGAGACGGTCTTCCAGCTGCCGCTGTCGATGATCCTGATCAGCAACTTCATCAAGAACGTGCCGTACTCCCTGGAGGAGGCGGCCTGGGTCGACGGCTGCAACCGCTTCACCGCCTTCCGGATCGTCGTCCTGCCGCTGCTGCGGCCCGGTCTGATCGCCGTCGGCTCCTTCGCCTTCGTGCACTCCTGGAACCACTTCCTGTTCGCCCTGATGTTCCTCAACAACCAGGAGAAGCAGACCATCCCGGTCGGCCTCAACACCCTGATGGGCGCCGACAGCGTCGACCTGGGCGCGCTCGCCGCGGGCGGCATCATCGCGGCCGTACCGGTCGTGATCGTGTTCGCCTTCATCCAGAAGTGGCTGATCACGGGCTTCAGCGCGGGGGCGGTGAAGGGATGAGGAGCCGAAGGGGACTTCAACTGGCCGTCGTCGCCGGGATGCTGGGCCTCGCGTTCGGCGCCCCGGCCGGGGCCGAGGCCCGCGACATCAGCCGCGACACCCTCGCCGCGAACGACGGCTGGGCGGCGGCCGACGGTGGTACCACGGGGGGTTCCACCGCCGCCGACGCCCACGTCTTCACCGTACGCAACCGCAGTGAGCTGGTCCGTGCCCTCGACGGCGGCAGCGCCACCCCGAAGATCATCAAGATCGCGGGGACGATCGACGCCAACACCGACGACGAGGGCAACCACCTGGACTGCGCCGACTACGCCACCGACGGCTACAGCACCAGGAAGTACCTGGCCGCCTACGACCCGCGGACCTGGGGCTCGGCCAAGCCCAGCGGCCCCCTGGAGGAGGCCCGCCAGGCCTCGGCGGCCAAGCAGGCCGAGCGGATCGAGCTGCCCGTCGGCTCCCACACCACCATCGTCGGCCTCGGCGACAGCGCGGTCCTCAAGGGCGCCAGCCTCCAGCTCGAGGGCGCGGACAACGTCATCGTCCGCAACCTCGAACTCCGCGACGCCTACGACTGCTTCCCTGTGTGGCAGCCCAACACAGGCGGCCTCGGCGACTGGAAGACGGCGTACGACAACATATGGCTGCGCGGCGCCACACATGTGTGGATCGACCATGTGACCCTCAGCGACAAGGGCCACTCGGACGAGCAGGAGCCCACCTACTTCGGCCGCAACTACCTTCGCCACGACGGCCTGCTGGACATCACCAACGCCTCCGACCTGGTCACCGTCTCCTGGAGCCGGTTCGCCGACCACGACAAGGCGATCCTCATCGGCAACGGCGACACGGCCACCGGGGACCGGGGCAAGCTGCGGGTCACCCTGCACCACAACGAGTTCGAGTCCGTCGTCCAGCGCGCGCCCCGCGTCCGCTTCGGGCAAGTGCACCTCTACAACAACCGGTACGTCGTCCCGGCCGACGCCCACGACTACCGCTACTCCATCGGCGTGTCGACCGAGTCCGCCGTCCACGCCGAGAACAACGCCTTCAGCACCCCCGGCCACATCGAGGTCGCCGACCTGGTCAAGAGCTGGAACGGCACCGCCTTCCACCAGTCCGGCACCCTGTTCAACGGCTATCCGGTGGACCTGCTCGCCATCCACAACGCCTACAACTCCGGCAGCGAGCGTGATCTCACGGCCGACGTCGGCTGGACACCTACCCTGCACACAAAGATCGACAGCGCCGCCACGGCCGACCGAGAGGTGGCACGCGGTGCGGGCGCAGGGAGGACCCCATGAGCACTGCCGTACCCATCGTCCTGGCGGGCGCGCGCGGCCACGGCCGCTGGCACCTCGACAACATCCGCCGGCTCCAGGACAAGGGGATCGTCCGGCTGGCGGGGATCTGCGAGCTGACCCCGCTGAGCGCGGACGAACTCCCCGAAGGTCTGGGATCGCCGGAACAGTCCGCCGACTTCGGTGCCCTCCTCGACGCCACCGGCGCGAGCGTCGCCGTGATCTGCACGCCGATCCCGACCCACACCGACCTGGCGTTGACGGCCGCGCGCAGGGGCGTGCACATCCTGCTGGAGAAGCCGCCCGCCCCGTCGTACGCCGAGTTCCGGCGCATGGCCGACGGGGTCGCCGAGACCGGGGTCGTCTGCCAGATCGGCTTCCAGTCGCTGGGCTCGGGCGCGGTGCCGGCGATCCGGACACTGATGGCCGAGGGCGCCATCGGCGAGATCGTCGGGATCGGCGGGGCCGGGGCCTGGGCACGCGCCGAGGCGTACTACCGGCGGGCGCCCTGGGCGGGCAAGCGGCGCCTGAACGGCGTCGACGTGATCGACGGCGTCCTGACCAACCCGCTCGCGCACACCGTCGCCACCGCCCTCGCGCTGGGCGGCACGGTGCACGCCGAGGACGTCACCGCCATCGAGACCGAACTGCTGCGCGCCAACGCCATCGAGTCCGACGACACCTCCTGCGTCCGCGTCACCACCGCGCACGGCCCGCAGATCGTCGTCGCCGCGACCCTGTGCGCGGAGGACCCGGACGATCCGTACGTCGTCGTGCACGGCGACCACGGCCGGATCACCTTCTGGTACAAGCAGGACCGCGTCCTGCTCCAGCGCGCGAACCACGGCCCAGAAGAGTACGAGTACGGCCGCACCGACCTGCTGGAGAACCTCGTCGAGCACCTCACCGACGGCACCGACCTGCTGGTCACACCCGACGCGACCGGCGCCTTCATGAAGGTCGTCGAAGCGATCCGGCTGGCCCCCGACCCGGCCCCGCTGCCGGACGAGGCCTGGCAACTGCTCCCCGGCGAACCCGACGAGCAGCGCCGGGTCGTGCCCGGCATCGACGGCCTCGTCGCGGCCGCCGCCGACACTCTCGCCCTCTACTCCGAGCTGGGCGCCCCCTGGGCGCCCGAGGCACGAACGAAAGAGGTGAGCACCTGATGACCCCCCACGACACCGCGGTGCTGCGCGTCGCGGGCCGCCCGGTCGGCCGGTACATCACCCGGCCCGAACTGCCGGCCCGGCTCTCCCCGCGCCCGTATCTGCACCCCGTCACCACCCTGGCCGGCACGGCGGTCACCGAGCTCAACCCCGCCGACCACATACACCACCTCGGCGTCGGTGTCGCCGTTCCTGACGTCGAGGGGCACAACTTCTGGGGCGGCCGCACCTACGTCCGCGGCCAGGGCCCGACCGAGCTCGACAACCATGGCGCCCAGCGCCACACCGCCTTCCAGCTGCGCGACCCCGACGGCTTCGTCGAGGAACTGCGCTGGGTGGCCGCGGGGGCCGAGCTGCTGCGCGAGCGCCGCACGGTCGCGGCCACCGAACTCACCGAGTCCGCCTGGGCGTTGGACTTCACCTTCTCCCTGACGAACGTCACCACGGGCCCGCTGTCGATCGGCAGCCCCGCCACCAACGGCCGCCCCGGCGCGGCGTACGGCGGCTTCTTCTGGCGGGCCCGCAAGGAGGCCTCGGCGCCGGACGTGTTCACCCTCGACCGCGAGGGCGAGCAGGAGATCCACGGCACCCGCGCCCCCTGGGTCGCCCTCACCGGCTCCACCTGGACCCTGATCTTCGCCGGCGCCACCGAAACAACCCGCCGGGATCCATGGTTCGTGCGCGCCGGGGAGTACCCGGGCGTCGGTTCCTCCCTCGCCACCGAGGAACGGCTGCCGATCCCGGCCGGCGAGACCGCCGTACGCCGGATCGTCACCGTCGTCGCCGACGGCCGCATCAGCCGGCCCGAAGCGGCAGCCCTGGTCCGCAAGGCGGTGAGCCCGTGACCACCGAGACCGTGGGGACCTACACCAACCCGATCCTCGACGCCGACTGGTCCGACCCGGACGTCGTCCGCGTCGGCGACGACTTCTACCTCACCGCCTCCAGCTTCGGCCGCGCCCCGGGCCTGCCCCTCCTGCACTCTCGCGACCTGGTCAACTGGACCCTGGTCGGCCACGCCGTCGACCACCTCGAACCGGCCGAGGAGTTCGCGACCCCCCGGCACGACCGCGGCGTCTGGGCCCCGTCCCTCCGCCACCACGACGAACGCTTCTGGATCTTCTGGGGCGACCCCGACCAGGGCATCTTCCAGGTCAACGCCCCCGAGATCCGCGGCCCCTGGACCCGCCCGCACCTGGTGAAGCAGGGCAAGGGCCTGATCGACCCCTGCCCCCTCTGGGACGACGCGACCGGCGACGCCTACCTCGTGCACGCCTGGGCCAAGTCCCGGTCGGGGGTGAAGAACCGCCTCACCGGCCACCGTATGCACCCCGACGGCACCGAACTCCTCGACGAGGGCAAGCTGATCGTCGACGGCGACCGGATCCCCGGCTGGTTCACCCTCGAAGGGCCGAAGCTCTACCAGCACGACGGCTGGTTCTGGATCCTGGCGCCCGCCGGGGGAGTGGAGACCGGCTGGCAGGGCGCCTTCCGCTCGCGCGAGTTCTTCGGGCCGTACGAGGAGAGGATCGTCCTCGAGCAGAAGGACACCGACGTCAACGGACCCCACCAGGGCGGCTGGGTGCGCACCCCGTCCGGTGAGGACTGGTTCCTGCACTTCCAGCAGCGGGGCGCGTACGGCCGTGTCGTCCACCTCCAGCCGATGCGCTGGGACGCCGACGGCTGGCCGGTGCTCGGCGACGACGGCGCCCCCGTCGTCGTACACCGCGTCCCCGACCTGCCGCCGCAGCCGCCCGCCGGGCCCGCCACCGACGACGACTTCCCCGGCGGACGCTTCGGCCGCCAGTGGTCGTGGACCGCCAACCCGCAGGACGGCTGGGCCACCCAGCACTCCGGCGACGGCCTGAAGTTGGCCTGCGTCCGCTCGGCCGACGCCCACGACCTGCGCAAACTGCCGAACATCCTCACGCAGCGGCTGCCCGGCACCCCGTGCGCGGTCGAGGTCGAGCTGCGGCTGGACAGCGCGGAGCCGGGAGCGCGGGCCGGGCTCGCGGTGCTCGGGGACGCGTTCGGCTGGATCGGGCTCCAGCGGGGCGCGGACGGGGCGGTGCATGTCGTGCACCGGTTCGCGGAGGCCGTCGCGGAGAGGGAACGGGACGCCGAACACGCGCGGCTCGCGCCTCAGGGGCGGGTGCGGCTGCGGATCGAGATCGGGGCGGGGGCACGCTGCCGGTTCTCCTACGACGTGGGGGAGGGCCCGCGCCCTTCCGGCCCCGTCTTCGCGGCCACCCCCTGGCGCTGGGTCGGCGCCCTGCTCGGCCTGTTCGCCCTCGCGCCCACCGGCCCGGGACACGCCGGCGCGGCGACCTTCACGCAGTTCCGGATCACCCCCTTGTAACCCACCCGTACGCCTGTTGGGAGCCGCAATGACGCACCTCCATGGCAAGCGCTTGCCGAGACCGGGACACGGCAGGGTCGTGGCCGCCGTGCTCGGCCTGGTGGCCGCCCTGTGCCTCGGGGCGGTCGGCGAGGCGCAGGCCGTGAGCCCTGCTCCGACTGCCCCGACCGCATCGTCCGCATCGTCCGCATCGCCCGCCTCGTCGGCCGACCGCTGGACCGATCAGCCGCATGGCTTCGCCTCCCTGGCCGGAGGGACCACCGGCGGCGCGGGCGGCAAGGTCGTGACGGTCACCGACCAGGCCTCGCTCGCGAAGTACGCGGCGGCCGAAGAGCCGTACGTCATCCGGGTGTCGGGGGCCATCGCCGTCGAGCCGTTCGGCTCGGACATCGTCGTTACCTCGAACAAGACGATCATCGGCGTCGGCGACACCGGCGAGATCGTCCACGGCGAGCTGCATCTCAACCCCGGCACGAGCAACGTCATCATCCGCAACCTGACGATCCGTGACTCCTACGTCGAGGGCGACTGGGACGGCAAGACGACCGACTTCGACGCCATCCAGATGGACACCGTCGACCACGTCTGGATCGACCACAACCGCTTCACGCACATGGGCGACGGACTGCTCGACATCCGCAAGGACAGCCGGTACATCACCGTCTCCTACAACCAGTTCACCCACCACAACAAGGCGTTCGGGATCGGCTGGACCACCAACGTCCAGACGGAGATCACGATCGACCACAACTGGTTCAAGGGAACCAAGCAACGCAACCCGTCTGCCGACAACTGCGCCTACGCCCACCTCTACAACAACTACCTCTCGGCGCAGGTGGCCGACGGCGACCCGACGTGGACGTACGGGAACTGGTCACGCGGACGGACCAGGATGGTCATCGAGAACAGCTACTACGACGGTGTCCAGCATCCCTACCAGGCCGACGCCACCGCCGAGCTGGTGCAGCGCGGCTCGATCCTGAAGAACGTCAGCGGGCGTCAGGACGCGTGGGGGACGGCCTTCGATCCACGCGAGTTCTACGACTACCGGCTCGACCCGGCCGCCGCCGTACCGGCGCTGGTGAAGAAGTTCTCCGGACCGCAGCAGCGGATCGGCACGACCCTGCACGTCCCGGCCGACTACCCGACCGTGCAGGCCGCCGTGGACGCCGTCCCGGGCGGGAACGCCGTGCCGGTGACGATCGCGGTGGCTCCGGGGACCTATCGCGCGAAGGTGTTCATCCCCGCGACCAAGCCGAACATCGTGCTGCGGGGGACTGGACACGACCGGTCCGACACCATCATCGTCTTCGACACGCCTGCCGCGTACGGCGGTTCGACGGGGAGCGCGACGGTCCGGATCGCCGCGAACGACGTCACCGCCCGCAACCTCACCTTCAGCAACGACTTCGACGAGGCCGCGCACGAGCTGAACGGCGAGCAGGCTCTCGCCATGAAGACGACCGGCGACCGGATCGTCTTCGAGAACACCGCCTTCCTGGGCAACCAGGACACGCTGATGACCGACAGCCCCAAGCTGGACGTGATCAGCCGGGTCTACATCCGCGACTCCTACATCGAGGGCGACGTCGACTTCGTGTACGGGCGGGCGACCACCGTCATCGAGCGTTCGGTGATCCGGGCGCTGAGCCGGGGTTCGGACTCCAACAACGGGTACATCACGGCCGCTTCGACGTGGACGGGCAACCCGTACGGGTTTCTGATCACCGATTCGAAGGTCGTGAGCGACGCCCCGGCCGGGACGTTCCATCTGGGGCGGCCCTGGCATCCCGGCGGTGAGCCCGCGGCGGTCGCCCAGGTGCTGATCCGGAACACCGAGCTCCCCGCCGCGATCAAGTCCTCCCCGTGGACCGACATGGGCGGCTTCTCGTGGAAGGACGCGCGCTTCACCGAGTACCGGAACTTCGGGCCGGGGGCGGAAGTGACCGCGGACCGGCCGCAGATGAGCGCGGACGAGGCGCGGGTTCACACCGTCGCCGACTACCTCCAGGGCACGGACGGCTGGGCGCCGTACGCCCGCCACTGAGACCCCCACAACTGCATAGCCCACTCGACGCAGAAGCGTTTGATCCAGAAGCGTTGATCCAGAAGAAGAGAGCCGACCAATGAAGATCAGCATTCGCAGAAGCAGGCGCGCCGCCGCGGCCGTCGCCCTGGGTTCCGTCCTCGCCCTGACCGCCACCGCCTGCGGTGACGACGGCAGCGGCGGCGGTGGCGGCGACAAGGGCGCCGAGGGCAGCGGCACGGGGAAGATCGTCTTCTGGGACAACAACGGCGGTGTGCGCACCGACATCTGGAAGGAGGTCATCGCCGACTTCGAGAAGGCGAACCCCGACATCGACGTCGAGTACGTCGGGATCCCGTCCGCCGACTACCAGTCCAAGGTGGACACCGCCATCCAGGGGGGCGGCCTGCCGGACGTCGGCGGTGTCGGCGCGGCGATGCTCGCCGGGTTCGCCGCGCAGAACGCGCTGGAGCCGCTGGACGACCGGCTCGCCAAGTCCTCCCTCAACGGCAAGCTCAACGAGGACATGGTCAGCTCGCTGAAGGCCGCGGGCGGTGGCGACGACAAGCTGTACTCGATTCCCACCTCCGCGAACAACGGTGTGCTGTACTACCGCACCGATCTGTTCGAGAAGGCCGGGCTGGACGAGCCGACCACGTGGGACAAGTTCTACGAGGCCGCGGACAAGCTCACCGACGCCAAGAAGAACGAGTTCGGTTACACCATCCGTGGTGGTGCCGGTTCCATCGCCCAGGCGCTGGACGCGATGTACGGGCAGTCCGGGATCACGTCCTTCTGGGACGCGAGCGGTGAGAAGACGACCGTCAACGACGCGAAGAACGTGGCCGCGCTGGAGAAGTACGCCGCGCTCTACAAGAAGACCACTCCGGCCGCCGACCTCAACAACGACTTCACCAAGATGGTCGCCCAGTGGGATTCCGGCACGATCGGGATGCTGAACCACAACCTGGGGTCGTACCAGGACCATGTGAAGGCGCTGGGGACGGAGAAGTTCCGGGGCATTCCGCAGCCGGTCGGCTCCGCCGGTAAGCGGGTCCAGGTGTCCAACCCCGTTGACGGGATCGGGCTGTTCAAGAGTTCCAAGAACAAGGAGGCCGCCTGGAAGTTCATCGAGTTCGCCCTCTCGCACGACGAGAACTCGAAGTTCAACGAGTCGGCGGGACAGGTGCCGGCGAACAACGACGCCGCCAAGGACGCGTGGATCTCCAAGGCCGAGCCCACGAAGCTGGCTGCCGCCGCGCTGACTGACGGTTCTACGACGATTGTGCAGCTGCCGTACTACCTGCCTGACTGGAACACGATTTCCAAGGCCGACAACGAGCCGAACTTCCAGAAGGTGCTGAACGGTGACATGAGTGCCAAGGAGTTCCTGGACACCATGGCCGACCAGCTGAATGAGGCTCAGGCCGAGTGGAAGTCGCGTAACGGCTGAGAGCTCGGGTGGTTCTGTGCGCGGCCGGCTGCGGGTTGGTTGTGGCTGGTCGCGCCACGCGGCGGAGCCGCAAATCGATGCGGCCCCGCGCCCCTAGGAAGTTGACACCCCCCACGTTTGAAAGGCACCGCCGAACGTACCTCCCCCCGTAGCCCTGTTGAGAAAGGCACACCCCGTGTCACTCACCCGCAGACAGGTCACCCTGGCCGCCCTGGCCGCCGCACCGCTCACCTTCGCGGCCACCGGTACCGCCCAAGCAGCGCAGCGCCCCCGCACTCTCTACATCGCCGGTGATTCCACCGCCGCCCAGAAATACGCCGACGCCGCCCCCGAGACCGGGTGGGGCATGGCACTCCCCTTCTTTCTGCACAAAGACCGGCCCGT
This sequence comes from Streptomyces sp. SD31, assembly GCF_052068475.1. Classification (NCBI taxonomy): domain Bacteria; kingdom Bacillati; phylum Actinomycetota; class Actinomycetes; order Kitasatosporales; family Streptomycetaceae; genus Streptomyces; species Streptomyces sp. SD31. Next base: position 128,822 of record NZ_JBQHCX010000023.1, on the reverse strand, counting down.
TTCCAATCATGCGGTGAACGGGCGCAGTTCGAAGAGCTTTGTCGATGAAGGGCGGCTCGACGTCATTCTCCAGGCCATTCGGCCCGGTGACTTCCTGCTCATCCAGTTCGCGCACAACGACGAGAAGGTCGCCGACCCCACCCGGTACACCGAGCCCTGGACGACGTACCAGGACTATCTGCGGCTGTACATCGACGGAGCCCGTGCCCGAGGTGCCCGGCCCGTCCTCGCCACCGCCGTGGAGCGCCGGAAGTTCGACGCCGCCGGCAACGCCGTGCCGACCCACGGCGACTATCCGGCGGCGATGCGCGCGCTCGCCCAGGAGGAGCGGGTCACGCTGCTCGACATCCAGGCCCTGTCCCTCGCGCTGTGGCAGCGGCTCGGGGTCGAGGGGACGAAGACGTACTTCAACTGGACCGCCACCGAGCAGGACAACACGCACTTCAATCCGCCCGGCGCGATCGCCGTGGCGCGTCTCGTGGCGCGGGAACTGCTGCGCACCCGCGTGCTGGCCCCGCAGGACGTGCGCCGGCTCGACGCGGAGATCCCGGAGTCCTGGATCACCTGGCCGCAGGCCGCCGCGTAACCACCCCGACCGCAGAAGAGAGAGCCGCACAATGAACGCACAGGTATGGCATGGGCATGCCACAATGAAGGCGGCCGTGCTGATCGGCTGCACGGCGCTCGTCCTCGGACTCACCGGCACCAGCGCGGAGGCGGGCCCCCGCGATCTCGGCCGACAGGTCCTGGGAGCGAACGACGGCTGGGGGTCGGAGGGCGCCGGTACGACCGGCGGTTCGGCCGCCGACGCCGAGCACGTCTACACCGTCACCACCTGGGCCGAGTTCAAGGCCGCGCTGAAGGCGGGCGGCGACGCACCCAAGATCATCAAGGTCAAGGGCATGATCGACGCCGTCTCCGAGGGCTGCGAGGCCTTCGTCACCGACGGCTACGACCTCCAGCAGTACCTCAAGGACTACGACCCGGCCGTCTACGGCAACGACGAGGTCGCCAAGGGTCCGCAGGAGGACGCCCGGGTCGCCTCCGCCGCCAAGCAGGACACCGAGATCAAGGCCAACATCCCCAGCAACACCACCATCGTCGGCGTCGGCAGGAACTCCGGCATCCTCGGCGGCAGCCTCCAGATCAAGGGCGTCTCGAACGTCATCATGCGCAACCTCACCATCGAGGCCCCGCTCGACTGCTTCCCCAAGTGGGACCCGACCGACGACAACAAGACCGGCAACTGGAACTCCGAGTACGACGCCGTGGTCGTCTACGGGACGGACCACGTGTGGCTCGACCACAACACGTTCACCGACGGGCGCTACCCGGACAGCGAGCGGCCGGTCTACTTCGGCAAGGTCTTCCAGCAGCACGACGGGCTGACGGACATCGTGCGCGGCTCCAACTACGTGACCGTGTCCTGGAACCGCTTCGAGAACCACGACAAGAACATGCTGATCGGCAACGGTGACGGCCTCGCCGCCACCGACGGCGGCAAGCTCAAGGTCACCATGCACCACAACCGCTTCGACGGGATCCTCCAGCGCTCCCCGCGCGTGCGGTTCGGGCAGGTCGACGTCTACAACAACCACTATGTGGTGACCGAGGAACAGAAGGACGACTACTACATCTTCGGCGTCGGCATCTCCTCACAGCTCCACGCCAGCGACAACGCCATCTCGCTGCCGGCCGGCGCGAGTGTCGGCAAGGTGCTGAAGAAGTGGAACGAGTCGCCGCTGACCGCCGAGAACAACTACGTCAACGGCAAGCTGACGGACCTCATCGCGGTCCACAACGCCGAGATCCCGGCGGAGACCCTCCAGTCCGGCGCCGGATGGACACCGACCCTGCGCACGAAGGTCGACAACCCCAAGGCGCTGCCGGGGATCGTCGACGGCTGCGCGGGCGCCGGCCGCCTGCGCTGACCCACCCGCACCGGGCCGGGGCCCGTGGCCCCGGCCCACCGCACCACCCCCCACGGCGAGGAACTCCCCGATCAACCCGAACACCCCGCTCACCCCTGAAGAGCCGCACCGCGAAGGAGCACCCGCATGCCCTCGCCCGACCGCCAACTCCCCCTGACCAGACGGCGATTCCTGCTGACGAGCGCCGGAGCCGGCGCCGCCCTGGCGCTCGCGTCGGCCCCCGCGCGGGCCACCGCCCGACCGCGTCCGTTCGGCCGCTACGGTTCCCCGGCCGCGCGCCTGACCGCGCAGACCCTGTACGTCGACGCGTCCGGCCAGGGCGACTTCACCTCCGTCCGGGCCGCCGTGACCGCCGCGACCGGCAGCGGCTGGACCCTGGTCATCGCGCCGGGAACATACCGGGAGACCGTCGCCGTCGACGTCACCCGCACGGGGATGACCTGGCTCGGCGCCGGTGACGACCCGCGTGACGTCGTCATCGTCTACGACAACGCCGCCGGCACCCCCAAGCCCGGCGGCGGCACCTACGGCACCACCGGCTCCGCCACCACCACCGTGCAGGCCAACGGCTTCACCGCCCGCCACATCACCTTCGCCAACGACTGGCTGCGCGCCGACCACCCCGGCGTCTCCGGCACCCAGGCGGTCGCCATCAAGGTGCAGGGCGACCGGTCCGCGTTCCACCACTGCCATTTCCTCGGCCACCAGGACACCCTGTACGCCGACTCGATCGCCCTCGGTGTCTTCGCCCGCCAGTACTTCTCGCACTGCTACGCCGAGGGCGACGTCGACTTCGTCTTCGGGCGGGCCACGGCCGTGTACGAGCACTGCCACTTCCGGACCCTGACCCGGACCGACCTGACCTCGGCGCCCTACGGCTTCGTCTTCGCGCCCTCGACGGCGGGCGCCAACCCGCTCGGCTACCTGGTGACCAGGAGCCGGGTCAGCAGCGAGGCCCCGGACGCCTACTACAAGCTGGCCCGCCCCTGGGTTCCCAGCTCCGACACCACCGCCCGCCCGTCCCTCGTCGTCCGGGACACCCACCTCGGTCCCGGCATCGACGCCGTCGCGCCCTACACCAACATGTCGGACGCCTTCCCCTGGCAGCGCCAGCGCTTCGCCGAGTACCGCAACACCGGCCCCGGCGCGGTCGTCCCCGTCCCCGAGAACCGGCCCCAACTCACCGACGAACAGGCCGAGTCGGCGACCCGCGCGGCCTACCTCGGTGACTGGCAGCCGTGGAAGGAGGCGTGCTGACATGCGCAGACGCGCTCTTCTCGCGGCCGGGGTGGGTCTCGTCGCCGCCGGGGGCACCCCGGCCTTCGCGACCGGGTCCCGTCGTGTCCTGCACGTCCGCCCCGGCGACTCCGTCCAGGCGGCGGTGGACGCGGTGGACGGGCCCGGCCGGACGATCGTCGTGCATCCGGGGACGTACCGTGAGGTCGTCAACGTGCCCGCCGACAAGGATGGGTTGACCCTGCGCGGCGCCTCCTGCGACCCGCGCGACACCGTCATCGTCTACGACAACGCCAACGGCACGAAGAAGCCCGACGGCACCCCATACGGCACCGCGGGCTCCGCCACCTTCACCTCGGCCGCCCCCGGCCTCACCGTCCGCGACCTGACCCTCGCCAACGACTGGCTGCGCGCCGACCACCCCGACATCACCGGCACCCAGGCGGTGGCGGCGTACACGTACGGCGACCGCACCCACTTCGAGAACGTCCGGCTGCTGGCCCACCAGGACACGCTGTTCGTCGAGACGAGCGCGCTGAGCGCCTTCGACCGGCAGTACTTCCACCGTTGCTACATCGAGGGCGACGTCGACTTCGTCTTCGGCCGGGCGACCGCCGTCTTCGAGGAGTGCCACTTCCACACGCTCCAACGGGCCGTGGACTTCACCCCCAAGGGCATGGTCTTCGCCCCGTCCACCGCCCGCGCCAACCCGTACGGCATCCTCGCCGTCCGCTCCCGCGTCACCTCCGGCGCCGAGAACGCGGCGTACAAGCTCGCCCGGCCATGGGTGCCGACGTACGAGACGACCGCCTGGCCGTCCCTCGTCGTGCGGGACACCCGGATCGGGCCCGGCATCGACCCGGTGGCGCCGTACACCAACATGCGGGAGCAGTACCCCTGGCAGACCATGCGGTTCCGGGAGTACCGCAACTCCGGGCCGGGTGCGGTGATCTCGGTTCCGGAGAACCGGCCTCAACTGACCGCGACGGAAGCCGAAGTGCACACCAAGCGGACGTATCTCGGCGACTGGCGGCCCGGTGCGTAGGGCCGCCGCCGTTCTGCTCGCCTGGGCGTGCCTGCTCGGGGGAGCACCCGGGACCGCCACCGCCGCCTCCGCCGCCGAGCAGCGCGACCCCGTCGGCTGGGCCGCCACCGGCCCCGGCACCACCGGCGGGGCGGGCGGCACCGCCTGGACGGTGCGCACCCGCGCCGAGCTCAAGGAGGCCCTCGCCAACCACGGCGACCCCACCGCGCCCAAGGTGATCCGGATCGTCGGCGCCATCAACGGGCATGAGGCGGCCGACGGTTCACTGCTCGGCGAGCAGGACTACGCGCCCGGGTACGACCTCGCCAAGTACATGTCCTGCTTCGGCGAGGACGGCGCCACCTGGTCCGACACCCGCTACGACTACTGCAAGCAGCAGCGTCAGCTCCGCCAGACCGGGTCGAACAAGGAGAAGGCGCAGATCCAGCTGACCGTGCCGAGCAACACCACGCTCGTCGGCATCGGCGACGACGCCCGGCTCCTCGGGGTCTTCCTGACCGTCAACACCGGCACGAACATCGTCGTGCGGAACCTGCGTCTCGAAGCCCCCGTCGACCACTTCACCAGCTGGTCACCGGGCGACGGCACCCAGGGCAACTGGGACGCCCGCTTCGACGCGATGACCGTCATCACCGGCAAGCACATCTGGATCGACCACTGCACCTTCACGGACGGACGCTTCCCCGACCGCGACGCCCCCCTCGGCTTCCACGGCGAGCACGTCCAGCGGCACGACGGGCTGCTGGACATCGAGGACGGCTCCGACTTCATCACCGTCTCCGACAGCCGCTTCGACGACCACGACAAGGCGCTCCTCATCGGGTCGGGCGACGGACGCGGCGACCGCGACCGCGGGCACCTGAAGGTGACCTTCGTCCGCAACCTGTTCACCGGCATCGTGCAGCGCGGGCCCCGTGTCCGCTTCGGGCAGGTGCACGTCGTCAACAACGTGTACCGGGGGAGCACCGAGGACACCCTCTACGCGCTCGGTGTCGGCCTGGAGTCCGCGATCTTCTCGGAGCGCAATGTCTTCAGCTACCCGGGGGGCGAGCCGTCCCTCGCCGTCGCCGCCTACGGAGGCGAGCACTTCCACGACACCGGCTCCTGGTTCAACGGCCGCCCGGCCCGGCTGAACGCGGTGGCCGACGGCCTCGGACTCACCGATGACGTCGGCTGGCACCCGGCCGACGTGTACGCGTACCGGCCGCTGATGTCCCGGGCGGCGGTCGAACACTACGTCCTGACCCACGCCGGCGCCGGGAGGCCGCATGCCTGACGCGATGGGACGCCGGACGTTCGTGACGGGAGCCGCCGCCGTGGCCCTCGCGGCGGGCACCGGGAGCACCGAGGCGGCCGACCTCGTCGGCGGCAACCTTCCCGACTTCCACCAGGCTCTCAAGGACGAGCTGACCTTCCCGCTCGCGTGGGGCACTTCACCCATCCGCGACTTCCGGGCCTGGCGGCGCGCCGCCCGCGCCAAGGTCGAGGAGCACCTCCTCGTCGACGGCCAGGACGGGACGCCGTACGCACCGGAGTTCACTGCCGGACCTCAAGGCGACGGGTACACAAGGGAGTTGGTCACCCTCTCCCTCAGCCGCCACGAACGCGTGCGCGCCGCTCTCCTCACCCCACAGGGCGCCGGCCCCTTCCCCGCCGTCCTGCTCCTCCACGACCACGGGGCCAAGTTCGACATCGGCAAGGAGAAGCTCGTCCGGCCCTGGTACGACGACACCCGGCTCGCCTCCGCGCAGGCCTGGGCGGACCGGTACTTCAGCGGGCGGTTCGTCGGCGACGAGTTGGCCCGTCGCGGCTATGCCGTCCTGTGCGCGGACGCCCTCGGCTGGGGCGACCGGGGCCCGCTCACCTACGACCAGCAGCAGGCCCTGGCCTCCAACTTCTACCACCTCGGCTCCTCGCTCGCCGGACTCATGGCCCGCGAGGACGCCCGTGCCGCCGGATTCCTGGCCGGCCTCGATCGCGTGGACGCACGCCGGGTCGCGGCCATCGGGTTCTCCATGGGCGCCTACCGCGCCTGGCAGACCGCCGCGCTCAGCGACCACATCGCCGCCACCGCCGCCGTCTGCTGGATGACCGGCCTGAAGGAAATGATGGTGCCCGGCAACAACACGCTGCGCGGGCAGTCGTCGTACTACATGCTCCACCCCGGGCTGCCCCGGTTCCTCGACTTCCCCGACGTGGCGAGCATCGCCGCACCCAGGCCGATGTTCTTCCTCCACGGCGGACTCGATCCGCTGTTCCCCGCCGACGGCGTCCGCGTGGCGTACGACAAGCTGCGCGCCGTCTGGCGTTCCCGCCGCGCCGAGGAGCGGTTGCATCTCACGACCTGGCCCGACCTCGGCCATGTCTTCGTGGACCGCATGCAGGACGAGGTCTTCACCTGGCTCGACACGGTCCTGTGCACGTGAACCATCCCCCCACCCGCACGAGAAGGGACCCGCACTCCATGTCTCGTCGTACCGCACTCGCCACCATGGCGGCCCTCACCCTGGGCGCCGGCCTGGCCGTCCTCCCCACCCAGGCCCAGGCCGCGACCGTCGTGGTCGACACCTCGGCCGAACTGTCCAGCGCGCTGTCCAGCGCCACCGCCGGCACCGTCATCCAGGTCCGCGGCGGCACCTACTACCCGACGGCCACCCTGCAGTCCACGGCCAACGGCACCTCGTCGTCGCCGGTCACACTCACCGCGTACGGCTCGGAGACCGTGAAGATCGACGGCTCGAACCTCCCCGGCGGCGACTGGATCCTCAAGCTGACCGCCGACTACTGGAACGTCTCCAACATCACCTTCCAGAACTCCCCGGACAGCGCGGTCGTCTGCCAGTCCTGCACCGGCACCAACTGGAACAACATCAAGACCATCAACGGCGGCGACTCCGGCTTCACGCTCACCGGCGACGGTACGGTCAACAACACCGTCCGGAACATCGACTCCTACGGCCACTACGACGCCGCCACTCACGGTGAGAACGCCGACGGCATCGCCGTGAAGTTCGGCTCCGGCACCGGAAACCTGATCACCGGGGCCCGCCTCTACAACAACTCGGACGACGGTCTGGACTTCTGGTCCTTCTCCTCGCCGGTCACCGTCGAGCACACCTGGGCCTTCGGCAACGGCAAGAACCGCTGGTCCGACTCCGCCTTCGCGGGCGACGGCAACGGCTACAAGCTGGGCGGCGACGGCGAGGTCGTCGCGCACGTCGTCAACAACTCCGCCGCCTGGGACAACGCCGGCAACGGCTTCACCGAGAACAGCAACAAGGGCGCGATCGTCATCAACCGCACCACGGCCTACGCCAACGCCAAGTGGGGCTACTACTTCGCCACCGGTGCGGCCCGGCTCGGCAAGAACCTCGCCGTGCGCAACGGCAGCGGCACGGTGAGCAAGGGCTCGTCGGTGGTGTCGGCCGGCAACAACTGGGACTCCGGGACATCGACCCCGGCCTTCCGGTCGACGGACGCGTCGAGCACGTACAACGCCCGGCAGTCCAACGGAGCGCTGCCCGTGACCACGTTCCTGACCACGGGCAGCACCACCATCGGGGCGACGATGAACTGAGCTACCGCCGTGCGGGCTTGATCCCCTCCAGCGTCGGCACCACCGGCTCGATCGTGTCGTCGGCCGCGAAGCGCATCCGGTCGATGGTCGTCTCGCGGTGCATGCCGTCACCGCCCGGCCTGCCGGGGCCGTTCAGGGCGAACCGGTGGTAGACGACGTACCAGTCGTCGGTGCCGGGGGCGTTGACCACGGAGTGGTGACCCGTGCCGAGGATCCCGTACTCGGGACGCTTCTGCAGGATGGTGCCCCGCTTGGTCCACGGGCCGAGCGGGGACGGCCCCGTGGCGTAGGCGACGTGGTAGTTCTCGCTGCGGGTGTCGTCCTCGGACCACATGAAGTAGTAGGTGCCCTTCCGCTTGATCACGAAGGAGCCCTCGCGGAAGTTGTCGGGCGTGATGTCCTGCACCTTCGACGCGTCGTACGACACCATGTCGTCGTTCAGCGGGACCACGTACCCGTGCCCGTTGCCCCAGTAGAGATACGACGTCCCGTCGTCGTCCGTGAAGACGGCCGGGTCGATCATCTGGCCCTTGAGCGCACCGCCCTTGGCGACCAGCGGCTTGCCCAGCGCGTCCTTGAACGGTCCGGCCGGCGAGTCGGCCACCGCCACGCCGATCTGCTGCTCGGCGCAGAAGTAGAAGTAGTACTTGCCGTCGCGCTCGGCGATCGCGGGCGCCCAGGCGTACTTGTCGGCCCAGCTCACGTCCGGCCCCAGGTCCAGGATCACGCCGTGGTCCTTCCAGTGGACCAGGTCCTTCGACGAGTACGCCTTGAACTTGGTCCCGCTCCAGCCCTGGAAGCCGTCGGTCGTCGGGTAGATCCAGTACTCGCCGTCGAGGTAGTGCACGTCCGGGTCGGCGTTGAGGCCCGGCAGGACGGGACTGCCGGTCCGTACCGCCTCGACCGTCCAGGTGCGCTTCGTGCCGTCCGCCGCGGTCACCGTGTACGTCTGCGGCTTGCGGAAGTCGCGCCGGGTGCCGGAGCGTGGGCTGACCGTCGCGCCCTCACCGACCCACAGCTTCGGGGCGAGGCGCCCGAGGTCGGCGTCCGGCCGCATCGGGAGTACGACCTTGGAGGCGCTCTCGGTGACGATCGCGTACCCCTTCTGGTCCCGCGCCGTCGCGTCCACGACCGAGGCCGGGCTCGCGGGGTACGCGGCCAGCAGTCGGTCGTACTCCGCCTGCGTCACCGGAATCACCGTGCCGTGCCGGGGACTTGCGGGCAGCTGGTAGTCGGTGGACGGGGTCCACTTGCCCGAGTCGAGGTCGGTCGTCTCGAAGGGGAGGTAGCCGCGGCCGCCGTACTCGTCGATGAACAGGTACCACTTCTCCTCGGTGTTCGACTTGAACACCGTCGGACCCTCGCCCCGGTCCATCGCGCCGCTGCCGATGCAGTCGGCCACGAAGTCGTACGACGTGTCGGTCAGGCTCGTCGACTTCTCCGCGGTGATGAACTTCGAGCAGGGGCTGGAGGAGCTCGGGTCCCGCTCGTCCTTGGTGTAGCGGTAGTAGGTGTCCTTGTGCTTGACCACGGTCGAGTCGATGACCGAGTAGCCGGGGTCGTCCCAGACCTTCGGCGCGCTGAAGGTGCGGAAGTCCTTCGTGGTCGCGTACAGCATCTTGTTGTACGTCGATCCGGTGTGGTCGGGGTCGTCGTCGGCGTACAGCTTCGACGCCCAGAAGACGACGAACTCACCCAGGCTGTCGTCCCAGTACGCCTCCGGCGCCCAGGTGTTGCCCGCGTTGTCGGGGGAGACCTTCACCAGGCGCTGGTCAGTCCAGTGGACCAGGTCGGTGGACTCCCAGACCATGATCGACTTGCTGCCGTGCCGCTGGACCTGGTCCCAACTGCCGCTGCTGTTCCGGTACATCCGCAGGTCGGTCGCGATCATGTAGAACTTGTCGCCCTCGGGGGAGCGGATCACGAACGGGTCGCGCAGGCCCTTCTCCCCGATCGTGGACGTGAGGACCGGCTTGCCGGCGTTCAGCTCCCGCCAGTGCAGCGCGTCGTTGCCGCGGCTGAGGGCGTAGCGGATCTGCTCGCCGTCGGCGGTGCCCTCGCCGGTGAAGTAGGCGAAGAGATAACCGGCGTACTTGGGCTGGCTGACGGGCTGTGTCACGGGTGGTGCTCCGGAGTTCGCGGTACTGGGGGGTGCGGCCAGCAGGCCGAGCAGGAGAGCCAGGAGGGGGATCAGTGGGGTCAGGAGCGTGCGGGCGGTGCGGGGGCGCATGACACATCCTGTGTGAGTCTGGGGGTTCGGGTGGGGGGTTCTGTTTGTTCGGCTGACTCGGAGTGTCATCGGTGGGGGACAGGGCGTCAATCGGTGCGCAGGTGACGGACGGGGACCGAAAGTTTCGCTCGCTTTCGGCGGGGTGCGGCAACCTTCCTGGTCGCGGCGGCGACCAGATGCCAGAAGCGGGCCGGGGCGGCCCCTCCGGCCCGCTTCGGCCCCATTCCCCAGGAAAGGAACGCTCCGTGCGCTTGAGCACCGGCCGTCACCGCAGGACCCGTACCTTGTCCATCGCCGCGGCGATCGCCGTGGCGTCGGGGGCGGGCGGCGTCTGCGTCGGCCTCTCCGACGGTGGTGCCGAGGCCGCCGCGACGACGGTCACCGTGTCCACCACCGCTCAGCTGGAGTCGGCCGTCAAGAACGCCACCGCCGGTACGGCCATCCAGGTCCGCGGCGGCACCTACCAGCCGACCGCCACCCTCAAGTCCACGGCGAACGGCACCGGTTCGGCCCGGATCACGCTGCAGGCGTACGGCAGCGAGAAGGTGAGGATCGACGGCGCCAAGCTGCCCGCCGGCTCCTGGCTGGCCGGGATCTACGGCGACTACTGGACCGTCCAGAACCTCACCTTCGTCAACGCCCCGGCCCAGGGCTTCGTCGCCACCTCGTCGGTGGGCGGCGTCTTCAAGAACCTGGTCACCGCGAACAACGGCGACTCCGGCTTCACCCTGCGCGGCGACGGTACGACGAACAACCTCGTGCAGAACCTGGACAGTCACGGCAACTACGACCCGTCCGGGCACGGTCAGAACGCCGACGGGATCGCCATCAAGTTCGGCTCCGGAACGGGCAACAAGCTCACCGGGGCGCGCCTGTACAACAATTCCGATGACGGTCTCGACCTCTGGCAGTTCTCCTCGCCGGTCACCGTCGAGCACACCTGGGCCTTCGGCAACGGCAAGAACCGCTGGGCCGACTCCGCCTTCGAGGGCAACGGCAACGGCTTCAAGCTGGGCGGCGGAGGGGCCTCCGTCGCACACGTCGTCAACAACAACGCGGCCTGGGACAACACGCTGCACGGCTTCACGGAGAACTCCAACACCGGGGCGATCGCCCTCAACCGCAACACCGCCTACGCCAACACCGCCTCCGGCTTCTACTTCGCCACCGGCAAGGCGCGCCTCGCCCGCAATCTCGCGGTGAGCAACAAAGGCGGGCTGTCCAAGCTGGGGTCGTCGACCGTCAGCGCGGCGAACAACTGGGACAACGGGGTGGCGACCCCGTCCTTCAAGTCGAAGGACGCGACAACGGCGTATGCCTCCCGGCAGGCGAGCGGGGCGTTGCCGTCGACCACGTTCCTGACGACGGGGTCGGCGACGATCGGGTCGACGATGAACTGACTGCCGCGAACGCCCCCGCCGGTCGTCACCGGCGGGGGCGTTCCACTGCTGACCGAGGGGGGCTCAGGTCAGCAGGTCCAGACAGTCGAACGAGGTGCCCGGGCTGAGGTGGGCCGAGCCGCTCGAACCACTGACGATGTTGATCCTCAGGACGTTGTACTGGGTCGTGTCCGTCTTCCACGCACTCTTAGGGACGTTGAAGACGAACGTGTGGTTGTTCCCGCGGTAGGAACCCGTGGTGAGGGAACGCGTCGAGGGTTGTGTGGGAGCTGTGGGGGCGGCCGAGACCCAGTCGTTCACGGCGATGCGCGGCCGGCCGTTCAGGAACGCGTCCGTCACCCCGACCCGCAGGGTGTGCGCCGCCGCGGCCTGCTCCTTGGTCAGCTTGAAGTAGACCAGGACACCGTCGTTGACGTCCTTCCACAGGTACGCCGGGAAGGCCGCGGCCTCGCTGCCGCCGCCGATCGTGACGTTCCCCGTCCACTTCGCCGCGCGCCCGTCGGACGGATGCGCGTACGTCATCAGCTCGGCGTTCTTGAACCCGCCGGGCGTGCCGTCCCAGTCGCCGAGCCGCCAGATGGCCTTGGCGGCCGACGGGTCGCCGGCGATGGTGATGCTGTGCAGCGACGTCGCGGCGCCCGCGGTCACCTTCACCCTGCCGCTGTGCACGGCGAGTTCGCCCTTGTAGACGGTCATCGTGTACGTCCCCGGCAGCATCCCCTTGCAGGAGAACGCCCCCGACCCGGCCGCGGCCTTCGCCCAGTACTGCGCGTCCTCGTTCGCGAAGCCCACGGTGTACGCGTACTTCGCGTCCATGCCCTTCAGGCCCACGCCCGCCACCTTGCCGCGACCGGACGCGCCGACCCAGCCGGTGATGCCGAGGCCGTCCACCCAGGAGGTGTCGAGTCGCGCGTGGAAGAGGGACGACGACGGTGCCCCGCCGTCCGTGAACGACAGCACGTACGGGCCCTGGAGACCGAAGCGCTCCGGCTCCGTCTGTGCCTGGTTGTAGTGCAGGATCTCGTAGAGGCCGGCGCCCAGGTCGTTCGAGTGGCGCAGCAGTGAGCGGTAGAACGGTCCGCCCGACGCCTTCTCGTGGTTGGAGCGCACCAGCCACAGACCGACCGAGCCGGTGGTGAAGCCGACGTGGTCGTAGTCGATGACGCGCTTGCCCGAGTAGTGCTTGGAGTGGGTCGTACCGTCCGCGCGCTTCCAGACGTCCCCGGCCTCGATGACCTTGTCGGAGGCCTCGATCCAGGTGTCCGGGCCTTCGTTGGGGAAGATCCCCGGCTTCAGACGGACGAGGAAGCGAGTCGCCGTGAAGGAGGCGTCGGCCTTGTTCGTCCACAGGTAGACGTTGTTCTGGCCGCTGCGCGCCGCGTACCACTGGGTGATCGCCCCGTGTACGACCTTCACCAGGATCGTCGAGCCCGACTGCTTGATCGTCACCGTGGACGCGCCCAGCCCGGACTCGACGTGCGAGTGCTTGCCGCCGTACCCCTCGTACTCCTTGCCCTTGTACACGAGGGACGTCAGGTCGCCGGTCGACTTGGAGACCTTGAGGACGAGCGAGGCTCCGGTGTCGATGACGTAGTGGGAACCGTCGTCCTTGTAGCCGAAGGTCGCGGCGGAGGCGGAGGAGAGGAGGCCGGTGCCGCCCGCGACGGCGGCACCGGTGGCGGCGACGCCGATCGCGGAGGCCCCGAGGACCCGCCTGCGGGTGAGGCTTCTCTTGTGCGTGCTCACAGGTCGTGCTCCGGGGGATGGCCCGGGAGACGCCCCGGGGGAGGTGCTTGAACGTTCACTCACTGGTACGTGATGTCAGATGACGAGAACTTGCAGGAGGTTCCGTCAGCGCCGGTGCCGATTTCCGTCGGCTCGTCGCCCGAGCTGTTGCCCTTGAAGCGGACGCAGGTCTTGATCTTCTTGCCGCTGTCGCCGTGGATGCGGACCTTGCGCAGGGCGGCCGTGTCGCCGTAGTTGGCGTTGATGCCGACGATCGAGTTCATCGGCGCGGTGACGTCCACGTCGTTGATGATGATCGTGCGCTTGTACTGCGTGGAGCAGTTTCCGCAACTGCGCACCAGCTTGCCCGAGCCCGCCACCTGGAACTTGCTGACGACCAGCTTGCCCGCGCCGTTGAACTGGAGGACCTTGTCCGACCCGTTCTTCGCGCCGCCGCCGTAGACCGCGTACACGGCCGAGGACGACTTGCCCTTGAACGTCGCCGCGTCCTCGCCGACGTCGTTCCACCACACGTTCCGCAGCGTGCAGCTGCCCAGGCAGTGCACGCCGTCGGCGGCCGGACTGCCGAGGATCACGTTCTTCAGAACGGCGCCGTCCGCCAGCTGGAAGATCGGGTCCTGGCCCTCTTCCTGGCCGTTGCCGCCCAGGGCGCCGCTGCCGTAGTACTCCTTGTAGCCACCGTCAAGCGTGCCGGAGACCTTGATCGTGCTGGTCACGGCCTGCTTGCCCTTGGCCGTCGGCCAGGAGGCGGTGGCACCGGCGGTGGACAGCATCGTCGTCGTGACGATCGCGGCACCCGTGATGCCCAGGGCCGAGGCTCCGGCGATCACCGCCCGCCGCTTCGTGACCTTGCGGCGGTGGCTGACGCGCTGTTCGGCTCGTGCTGTCATTACCCGATTCCTTGCGTGGGGGGATCGTTGCGACTCTTGGTCGCCCCCGGGTGAAGGAAGGGTTGCCGCGCGCTCGGGATTCTTTTACGAATCCCCTTCATCTGTAGCGGAGTTGTCGTCGTGATCTGCGAAGTCGCCCGCCACGGACAGCTGTTCGCCGCCCGCCGTGGCCGTCATCGCATAGCTGTCGTCCTTGGCGTCCCGGCCGCCGCGCTCATGGTCGTACTGCCCCGCGAACACCCACTCGCCCGCGCGGACCGTACGGCCCTCCTTGAGCACCCAGGTGTAGACGAGGAAGCCGTCCTTCTCCTCGACCGTCAGCGTGAAGTCGTCCTCGGGCAGCGAGCGCCAGGCGCCGGCCGAGGTGACCCCGCCGGTCTGGGCGACCTTCAATCGTACGGTGAGCGCGGTGAGCTGCTCGCTCGTCTTGAGGGTGAGATTGCTCTGCGCCCAGAAGTCGTTGCTGTGCGGGTCCACCGAGCCGTCCGACCACAGCGGGCCGTCCTCCGCGCCCTCGGCGGCCGGCAGCGGGGCGGTCACGGACGGCTGCTGCGAGGGGGACCTGCTCGGCTCGGGCGTCTGCCGCGGTTTCTCCGGCGTGGGGTTCACGGGCGGCACCGGCGCGCGGCTCGTCGCGTCCGGCGACGGCGTGGGCGTCGGCGAGGTCGCCACCGTCTGCTGCGGGGTGTCCTCCTTCACGGCGGACGCGACCGCGTACCCGCCGACCGCGAGGACACCGGCGACCGCGGCCGTGGCGGTCACCACCCGGAACCAGCCGTAGACCGGCGGACGGGTCGCCCGGTGGTCGGGGCGGGTCTGTTCGCTCATCCCGCGCTCGATCCGGGCCAGCATCCGCTCCCGGTCGGGCTCGTGCGCCTCGGCCGCCTGGTGCAGCCGGGCGCGCAGCTCGTCGTGCACGTCCCGCCGCATCGTCATCGGTCCCTTCCTCCGGTGTCACCGGTGCGCACCATCGCCGCGTGCACCCTGAGCGGAGCTCCCTGTGCCCCGAGCAGCCGCTGCAACTCGGCCATGCCCTTCGAGGTCTGGCTCTTCACCGTACCGACCGAGACGCCCAGGGCGAGGGCGGTGTCCTTCTCGGACAGGTCGAAGGCGTGCCGCAGCACCACACAGGCGCGTTTGCGGAACGGGAGTCTACGCAACGCCTCCTGGACATCGACGACGCCCGCGACGTCCGGGTTCTCCGTCTTCTCCTCGCGTTGCGACCAGAACAGGGCGATGCGCCGCCGTTCCCGGACCGCGCTGCGGATTTTCGTGCGGGCCAGATTGGCGACCACCCCGCGCGCGTAGGCCACCGGATGGTCGGCCGCGCGTACCCGGTCCCAGCGGTGCCACAGCGCCAGCAAGGCGTCCGCCGCCAGATCGTCCGCGGCGTCCGCCTCGCCCGTCAACAGATGGGCGAGGCGGGACAGTTCGGCGTAGTGGCGTTCGAAGAAGGCGTGGAACTCCACGGAGGCGGTGTCGTCGACGACCGTGCCCACGGGTGATCCCCCTCCTGCCTGTGCGTGCCATGTGAATGACATGTGATCGTCCGGAGGTCATCCGGAATGGAGATCCGGAAGCGTAGCAGTGATCGAGTGCTTGGTCGTACAGAGCTTCGAACGCCGTATGGCAGGCCGTACGGTGAGCAGCACTGATTCCGTAACACGGAGAAAACCTGAAACGCGTTCAACGCGGGAACAATCCAGCCAGCATCCGCACACCGATCAGTCAGGCAACAAGGAGCGACCGCCATGTCCGAATCCCAGAAGGTGACCGACCGGCCAAGTGCCCCGCCACCAGGCGTGAACAGCGTCGACCGGTTCTTCAAGATCTCCGCACGGGGGTCCACCTTCGCCCGTGAGATACGCGGCGGCTTCGCCACGTTCTTCACGATGGCCTACATCCTTGTCCTGAATCCCATCATTCTCGGCAGCGCGAAGGACAAGTTCGGCGACCAGCTGGACGCGGTCCAACTCACCACCGCCACCGCCCTGGTGGCCGCCGTCATGACGATCATCATGGGTGTCGGCGGCAACCTCCCGCTCGCGCTCGCCGCCGGCCTGGGCCTCAATGCCGTTGTCGCCTTCCAGATCGCCCCGTTGATGTCCTGGGACGACGCGATGGGCCTGGTCGTCCTCGAAGGCCTGCTGATCTGCGTGCTCGTGGTCACCGGTCTGCGCGAGGCCGTCATGCACGCCATCCCGCAACCGCTCAAGCAGGCCATCAGCGTCGGCATCGGCCTGTTCATCGCCTTCATCGGCTTCGTCGACGCCGGGTTCGTCAGCCGCATCCCGGACGCCGCGAACACCACCGTGCCGGTTCAGCTGGGCGGCACCGGCCAGCTCACCGGGTGGCCGATGCTCGTCTTCTGCCTCGGAGTCCTGCTGACGATCGCCCTGCTCGCCCGCAAGGTGAAGGGCGCCATCCTGATCAGCATCGTCACCATGACGGTCGTCGCGATGGTCATCAACTCGATCGCCGACATCAAGGCCTGGGGTCTGACCACACCGGCCTGGCCGGACAAGGTGGTCGACACCCCCGACTTCGGACTCATCGGCGACTTCAGCCTGTTCGGCGCGTTCGGCGAGACCACGGCCATCACCGTCGTCCTGCTGATCTTCACGCTGATCCTGTCCGACTTCTTCGACACCATGGGCACGGTCGTCGGCATCAGCGCGGAGGCCGGTCTCCTCGACGAACAGGGCAAGGTGCCCAACCTCGGCCGGGTGCTGCTGATCGACGGCGCCGCGGCGGCCGCCGGCGGTGCGGCCTCGTCGTCCTCCGCGACCTCCTACATCGAGTCGGCGGCGGGCGTCGGCGAGGGCGCGCGCACGGGCTTTGCCAACCTGATCACCGGCGGCATGTTCGCCCTGGCCCTCTTCCTGACCCCGCTGCTCACGATCGTCCCGCTCCAGGCCGCGGCCCCCGCCCTCGTCGCCGTCGGCTTCCTGATGATGACCCAGGTCAAGCACATCGACTGGGACAAGTACGAGATCGCCATCCCGGCGTTCCTGACCATCGCCGTGATGCCGTTCACGTACTCGATCACCAACGGCATCGGGGCAGGGTTCCTCGCCTACGTCGTGATCAAGGTCGTGCTGGGGAAGGCGAAGGAGATCCACTGGTTGCTGTGGGGGACCTCGGTGCTGTTCCTGGTGTACTTCGCCATCAACCCGATCGAGCAGATCCTGGGCGTGAAGTAGGGAAGAGCCCCGGTGTTGAGCCGGGGCCCTTCGCTAGTTCTTCAGCGCGGCCTCCATCACGGCCTTGGCCACCGGCGCCGCCAGCCCGTTACCGCTGACCTCCGAGCGCGCCGCGTTCGACTGCTCGACGATCACCGCCACGGCGACCTCCTTGCCGTCGGCCTTCCCGTAGGACGTGAACCAGGCGTACGGCGTCTTGCTGTTGTTCTCGCCGTGCTGGGCCGTGCCCGTCTTGCCGCCCACCGTCGCGCCCGAGATCTGCGCGTTCGTGCCTGTGCCCTTCTCCACGACCGTCTGCATCGCCGACTGGAGCTGCTCGGCCGTGTCGGAGCTGACGATCTCCTTGGTGTCGGCGTCGTCGTCGTAGTTCTCCAGGACGTCGCCGCCGCCGTCGGTGATCTGGGACACCATGTGCGGCGAGACCAGCTTGCCGTCGTTGGCTATGGCGGCCGACACCATGGCCATCTGGAGCGGGGTGGCGGTGACGTCGAACTGGCCGATGCCGGTCAGGGCGGTCGACGCGTCGTCCATGTCGGAGGGGTACACGCTGGTGTACGCCCGCACCGGCACGTCCTGCTCCTTGTCGTTGAAGCCGAACTTCTCGGCCATCTCCCGGACCTTGTCCTGGCCCAGGGCGACGGCCATGCTCCCGAAGACGTTGTTGCACGAGTACTGCAGCGCCACCCGGATCGAGGCGTTCTCGCACGGGGCGGACAGGTTCTCGTTCGTCAGCTTGTCGCTCGACTGCGGCAGCGGGTACGGGTCCGGACTGTCCGTCTTCTCGTCCACCGACGAGTACAGGCCGTCCTCCAGCGCGGCCGCCGCCACGACCAGCTTGAACGTCGAACCCGGCGGCAGCGGCTGGCGCAGCGCGCGGTTCGTCATCGGCTTGTCGGCGTCCTTGGTCAGCTGCTTCCAGGCGGCGGAGTCACCCGTGGTGATCCGCGACGGGTCGTACGACGGAGTGGAGGCGACCGCCAGGATCTTCCCGGTGGTGGGGTCGATCGCGACGGCGGCGCCCTTGTTGTCGCCGAGCGCGTCGTACGCCGCCTTCTGCACATCCGGGTCGATCGTCGTGATCACGTTGCCCGGATCGGCCCGCTTGCCGGTGACCGTGTCCATCACGCTTTTCAGGCGGTTGTCGCTGCCGTCGAGCAGGTCCTGGTAGATGCCCTCCAACTGTGTGGCTCCGTACGCCTGCGAGCTGTAGCCGGTCACGGCCGAGTACAGCGCGCCGTCGGTGTACGTCCGCTTGTACGCGAGGTCACCGCTCTTCGTCGGCGCCGAGCCGGTGATGGCTTCGCCGCCCACGATGATGTTGCCGAGCGGCTCGCTGTACAGCGCGATCGTGTTCCGCCGGTTGTCCTTGTCGTCCGCGAGCGCCTGGCCTTCGTAGAACTGCACCCAGGTCGCCCTGACCAGCAGAGCGAACACCAGCAGCAGCGCGAAGACGGACGCCCGCCTGATCGTCTTGTTCATCCCACTCAAGAAGACGATCAGGATGGGACGGAACGTTCCCTTCCGCCCTGTTTTCTCATCGAGCGTTCATGAAACCCGCCTCGTACGCGGCGATCACGGCCTGTGTGCGGTCCCGGGTGCCGGTCTTGGCCAGCACCGCAGCCACATGCGACTTCACCGTGGCCGGACCGACCTCCATGCGCCGCGCGATCTCCGCGTTGGTCAGGCCCTGTGCCATCAGCCGCAGCACCTCGCTCTCGCGGCCCGTGAGCTTCGCCACCCAGGGCGGCGGGGCGGGGTACGCGCGCGCGTGCTCGGCCGCGAGGCTGCGGACGGCCGACGGGAACAGCAGGGTGTCGGTGCGCGAGACCAGCCGTACGGCCTGGACGAGCGCGTCGGCCTCCGCCCGCTTCAACAGGAACCCGGCGGCTCCCGCGCGCAGGGCGTCGTACACATAGGAGTCGTTCTCGAAGGTGGTGACGACGACGATGCGGGGAGGTTCGTCGAGCGTGGCCAGGATCTGCTCGGTGGCCCGGATGCCGTCGATCTCCGGCATCCGGACGTCCATGAGGACCACGTCGGGCCGCCGCTCCCGCACCACGGACACCGCCTCGGCGCCGGTCGCCGCCTCACCGACCACCTCCAGGTCCGGCTCGGCGGAGAGGATGGCGCGCAGGGCGGTGCGGACCATGCGCTCGTCGTCGGCGAGGACGATACGGATGGGTGGGCTGGTCGTCATGCTCGTCATGCGGGTCCCTTCATGGGCAGCCGTACGTGCAGTCGCCAGGTGCCCTTCGTCGTGCCTGCCTTCGCCGGTCCCGTCGCTGCCGCCCCGGCCTCCGCCGCTCCCGCCTCCACCGTCCCCGCCTCCACCGTCCCCGCCTCCACCGTTCCGCCCAGCAGCCGCGCCCGGTCGGCGATGCCGCGCAGGCCGTGGCCGCCGCCGGGGCGGCAGGGGGAGGCGTGGGCCAGGGGGTTCTCGACGGTGATCTCCAGGTGCTCGTCGGCGACCTCGATCCGCAAGCTCACCCTCACCTGGTCACCGGCGTGCTTGAGGGCGTTGCTCAGCCCCTCCTGCACGATGCGGTAGCCCTCGCGGGCCAGGACGGGCGGCAGGGCTTCGGCGTCGGCCTCGACCGTGGCGGTCACCCGCGCCCCGCCCGCGCGGGTGCGGCGCAGCAGGCCCTCCAGGTCGGCGGCGAGGGTGGGCGCCGGAGCCGTACCGGGTGTGCCGCCGTCTCTCAACACGCCCAGGACGGCGTCGAGTTCGCCGACCGTGCGCCGGGTGGTGTCCTCGATCGCGGCGAGGGCCTCGCGAACGAACTCCGGGTCCGTGTCGAGGAGTCGGCGGGCCGCGCTCGCCTGGAGGGTGACGGCGCTGAGGGCGTGGCCCACGGAGTCGTGCAGTTCGCGCGCGAGCCGGTTGCGCACGGCGAGGTCGGCGGCGCGTGCCTCGGCCGCCGCGAGCCGGTCCTCGGGCGTGGGCCCGAGCAGCGCGGGCGCCCAGCGGGCGAGGAGCGCGCCGGAGGCGGCCGCGCAGCCGGCGAGCGCCAGCAGGGACGCCACGCCCGCGACCGGCGCGAGCGCCAACACCCAGGGCTGGTCGAGGGATTCGGGCAGCTCGACGGCCTCGGCACCGCCCAGCCGGACGATCAGCGGCAGTGCGGCGAGGAAGCCCGCGAACGGCGGCACCGCCAGCGACATCCCCGAGATGATCCCGCCGAACCCGAGATGCAGCGTGAACCAGGCCGCCGTACGCCCCTTCGCGGCCCGCGTCCGGGCGGGGCCGTGGGCGAGCAGCCCCGCGTCGACACCGCACAGCGACCGCACGGCACCCGCCTCCAGGGACCGGGTCAGCGGGAACAGGGCGGCGGTGAGGGCGGCGAGGGGCAACCCGACGGTGAAGGAGAGGAGTTGCAGGGGCAGGTCCTGGAAGACGTACCTGGAGTCGGTGGCGGGGCCGACGACGAGCTGACCGACGAAGACGTACGGCATGGCGAGCGCGCCGCCGAGGATCAGATGGATCCAGCGCCGGCGCGCCCGCCGCCCGAACAGATGGCGGATGAACTCACTCATGCCGTACGGCACTTCTGCCTCGCGGAGCGCTCCGCGAGGAAGTGGACGCCGAGGCAGGCGACGAGGATGCCGACGATCATCTGGCCAGCGTAGGTGAGGCTCAGCACCGGTGTCGGGCCGTCGGCGATGTCGGTGAGCGGGGCCAGCGACAGCCAGCCCGCCCAGCAGACCGTGGCGGCGGAGCCGACCCAGGCGAGGGTGAGGGGCAGTCCGACGGGCAGCGCCCGGCCGCGCCGGAAGGCGAGGAGGAGGCCGCCGGTGACGGCCATGGCGAGGAACAGGGCGGACAGAGCCTCCATGACGTAGAAGCCACTGGTGCGGTCGGCGAGGTGGGCCTCGGCCAGCCCGGTGGTGCCGCCGCACGCCCACAGCAGGTGGGCGGTCAGCGGCGGCAGCCCGCACCCGGCCGCCGCGACGGCGACGGCACGCTGGGCCGCCCCGATGAGGCCGACCGGAAGCTCCCAGATCCGTCCCTCCCACAGCCGGCCCCAGCGGTCACGGGCGTACAGCACGAGCAGGGCGCCGAGGCTGAGTCCCTGCACGATGAACCCGGTGTAGACGACCCCGAAGACCCAGGCGTCGAGGAACGGTTCACCATCGGCTGCGGTGGTGTTCGCGGGCCCGCCGAGCGCGTCGACGAGCACCTGGAGCGGGAACCCGGCCATGATCGGCGCGAGCAGTCCGGTGGCCACCCAGGCGGGGAGGACGAGCAGCCACGCGGGCACCCGCAGCCCCCACGGCCGGGTCAGCACCAGCGCGAGCACGATGACGGCCGCGTCCATGAGCACGGTGACGCTGTTGGCGACAGCCATGGTCGCCCGGTGCTCCAGCAGGGAGCTGCCGTCCGGGATGCCGATCCGGCTCCCGGCGATCCAGACGATCTTGAGCGAGAGGTACGGCAGGCAGGAGACGATGGCGACGGCCCGCAGGGCGCGACGGGACCTGCCGAGCCCGACGGCGTGGTCGGTCTCCTGGGCGGGAGCGAGTGTCTGCGTCATACGGCCACGCTCCCGCGAGAGCGCCCGTCGGCACCTCCTGCGCGGCGATGATCCGTCTCCGTCTGACGGGGGAGAGGCCCTCAGCCCCCCAGGTGGAGGACGACCTCGTCGATCTCCTCGCCCCGCGCGTTCGCGAAGCCCCTGGCCTGCGCGGTCACCCGGAATCCGCACTTGTGCAGCACCCGCAGCGAGCCCGCGTTGTCCGCCGCCGCCCGGGCGTACAGCGGGCGCTCGGGGACCTCGGTGAGCAGCCCGCGCAGCGCGGCAGTGGCGATGCCCCGCCCCCAGTACGCCCGGTCCCCCAGTACGTCACCTCCCGCTCGCCCGGCTCCCCGTACACCGCCGTGCTGCCCACCACGTCACCGTCGGCCAGGATCGTCCGCAGCACGGCGTCCGAGGACCGGATCCGTTTCCAGTGCGCGTCGAAGGCGTCCCGGTCGGCCGGGTCCTTGGGGGTGAAGGCCGCCATGCGCAGGGCCTCGGGGTCGTTCATCTGCCGGTAGAAGACCGGCAGGTCGCTGTCGTGTACCTCGCGGAGTTCCACATCCATGGGGTCAGAGCCTAGGAGGGAGATCAGGGCCCGCGGGGGAGATCTGGGTCTGCGGGCGAGATCTGGGTCTGCGACGGAGTCAGAGCCTCCGCGTGGCCAGCGTCAGTCTGTCGCGTGCGTCGAACAGCGCGTCCTTGACCATCTGCTCGTGGGCGGGCGTCAGTCGGGCCACCGGCACCGAGCAGCTGATCGCGTCGCGGGCCGGGGTGCGGTACGGAATCGCGACGCCGAAGCAGCGCAGCCCCAATGTGTTCTCCTCACGGTCGACGGCGAAGCCCTGCTCGCGGACCTGGTGGAGCTCCTCGATGAGCTTCTCGCGGTCGGTGATGGTGTTCTCGGTCAGCGCGGGGAGCGTCTCCGGGAGCATCTTGCGGACCTGTTCGTCCGTGTAGGTGCTCAGCAGCGCCTTGCCGAGGGAGGTCGAGTGGGCGGGCAGGCGACGGCCGACCCGGGTGAAGGGGCGCAGGTAGTGCTGGGACTGGCGGGTGGCCAGGTAGACGACGTTCGTGCCGTCCAGACGGGCCAGGTGGATGGTCTCGGTTGTGTCGTCCGACAGCCGGTCCAGCGTCGGACGGGCCGCCGCGACCACCTCGTCGCCGTCGATGTAGGAGGTGCCGACCAGCAGTGCCCGTACGCCGATGCCGTACCGCGTGCCCGTCGCGTCCGTCTCCACCCAGCCCAGCTCGACGAGCGTGCGCAGCAACATGTAGAGGCTGGACTTGGGGTATCCCACGGCCTCCTGGACCGACGCGAGGGAGTGCATGCCGGGGCGTCCGGCGAAGTATTCGAGCAGTTCAACCGTCCGTACCGCGGACTTGACCTGCGCCCCGCCGCCCGTCTCGCCAGCCGACATCGCCCTTGACCCCTTCGTTCGACGGGAAATAGTCTCCGAAGCATATTCATCATCAGAGACAGCGTTCAGCATATCGAACGACCCTGGTGGATGACCCCGTACTGCGGCAATACATGTGTGGAGGGACCCGCGGTGGCAGCAGCACCAGTCTGGAGTGTCGACCCCCGAACCGGGAAGCAGCGTGAACAGGTTGCGGTGGAGGCCACAGCCCGGGAGGTGGACGCCGCCGTCCGCGCCGCGGACGACGCGCGCGGCGCGCTCGCCGACCGCACGGTCCGCGCGGCCTTCCTGCGCACCGCCGCCGACCAGCTCCAGGCGGCCAAGGACCAGCTCGTCGAGGCCGCCGACGCGGAGACCGCGCTAGGCCCGGTCCGCCTCACCGGCGAACTCGCCCGCACCTGCTTCCAGCTGCGGTCGTTCGCGGACATCGTCGACGAGGGCGCCTTCCTCGACGTCGTCATCAACCACCCCGACGACACCGCGACCCCGCCGATCCCGGACCTGCGCCGCTACAAGGTGCCCCTCGGCGTGGTCGCCGTCTACTCGGCGTCCAACTTCCCCTTCGCCTTCTCCGTCGCCGGCGGCGACACCGCGAGCGCGCTGGGCGCGGGCTGCCCGGTCGTCGTCAAGGCCCACCCCGACCACCCGGCGCTGTCCGAGCTGGTCGCGGCCGTCCTGCGGCGGGCCGCCGGTGAGCACGGCATCCCCGAGGGTGTCATCGGCCTCGTGCACGGCTTCGAGTCGGGCATCGAGCTGATCAAGCACCCGCTGGTCACCGCGGCCGGCTTCACCGGTTCGATCCGGGGTGGCCGCGCCCTCTTCGACGCGGCGGCTGCGCGGCCGGTGCCGATCCCGTTCCACGGTGAGCTGGGGTCACTGAACCCCGTCGTGATCACCGAGGCCGCGGCCGCCGAGCGCGCCGAGGCGATCGGTACGGGGCTCGCGGGCTCGATGACGCTGGGCGTCGGGCAGTTCTGTGTGAAGCCGGGGCTTGTGCTGGTGCCGTCCGGTGCCGCGGGTGACGGCCTGGTCAAGTCGCTCACGGACGCCGTGAGCGACACCGACGCCGGTGTCCTCCTCGACCACCGCATGCGGGACAACTTCGTCGCCGGGGTCGCCGAGCGTGCCGGGCTCGCCGAGGTGGAAGCCCCGGTGACGCCGGGTGCGGGGGGCGAGCACACGGTCAGCGCCGGGTTCCTGACGGTCGCGGCCGAGAAGCTGACGAGTGAGGGGGAGTACGACCTGCTCCTCGAGGAGTGCTTCGGTCCGGTGACGGTGGTGGCCCGCTACGACGACGACGCGCAGGCGCGGGCCGTGCTGTCCCGGCTGCCCGGCAACCTCACGGCGACGGTCCACCTCTCCGCTGAGGAAGCGGCGGGTGAGGGCCGTGGTGCGGAGATCCTCGCGGAGCTGACGCCGCTGGCCGGGCGTGTGCTGGTGAACGGGTGGCCGACGGGGGTCGCCGTCGCGCAGGCGCAGCATCACGGTGGGCCTTACCCGGCGACGACCTCGACGTCGACGTCGGTCGGCGGTACGGCGATCGAGCGGTGGATGAGGCCGGTTGCCTATCAGGGGGCGCCCGAGGCGCTGCTGCCCAAGGAGCTCCGGGACGACAATCCGCTGGGACTGCCTCGCAGGTTCAACGGTCGTTTGGAGCGGTGACGCTCCGCGGGATTCGCCACAGGGGTGCGGGTGTGATGCGCGGTGCCGGTCCGCAGTGGCCGGTCGCGCAGTTCCCCGCGCCCCTTTGGGGCGTGGCAGATCCCGGCGCTGCCAGGATGCCGCGCGAGTTCTACTGAGACACTGTGGCGATGGACGTCGAACTTCCCCAACTGCCTTTCCCGCTCCGTAGCTACGGCCCCGACGGTCACTGGGCCTACGAGGACGGCATCCTCTCCGGATGGGCCGGCCCCCGGCAGGACCGGTTCGTGCCGCCCACCGGGGAGGCTCTGGATCCCGCCTCCGATGCGCCGCGGCTCCTCGGGGCGCCCGAGGGCGACTTTCAGCTCATCGCCCGTGTCACCGTCGGGTTCGCCGCCGCCTTCGACGCCGGAGTGCTCTACGTCCATGTCGGCGACCGCGCCTGGGCCAAGCTCTGCCTGGAGTACTCCCCGGACGTGCCCACCGTCTGCACGGTGGTCACCCGGGGGCACTCCGATGACGCCAACTCCTTTACGGTGGAGGGAAGTTCGGTGTGGCTCAGAGTCAGCCGCACCGGGCGTGCCTTCGCCTTCCACGCCTCCCGGGACGGCCGGCACTGGACCTTCGTCCGCCTCTTCACCCTCGGTGACGAGAAGGAGAGCGACGCCGCCCTGGTCGGTTTCATGACCCAGTCGCCGATGGGGGAGGGGTGTGTCGTGACGTACGACCACATCGAGTTCAGCCCGAACTGGCCGAAGGACCTGCGAGACGGCAGCTGAGCAGGCCCGTCACCGCCAGCAGGCCCGCGCTGATCACCAGGCTCAGCCGCATCCCCGCCACGAAGCCGTCGGAGATCAGCGCCCCGAAGACGGCGATGCCCAGCGCCCCGGCCGTCTGCCGCGCCGAGTTGAGGACACCGGCCGCCAGCCCCGCCCGCTCGGCGGGTACGGCGTCCAGCATCGCCGCCGTCAGCGGCGGCACCGTCAGGGCGCAGCCCAACGCCATGGGGACGAGGAGCAGGGCCACCAGGACGGGAGACGTCCCGGAGTCTGCGTACAGCATCGCGAGCAGCCCTACGACGGCCAGGCCCTGCCCCACCACCATGGGCACCCGGGCGCCATAACGGCCCGCGAGCTTGCCCGCCACCACGTTCGTCACCGCGATCAGGCCCGTCATCGGCAGGAACATCAGCCCGGCCTGGAGTGCGGAACGGCCCTGCACCTGCTGGAAGAAGAGCGAGAAGACGAACACCATGCTGTAGAAGGCCACGCTCACGGCCGCTCCCGCGGCCACCGTCACCGCGACGGTCCGGTTGCGGAAGAGGCCGAGGGGGACGACCGGGTGCGGCCCGCGTGCCTCGACCCGGAAGAAGGCCACAGCGGCCACCACGGCCACCGCCAGCGCCGCCCAGCCCGCCGTCCCGCCCTCGATCACCGCGAACGTCAGCGCCGTGAGCGCCACCACCGCCGTCACCTGACCGGGCACGTCCAGCGGCGCCGGGCGGCGCGCCGAGCGCGGGGCCCGGAGCAGCAGCAGGAGGATCAGCGCACCGACGGGAAGGTTGACGAAGAAGATCCCGCGCCAGTCCCAGGCCGAGGTCAGCACACCGCCCGCCACCGGACCCAGCGCCACCGCCGCGGAACCGCCCGCCGCCCACACGGCCACCGCGCGCGCCCTCCGCGCCGGATCGGCGTACGCCTGCCGCACCAGCGACAGCGAGGCCGGTAGTACGACGGCCGCCGCCACCCCCTGCACCACCCGCGCGCCGATCAGCGCCGGCAGGTTCGGCGCCAGACCGCAGGCCGCCGAGGCGAGCGTGAACACGGCGGTACCGAGCGCGTACGCCCGGCTCGCTCCCACCCGGTCCGAGAACGCCCCCGTGGACAGCATGAGCGCGGCGAAGGCCAGGGTGTAGGCGTCGACCACCCACTGAAGGCCGGACATCCCGCCCCCGAGGGAGGAACCCATCGCGGGCAGGGCCACGTTCACGATGGACGCGTCGAGGCAGACCAGTGCGAAGCCGAGGAGTCCGGCGGTCAGGGTGAGGGCGGCGGAGCGCCTGTCGGGCTCCAACCCGCCGTCCGGCAAGGCGACTTCGCCGCCCTTCAGGGTCTGGTTCGTTGACATGCCCTCCATGCTGCGGATCCGGACCGTCGTACAGTAGTGGCCGGAATGCCATGTACCCGGAGGTTCTGGCCATGTCCCAGTCGCGCGCCCCGCACCGCATCGCCGTCGTCGCGCCCTCGCCGGTCTCGATGTTCAACCTCGCCATCCCGGAGATGCTGTTCGGCAAGGTCGAGGTCGACGGGCGGCCCGGCTACGAGGTGGTCATCTGCGCGGCCGAGCCGGGACCGGTGCCCACCACCGGCGGCCTCGACCTGTACGTGCGGCAAGGGCTCGACGCCGTGCGCGAGGCGGACACGGTGCTCGTCGCCGGGACCGGGGAACCCTTCGAGCCGGAGCCGCGGATCGTCACCGCCGTACGTGAGGCGGCCGCCGACGGCAGGCGGATCGCGTCGCTGTGCACCGGCGCCTTCCAACTCGCCGAGGCGGGCCTGCTGCACGGGCGCAGGGCGACGACGTACTGGGCGCACGCCGAGGAGTTGCGCCGCCGGTACCCGCAGGTCCAGCTGTGCGGAGACGTGCTGTACGTCCAGGACGGGCCGTATGTGACCTCCTCCGGTTACGCCGCCGGCATCGACCTGTGCCTGCACATCATCCGCACCGACTACGGCGCCGCCGTCGCCAACGAGGTCGCCCGGCGTGCCCTCGTCGCGCCCGTACGGCCCGGCGGCCAGACCCAGTTCACGCAGACCCCGCTGCCGCCCGAGCGCGGCACGGCCTGCGCCGACACCCGCGGCTGGGCCATGCGCAACCTCGACAAGCCGCTCACCCTCACCGACCTGGCCCGCCACGCCGGTGTCAGCGTCCGCACCCTCACCCGCCGCTTCCACGCCGAGAGCGGGGTGAGCCCGCTGCAGTGGCTGCTCCACCAGCGCATCGAGCGCGCCAAGGAACTGCTGGAGACCACCGCCCTGCCCATGGACCAGGTGGCCCACGCCAGCGGCCTGGGCACGGCCGACTCGCTGCGGGGACATCTGGTCCGGCGTACGGGGTTGACGCCGAGCGCCTACCGGGCGCAGTTCAGTCGGCTAGGAACCGGAGCGGCGGCGGTCACGTCCTCCGCTGCATGATCAGCGAACGAGCAGTGATGCCGGGCAGAGTCATCCGCACCGCCGTGCCCGCCGAGGTGGAGTCCATCGTCACGCTGCACGCGCGGGCCCGGGCCACGTACTACCCCGACGGCGTCCCGGACGACGGCACCGACTGGCACGGCGCCTGGCGCAGTGCCGTCGAGCGGCCCGACGGACACGTCCTGTGTGTGGTCGAGCGGGGCCGGATCATCGCCCTCGCCTCCTTTCGCACCCCCGAGGGCGGCGCCGCGGACACGGTCAAGCTCTTCCAGTTCCACGTCGACCCCGACCACTGGCGCGGCGGCGTCGGTACGGCCCTGCACACCGCCTGCGTCGAGGAGTGGCGGGCGGACGGCAAGCGCACGGCCGTCCTCGACGTGCACGTCGACAACCGGCGCGCCCAGGCCTTCTACGCCCGCCAGGGGTGGATCCCGGACCCCGAGAACCCGCCTGTCGAGGGTGACCACCATCTGTTCCTGCGCTTCTCCGTGACCGGGGAATGAACGCGGCTACTTGAACGTTCACGTATGGGAGCGGAGAGAGCCTCCGCATCCCTACGAGCCGGAGAGAGCCACAGACATGCGCGTCGAGATCTGGAGCGACATCGCCTGCCCCTGGTGCTATGTGGGCAAGGCCCGCTTCGAGAAGGCGCTGGAGGCCTTCCCGCACCGCGACCAGGTCGAGGTGGTGCACCGCTCGTTCGAGCTGGACCCCGGGCGCGCCAAGGGCGACATCCAGCCCGTGATCACCATGCTGACCAGGAAGTACGGCATGAGCGAGGCGCAGGCGCGGGCCGGGGAGGAGAACCTCGGCGCGCAGGCCGCCGCGGAAGGCCTCGACTACCGCACCGAGGGGCGCGACCACGGCAACACCTTCGACATGCACCGCCTTCTGCACCTCGCCAAGGAGCACGGCAAGCAGGACGAGCTGATCCAGATCCTCTACCGGGCGAACTTCGCCGAGGAGCGGTCCGTCTTCTCCGAGGGCGACGAGCGGCTGGTGGAGCTGGCCGTCGCGGCCGGGCTGGACGCCGACGACGTCCGCAAGGTCCTCGCCGACCCGGACGCCTACGCGGACGACGTCCGCGCCGACGAGCGCGAGGCCGCCCAGCTCGGTGCGAGCGGCGTGCCGTTCTTCGTTCTCGACCGCAAGTTCGGCGTCTCCGGCGCCCAGCCCGCCGAGGTCTTCCAGCAGGCGCTGACGCAGGCTTGGGGTGAGCGGTCGCCGCTGACGTTGATCGACCAGGGTGACACGGACGGGTGCGGTCCGGAGGGGTGCGCGGTGCCGCAGCGCTGAGCAAGTCCGCAGGTCAGGGCCGTTCTATAAGCGTTGCTTAGCGGAACCACGCAAAGACTCGCAATGGACTGAGAGGTCTTCAGGGCACACAGTGGAGCCATGGAGAACTTCGAGAGCCTGGTCCGTGCCGAGTTCGCCCCGAAGAACGTCTATCTCAACACCGCGAGCACCGGGCTGCTCCCGGCCCGCACCGTGGCCGCCCTCGCCGAGGCGGCACGCATGCGGGCCGAGGGCAGGCCGCTGGGCCCCCTGCACGCGGACGTGGAGGCCGCCCGGGCCGCCTTCGCCCGGCTGGCCGGCGTTCCCGTCGAGCGGGTGGCGGCAGGTTCGTCCGTCGCCGCCTACACCGGGCTGGTCGCGGCCTCGCTGCCCGCGGGCGCCGAAGTTCTCACCGCCGAGGACGACTTCACCTCCGTCGTGAACCCCTTCCACGCCCGCGGCGACCTCAAGGTGCGCATCGTGCCCCTGGAGCGGCTCGCCGAATCCGTGCGGCCCGGCACCGCGCTCGTCGCGGTCAGCGCCGCGCAGTCCGCCGACGGCCGGATCGCCGACCTGCCCGCCCTGCGCGAGGCGGCCCGCGAGCACGGCGCGCGTACGTGCATCGACTTCTCCCAGGCCGGCGCCTGGCTGCCGATGGAGGCCGACGCGTACGACTTCACCGTGTGCGTCTGCTACAAGTGGCTGATGGGCCCGCACGGCGCGGGCTTCCTCGTCGTGCCGGAGGACTTCGGCGGACTGCTGCCGCTCCTGGCCGGCTGGGTCGCCGGGGAGAACCCGTGGGACAGCTGCTACGGCCCGGTGACCGAACTCGCCCACTGCGCCCGCCGGTTCGACCTGCCCCCCGCCCTGTTCAGCTTCACGGGACTGCGCCGCTCCCTCGAACTCCTCGAGGAACTCGGCGTGGACGCCGTACGCGCCCACGACCTCGCCCTCGCCGACCGCTTCCGGTCCGGTCTCGCCGACCTCGGCCACGCACCGGTGCCGGCACTCGGCTCGGCCATCGTGTCCGTACCCGGACTCGGCCACCGCCAGCCCGAGTTGAGCGCGGCCGGAATCGAGGTCTCCGACCGCATGGGCAACCTGCGCGCGTCCTTCCACCTCTACAACACGCCCGACGATGTCGATCGGCTGCTGGACGCCCTGTCTCCCTGAATGCCGAGGGACGAAACGGGCGACGCGGCCGCCGTACGGAACGTACTGGAGCGGGCCGCGTCGCCGGTGTGGCTGTGAGGGCACTACACGGGATCACTTCACCGGCGTGAAGTCCCTCGCGCCGATGAACTCCGGTCGCCGTACGGGAGCCGCGAAGGGCTCGACGGCCGTGTTCTCCACGCTGTTGAACACGATGAAGACGTTGCTGCGCGGGAACGGCGTGATGTTGTCCCCGGAGCCGTGCATGCAGTTGCAGTCGAACCAGGTCGCCGAACCGGCCTTGCCCGTGAAGAGCTTGATGCCGTACTCGGAGGCCATGGCGGTGAGCGCCTCGTCGGACGGGGTGCCCGCGTCCTGCATCTGGAGGGACTTCTTGTAGTTGTCCTCCGGGGTGGCTCCCGCACACCCGAGGAAGGTCTTGTGCGAGCCGGGCATGATCATGAGCCCGCCGTTGGTGTCGTAGTTCTCGGTCAGCGCGATCGAGACGGACACCGTCCGCATGTTGGGCAGACCGTCCTCGGCGTGCCAGGTCTCGAAGTCGGAGTGCCAGTAGAAGCCGCTGGCCCCGAAGCCAGGCTTGACGTTGATCCGCGACTGGTGGACGTACACGTCGGAGCCAAGGATCTGCCGGGCCCGCCCCACGACCCGCTCGTCGCGCACCAGGGAGGCGAACACCTCGCTGATCTTGTGCACTTCGAAGACGGACCGGATCTCCTTGGACTTCGGCTCGATGATCGAGCGCTCGTCCGCACGGATCGCCGGGTCGGTGACCAGACGCTCCAACTCCTGCGCGTAGACCGCGACCTCGTCCTCGGTGATGAGCTGGTCGATGGCGAGGAAGCCGTCGCGCTCGAAGGACTGCAGGTCGGTGGTCGTGATCGGACCGGGCGTGTCGGGGGAGCCCCACACGACGGGGTCCTGACGCGGGGTCGCCACCTCGGTGGCGCCGCGGCTGGGGTAGAGATCGGTGACGTTCGCGGTCATGGCGGTGGTCATGGGTTTCTCACACCTCCTCGGGCTCGGTGAGCAGCGGGTACACACCGTTCTCGTCGTGGTCCTCCCGGCCGGTCACGGGCGGGTTGAAGACACAGAGGCAGCGGAAGTCCTCCTTGATCCGCAGCGTGTGCCTCTCGTGCCCGTCCAGGAGGTACATGGTCCCGGGCGTGATCGCGTGCGTCCGCCCGGTCTCGTGGTCGGTCAGCTCGGCCTCGCCCTCGACGCAGACGACGGCCTCGATGTGGTTCGCGTACCACATCGACGTCTCCGTACCCGCGTACAGGATCGTCTCGTGCAGGGAGAAGCCGACCTTCTCCTTGGCGAGGACGATGCGCTTGCTCTCCCAGGTACCGGACGCCGATTTCACATGGCGGTCGGTTCCTTCGATGTCCTTGAACGAACGGACGATCACGGTGCTGCGATGCCTCCTAGGTGGTGTTTCAGATGGTTTCCCGGACGGAGCGGGCGAGGACGCTGAGTCCCTCGTCCAGCTCCTCCGGGGTGATCGTGAGCGCCGGAAGCAGCTTCACGACCTCGCTCTCGGGGCCCGACGTCTCGATGAGCAGCCCGAGTTCGAACGCGCGGTGCGCGACGCGTCCGGCGCGCTCCTTGTCGTGGAACTCCAGGCCCCACACGAGCCCGCGCCCGCGGTACTCCTTCACGTCGGCGAGGTTCTCCTCGGTGATGGAGATGAGCGCCTGCTCGATCTGCTCGCCGCGCCCCCGGGTCTGCTTCTCCATCGCGGACCCATCCGCCCAGTACGTCTCCAGGGCGGCGGTGGCCGTGACGAAGGCGGGGTTGTTGCCGCGGAAGGTGCCGTTGTGCTCGCCCGGCTCCCAGATGTCCAGCTCGGGCTTGAACAGGCAGAGCGACATGGGCAGTCCGTAGCCGCTGATCGACTTCGACACGGTGACGATGTCGGGCGTGATGCCCGCCTCCTCGAAGGAGAAGAAGGCACCGGTACGACCGCAGCCCATCTGGATGTCGTCGACGATGAGCAGCATGTCCTGCCGCTCGCACAGCTCGGCGAGCGCCCGCAGCCACTCCGGGCGGGCGACGTTGATGCCGCCCTCGCCCTGCACGGTCTCCACGATCACGGCGGCGGGCTTGTTCAGCCCGGACCCCTGGTCCTCGAGCAGCCGCTCGAACCAGAGGAAGTCCTCGACCTTGCCGTCGAAGTAGTTGTCGAACGGCATCGGCGTGCCGTGCACGAGCGGGATGCCGGCACCGGCCCGCTTGAAGGCGTTGCCGGTGACGGCGAGTGAGCCCAGCGACATGCCGTGGAAGGCGTTGGTGAACGAGACGATGGCCTCGCGCCCCTTCACCTTCCGCGCCAGCTTGAGCGCCGACTCGACGGCGTTCGTCCCGGTCGGCCCCGGGAACATGACCTTGTACGGCAGGTCGCGCGGCCGCAGCACGATGTTCTGGAAGGACTCCAGGAACGCCCGCTTGGCGCTGGTGGACATGTCGAGCCCGTGCGTGACGCCGTCCCGCTCCAGGTAGTCGATCAACGCCCGTTTCAGGACGGGGTTGTTGTGCCCGTAGTTCAGCGAACCGGCGCCGGCGAAGAAGTCCAGGTACTCGTGGCCGTCCTCGTCGTACATACGGCTGCCGCGCGCGCGGTCGAACACGGTGGGCCAGCCGCGGCAGTAGCTGCGCACTTCGGACTCCAGGGTCTCGAAGACGCTGAGGTCGGGCTGGGTGATGGTCACGACGAATCGCTCCTCGGTGCGTGGGGGGAGTCGGGGAAGTCAGTGGGGGAGGTCACAGGGAGAGGGGACCGATGCGGTACAGGACCTCGGGGTCGTGGGGCCCGTCCGGGAACACACTCGTGGGGAACAGCACCTCGCGCTCCAGGGCGGCCCCGTGCCGCTCGGCGAAGGAGCGGAACAGCCGCTCGGAGGCGGTGTTGCCGGGTGTGATGGTGGTCTCGACGCTGGTGACGCCGTACTCGGCGCCGACGCGTGCGACGAGCCCGTCGAGCAGCGAGGCGGCGACCCCGCGTCCGCGCTGGGCGTCATCCACGGCCACCTGCCAGACGAGCAGGGTGCGCGGGCGCTCCGGCCGTACGTACCCGGTGACGAAGCCGACCGGCTCCCCGCGCTCGTCGCGGGCGACGGCCGATGTGCCGGCGAAGTCGCGGCACCACAGCAGATAGCTGTACGACGAGTTCAGGTCGAGGGCCTTGGAGTCTCTGGCAATCCGCCACAGCGCGGCCCCGTCGGCCACCGCCGGACGGTCGATTTGCAGGTCTGCTTGTGCGGCAGTCATGCGAATTGAATTTACCGAGGGAAATTCGAAATTGCATGGCCGTGAGGGGTTACGTGTGCGGACCGGGTGTGTTATCACGCGGGCGTGAGTGGCAGCGCGGGGCGGGGGTGAATCACACTGTTTGTCCGGTTAATACCGGGCAAAAAGGTCGCGATGTGGAACGCGTCACAGCCATGTAACTCCCACGAGATCTGCCCGAATTCCCCCGGTTGGTGTTCGCGGAATCTTTGCGTTTAGGTCTGGCGAAAGCGGGCAGAAGAGAATGGGAAGCTGCCCTGGAAAGGAATTCGAGAATTGCGCCGAATTCAGGCTCCGGTAACTCCGTCGATACGCTCGCGCAGAATGTCGGCGTGGCCGTTGTGCCGCGCGTACTCCTCGATCATGTGAATGAGCACCCATCGCAGACTGACCTCGACCCCGGCCATCGGCCCGTCCACGATCCGCCCGACGCTGTCCGGCGTCCGACCGGCGTACACCTCCCGGCCCCGCGCGATCTCGTGCCGCCACGCCGTGAGCGCCTCCTCGATGCCGCGCCCGGGATCGAGGGCGTACCCCGTCTTCTCCTCGAACACCGGTGGCACGTCGAGTCCCCCCACCACCCGCTGGAACCAGTTCCGCTCGACCTCGGCGAGGTGCTGCACGAGCCCGAGCAGCGTCAACATGGACGGCTCCGCCGAGGCCAGCCGCACCTGTGTGTCGTCCAGCCCCGCGCACTTCAGCGCCAAGGTGGCCCGGTGGAACTCGAGCCAGCTCTCCAGCATGGGGAGCTCGTCGCCGGTCGTGACGGGGATGGGGCGGCCGTCGGGGAGGGTCTGGGGCGTGTCGGTGGTCATGCGGGCAGCATGGCAGGAGGGACTGACAGCGGCACAGGCTTCAGTCCCTCCGGCGTTTGAGGAGCGGGGGTCCAGGGGGCGGAGCCCCCTGGCGGGGGCGAAGGGGCGGAGCCCTTTGAGGATGGGATGGGCAGGGGCGGCGGGGGCGAAGAGCCCACTACCGCCGGCCGGCATCCACCGCCCGCAACGCCCCCTCCAGATCCACACCCAGCCCCTTCTCCGCCAGCGCAGCCCCCAGCGCCGCCACACACCCCCGCACCACATCCACCGTCGCATCCACCCCGTAGTGATTGACCCGAATCATTTCCTTGGCCAACGCCCCGCCCCCCGCGGCCAGCGGCAACGCGGGATCCGACGCCAGCGCCCGAGCCACCACCTCCGACGCCACCACCCCCGCCGGCGCCCGAAGCGTCGTAGCGACCGGCGCAGCCTCCGCGCAGTCGTACACGTACGGCTCCAACCCCCCACCCAGCGCAACCGCCCCGGCCCGAGCAGACAGCGCGGCGGCCCGGTGCCGGGCCATCACCGCATCCAGCCCGGCCACCTCGATCCGCTCCACACACGCCTCCAGCGCCAGCATCTCCAGCTGCGCGGGCGCATGCAGCAGCGCCTTCCGCCCCCCGTCGATCCACCGCTCCTTCCAGTCGAGCAGCGACAGATACGACCGCCGCGGCGCCCTGGGATTCGCCGCCATCCGAGCCCACGCCCGCTCGCTCACCGACACCGCCGACACCCCGGCCGGCCCGCCCATCGCCTTCTGCGCCCCGATGACGCACAGGTCCACGCCCCACGCGTCCGGCAACACCGGCTCGGCCCCGATCGACGCCACGGCGTCCAGGTAGAACAGCGCCCCGTGCGCCTTCACGACTTCACCGATCTCCGCGACGGGATTGGTGTTGCCGGTGGCCGCCTCCGCGTGCACCAGGGACACGAAGTCGATCTCCGGATGCTCGGCGAAGGCCTGCCGGATCTGGTCCGCCGTGACCGCCGTATGGAAGGGCACCGCCAGATCGATCACGGTCGCGCCGCAGTCCCGCAGCCAGTCGCCGAAGGTCTGCCCGTACGGACCGGTGATCACGTTCAACGCGACCGTGCCGGGCCCGGCCGTCCCCCGGATCGCCCCCTCCAGCGGCAGCAGCGCCTCGCCCTGCATGATCACGACGTCCTGCCCGGTCCCGAGCAACCGCGCCACCCGGTCCTCGATGGCGGCGAATCGGGCGGCGCTCAGCGGGGCCAGGTCCAGGAAGGGATGGGTCACGGCGGGGCTCTCTTCGCTCTCTACGCTCCGGGGATCGACGTGACGAGCGTAACCGCGAACCCCAACACCCCTTCCCGTGCCCGACTTCTTAGGTCGAACGGCCCCTTAACCATCGGTTTGGTTTGGGGATCCCAAACCTCTCCTTATAATCGGAACCCACAGTTCCCTGACAGGAGGCCCCCCCGTGAAGACGACCCTCGGGCGCCGGACCCGCATTCTGGCCGCCACCACCGCGACGGCCGGGCTGGTGCTCGTGGCCGGCTGCTCCTCCGACGACAACGGCGGCAGCGCTACGAAGACCGCGGCCGGCGGTGTCGAAGTCGTCAAGGCGGGCCAACTCACCACCTGCACCCACCTGCCTTACCCGCCCTTCCAGTCGGAGATCGACGGCAAGGTGCAGGGCTTCGACGTCTCCCTCGTCGACCTGGTCGCGGAGGACCTCGGCGTGAAGCAGGCGATCGTCGACCAGCCCTTCGAGAACTTCAAGACCGGCGGTTCCCTCAACGCCGGCCAGTGCGACCTCGCCGCCGCCGGCATGACCATCACCGAGGAGCGCAAGAAGAACGTCGACTTCTCGGACCCGTACTTCGAGGCCACCCAGGCCGTCCTCGTCGACAAGAAGAGCGGCATCTCCTCCTTCGCCGACCTCAAGGGCAAGAAGGTCGGCGCCCAGGCGCAGACCACCGGCGAGGACTACGCCAAGAGCAAGGGCCTGGACCCCGTCTCCTTCGAGTCCTCCGACGCCGTGATCAACGGCCTGCGCACCGGCCAGGTCCAGGCCGTCGTCATCGACTACCCGGTCGTCCAGGGCTGGCTGAAGGACAAGGCCAACGCCGCCGCCTTCGAGGTCGCCGAGCAGATCAACACCGGTGAGCAGTACGGTTTCACGGTGAAGAAGGGCAACGACAAGCTCCGCGAGGCCATCAACAAGGCGATCAAGGACGCGAAGGCCGACGGCACGTATAAGAAGCTCTACGAGCAGTGGATCGGCCCGTACGACGAGTCCGCCGCCTCCGCCTCGCCCGCAGCCTCCTGACCTCATGACCGACACAACCGGCAACGACGTACGACTCCAGCCGAAGAAAAAGGGCCTGACCCGGCGTCAGAAGCGCAGCCTGTCGCGCGGCGTCCAGTACGTCGTCTTCGTCGCGGCCGTGATCGCCTTCGCGGTCGCGGCCGACTGGGACCGGCTGCGGAACCAGTTCGCGCAGAAGGCCATCGCGGAGCAGATGTTCCCCGAGGTCCTCACCCTCGCGCTGAAGAACACCGTGCTGTACACCGTCTCCGGCTTCGCCGTCGGACTGGTCCTCGGCATGGTGATCGCGCTGATGCGGCTGTCGTCCGTGGGGCCGTACCGCTGGCTCGCGGGTGTCTACATCGAGATCTTCCGCGGTCTGCCCGCCCTGCTGATCTTCATCTTCATCGGGGTCGCCGTACCGCTGGCCTTCCCGGGGACGGAGATTCCCGGCGGCACCTACGGCAAGGTGGCCCTCGCGCTCGGCCTGGTGGCGGCCGCGTACATGGCGGAGACGATCCGCGCGGGCATCCAGGCGGTGCCCAAGGGGCAGATGGAGGCGGCGCGTTCGCTCGGCTTCTCGCCGGCCCGCGCCATGATCTCGATCATCATCCCGCAGGCGTTCCGGATCATCCTCCCGCCGCTGACCAACGAACTCGTCCTGCTCTTCAAGGACTCCTCGCTGGTGCTGTTCCTCGGTGTGACGCTGGAGGAGCGGGAACTGTCCAAGTTCGGCCGCGACCTGGCCAGCCAGACCGCCAACTCCACGCCGATCCTGGTCGCCGGCCTGTGCTATCTGCTGGTCACGATCCCGCTCGGCTTCGTCGTACGCCGTATGGAGGCGAAAGCCCAGGAGGCCGTGAAGTGACAGAGAAGACGCTTGGCTCCCGACCGGAGATCGAAGTCCGCGGCCTGCACAAGTCCTTCGGCGACAACCAGGTGCTGCGCGGCATCGACCTGGAGATCGGCCAAGGCGAGGTCGTGTGCGTCATCGGCCCGTCCGGCTCCGGCAAGTCGACGCTCCTTCGCTGCGTGAACCTGCTCGAAGAGCCCACCAAGGGCCAGGTCTTCGTCGGCGGCACCGAGCTCACCGACCCGGACGTCGACATCGACGCCGTACGCCGCCGGATCGGCATGGTCTTCCAGCAGTTCAACCTGTTCCCGCACCTCACGGTGACCGAGAACCTCAGCCTGCCGCAGCGCCGGGTCCTCAGGCGCGACAAGGCCGCGGCCGCGAAGGTCGCCGCCGAGAACCTGGAGCGGGTGGGCCTTGCGGAGAAGGCGACGGCGTACCCGTCCTCCCTCTCCGGCGGCCAGCAGCAGCGCGTCGCCATCGCCCGCGCGCTCGCCATGGGCCCCGAGGTGATGCTCTTCGACGAGCCGACGTCGGCGCTGGACCCGGAGCTGGTGGGGGACGTCCTGGCCGTCATGCGCATGCTCGCGAACGAGGGCATGACGATGATGGTCGTCACCCACGAGATGACCTTCGCCCGCGAGGTCGCCGACCGCGTCGTCTTCATGGACGGCGGAGTGATCGTCGAGGACGGCACCCCCGACCAGGTCATCGGCAACCCGCGGCACGAGCGCACCCGCCACTTCCTGTCACGGCTCCTGGACCCGGCGATGGCCGAGGTGGAGGAGGAGACCTCGGACCAGGTGGGCAAGGGGGACTAGCCGGTCATCCGGGTCCGGTCACTAAGGTGCAGTACATGAGCGATCGCGCGGGTGTGCTGCACGTGAAGGGCCGGGTCCTCGTCGGGCCGGACGATGTCCGGGACGAGCTGTGGGTCGTCGACGGCCGGATCTCGTACGACCGGCCCGTCGGCGCCCGCGACATGCGGACCGTCGAGGGCTGGGCCCTGCCCGGCCTCGTCGACGCGCACTGTCATGTGGGCCTCGGCGCGCACGGCCCGGTCGACGACGGCACCGCGGAGAAGCAGGCGCTGACCGACCGCGACGCGGGCACCCTGCTGATCCGTGACGCGGGCTCGCCCTCCGACACCCGCTGGGTCGACGACCGCGAGGACCTGCCGAAGATCATCCGGGCCGGCCGGCACATCGCCCGCACCCGCCGCTACATCCGTGGCTACGCCCACGAGATCGAACCGGAGGACCTGGTCGCCTATGTCGCCCAGGAGGCCCGGCGCGGTGACGGCTGGGTCAAGCTGGTCGGCGACTGGATCGACCGCGATCTCGGAGACCTCGCGCCCACCTGGCCGCGGGAAGCGGTCGAGGCCGGCATCGCGGAGGCGCAC
Source organism: Streptomyces sp. SD31 (assembly GCF_052068475.1). NCBI lineage: Bacteria > Bacillati > Actinomycetota > Actinomycetes > Kitasatosporales > Streptomycetaceae > Streptomyces > Streptomyces sp. SD31. The sequence goes on along the minus strand of NZ_JBQHCX010000023.1, from coordinate 89,718 downwards.
CGGCTCGGCGCCCGGGTCACCGCGCACTGCTTCTCCGAGGACTCGCTCCAGGACCTGGTCGAGTCGGGCATCGACTGCATCGAGCACGCGACGGGACTGACCGACGACCTGATCCCGCTGTTCGCCGAGCGCGGGGTGGCGATCGTCCCCACCCTCGTGAACATCGCGACCTTCCCGAAGCTGGCCGACGGCGGCGAGTCCAGGTTCCCCCGCTGGTCGGCCCATATGCGCCGGCTCCACGAACGCCGCTACGACACGGTCCGCGCCGCTTACGACGCCGGCATCCCGGTCTTCGTGGGCACCGACGCGGGCGGCACCCTGCCGCACGGTCTGGTGGCGGCCGAGGTGGCGGAACTGGTCACCGCCGGCATCCCCGCGGTCGAGGCGCTCGCGGCGACGACCTGGTCGGCCAGGGCGTGGCTCGGCCGTCCCGGCCTGGAGGAGGGGGCGGCGGCGGACCTCGTGGTGTACGACTCCGACCCGCGGGCAGACGTACGGGTGCTGGCGGCGCCTCGGCGGGTCGTCCTGAACGGGAAGATCATGGGCTGAGGCGGCCGTTGCGCCCGTGGCTGTGGAGAACGTGCGTGCCCTGAGGTTCGAAAACCTGCACGGGAGACACACGTAGGGGTGAATGCCCGTCAGGAAGCTGACCGGGCACCCCGCATGCGTGATTCTTGGCAGGTCCCGAGCAAGTCTCCCTCCGAGGGGTCCCCACCTTGAACGGCAAGAACCTCCCCATGCCCGCACGCCGCCTCGCCACCGTTGCGACGGCCACCGCCCTGGCCGTCGGCCCCGCGGCCCTGGTCGCCGCGGGACCCGCGTACGCGACCGGTGACGAGGGTCGCGCGAGCGCCGTCGTGCTGCGCACCGGGCTCGACGTGTCCCTGCTCAACAAGACCGTGAACGTCCCGCTCGCGGTCTCCCTGAACGAGGTGCGGGCGCCCGAGAGCGCCGAAAAGTCCACGCTGACGGCCCAGTTGAACGGCGTGGACGGCGGAAAACCGTTCAGCGTGCTGAGCGCGGAGGTCGCCTCGTCGAAGGCCACGGTCGCCGACGGCAAGGCCGAGGGGTACACCAACCTCGCCCACGCCAAGGTCCACGTCCCCGGCCTGCCGCTGCTTTCCCTCATCGAGGTCGGCCAGGTCACCTCCAAGGCGACCTGTGAGGCCGGGAAGACGCCGACCGCCTCGTCCAACCTGCTGGGCGACGTCACCGTGCTGGGCAAGAAGGTCACCCTGACCGCGGGCGGCACCACGCAGGTCGAGGTACCGGGCGTGGGCGACGTGCGGCTGGACTACTCCAAGACGCAGACCACGTCACGTACGGCCGCCGCCACCGCCCTCGAACTCAAGGTCTCCGTCAACCCGTCGAAGCTGAACGTGGCCGAGGTCGAAGGCGCTCTGACCCTGGCCGAGGCGACTTGCGAGACGCCGGACGCGCCCGCGCAGGAAGCCGCCCCGAGCGCCGACCCCAGTTCCACCCCGGGCAGCGGTTCGGTCGGCGACGTCAAGCCCCAGGGTGAGTCCGCGGAGGGCGGCCTCGCCGAGACCGGCGGCAGCCCCATGACGCCGTACATCGCGGGCGGCGCGGTCGCTCTGCTCCTCGCGGGTGGGGCAGCGGTGGCCCTGGCGCGGCGCGGCCGGAGCTGATCCCGCCGGGGGGCGACCCCGTCCGGGAGAGTCCGGCCAGTCAACCCAGTCAACAGCCCTTCTTGTCAGGGCTGTTGACTGGCGTCTGAAAACGTTTTAGCTTCCCCTCACTCCGACTTCGAGAGACGAGGGGATCAGTGGAGCGCAAACGCTTTCAGTCCCGCGCCCTCCTCCTGCTCATGCTCCCCGGCCTCGGCTACTTCCTGCTGTTCCATTACGGCGCCCTGGTCGGCAATGTCATCGCCTTCAAGGAGTACGTCCCCTTCGACGGCCTCTGGGGCAGCCCCTGGGTGGGCCTCGGCAACTTCCGGCGGATGTTCGAGGACGCCGCGTTCTGGGACGCCGTCCTGAACACCGTGTGGATCGCGGTCCTCCAGCTCGTCTTCTACTTCCCGGTGCCGCTCGCCCTCGCCCTGCTCCTGCACAGCCTCACCTGGAGCACGGTCCGCCGCTTCGTGCAGTCGGTGGCGTATCTGCCGCACTTCATCTCGTGGGTGATCGTCGTCGCCCTCTTCCAGCAGGTCCTCGGCGACACCGGGCTGCTCAACTCCGGCCTCGACGGCATGGGGCTGCGCACCGTCGACATCATCGGCGACCCCGACGCCTTCCGTCCGCTGGTCGTCGCCCAGGTCATCTGGAAGGACGCCGGCTGGGGCACGATCATCTTCCTCGCCGCCCTCGCCCAGGTCGACGACCAGCAGTACGAGGCCGCCGCGATCGACGGCGCCGGCCCCTGGCGGCGCTTCTGGCACGTCACCCTGCCGGCCATCCGCCCGGTGATCGTGCTGCTGCTGATCATGCGGCTCGGCGAGATCCTCTCCGTCGGCTTCGAGCAGATGCTGCTCCAGCGCGACGCGGTCGGCCCCGAGGCCGCCGAGATCATCGACACCTTCGTCTACTACCAGGGCATCGTCGGCGGCGACTACGGATTCGCCGCCGCCGCGGGCCTGTTCAAGGGCGTCATCGGCGCGCTGCTCGTCTACGCCGCCAACAAGGTCGCCCACCGCCTCGGCGAACAGGGGGTCTACAAGTGAGCAGCCGGGTCCGTCCGGTCCGCCCGGTCCGTCCGGTCCGCCCGGTCCGTCCGGGGTGGATGGAGAAGCCGAAGCCGGTGACCCAGGCCGGCAAGGCGCTCGCCCTCGCCGCCGTCGTCCTCCTGGTCTGTGTGCCGTTCCTCGTCATCGTCTCGACCTCGCTGGCCTCCACCGACGAGGTCGTCGCAGGCGGCGGCTGGGTGCTGTGGCCGACCGAGCCGACCCTCGACGCCTACCGCGACATCCTCGACGGCGGCATCGTCACCCACGCCCTCGGCGTCAGCGCGGGCGTCACGATCGTCGGCACCCTGCTCAGCCTCGCCTGCACCGTCGCCCTCGCCTACGCCCTCTCCCGCCCCGGCGTCTTCGGCGGCAGGCCGGTCCTGCTGCTCGTGCTGTTCACGTTCCTCTTCCCGCCCGGCATGATCCCGAGCTTCCTGCTGGTCAAGGAGCTGGGACTGCTGGACAGTTACGCCTCGCTGGTCCTGCCCGTCCTGGTGAACGTCTTCAACCTGGTCGTCCTGCGCGGCTTCTTCCAGGGCATCCCCGAGGAGCTGTACGAGGCCGCACGGCTGGACGGCGCGGGGGACTGGCGGGTGCTGTGGTCGGTCGTACTGCCGCTGTCCAAGGCCGCGTTGGCCGTCGTGGGCCTGTTCTACGCGGTGGCGTACTGGAACTCCTGGTTCTACGCCTCGCTCTACCTGGAGAGCGACCACTGGCCCCTCCAGCAGGTCCTGCGCGCCTATGTGATCTCGGGCTCCGGACTCACCGACGCCACCACCGGCGAGCAGACGGTCACCGCCCCGCAGACCGTGCAGATGGCGGTGCTCGTGATCGCCACCGTGCCGATCCTGCTGGTCTACCCCTTCCTGCAGAAGTACTTCACCAAGGGCGTGCTCACCGGCGCCATCAAGAGCTGACACAAGCTGAGACAAGCCGACACGAGGTGATTCACCCATGCACCGCATGTCCCGACGAACCCTGCTCGGTTCCCTGGCCGCGGCCTCCGTCCCGGGTGTGCTGACCGCCTGCTCCCCGGGCTCCGGCGACAGCGACGTCTCCAACGCGGGCAAGAAGCTCGCGCCCTGGCCCGCCCACACGCCCGCCCCCGGCCCCAAGCCGGACCTCGCCCCCACCGAGGCCGGCGTACAGGCGGGATACACCGCCTACCCCTCCGACCTGGTGCGGTCCGTCTCCCGCCCGCCGGGCGACGGCTCCACCGTCAAGGTCATGTCGGTGTCGTTCGGCACGCCCCCGAAGCCCGCCTCCGCCAACCGGTTCTGGGCGGCCGTCGAGAACGCCCTCGGCGTGAAGATCGAGTACACGATCATCTCCCAGGCCGACTACCAGAAGAAGATGGCCACGGTCATGGCCGGTGACGCCGACACCCTGCCGGACATCATCAACCTCTTCTCCGGGTTCGTCCTGCCCCGCGAGGCCGAGTTCGTGCAGCGGCGCGCCGAGGACCTCACGCCGTACCTCTCCGGCGACGCCATCGCCGACTACCCCAACCTCGCCAACATCCCCACCCACGCCTGGCGCGACATGGGCCGCATCGGCGGCCGCATCCACGGCATCCCGCTGGAGCGCCCGCTGCCCGGCTCCACGCTCTGGCTCAACCAGGGCATGTTCACCGACGCCGGCATGAAGGAGGGCTGGACGTCCGGGGACTTCGCCGCCGTGGCGAAGCGGGCGACCGGTGGGAAGACGTACGCCCTCGGCGCCGCCAACGGCTCCCTGTTCGGCAACGCCGTGCACTCCGCCGCCCACAACGCGCCGCAGAACTGGGCGGTCACCGAGGACGGCACGTTCCGGCCGGGCTGCGCCGACGAGCGCTACAAGGCGGCCATCGCCTTCCAGGCGCAGCTCCGCAAGAACGGCTCGTACCACCCGGACGCCACATCCATCTCCCAGATCGACCTGACCACCCTCTTCTACAACGGCACCGTCGGCTCCATGCAGGACGGCTTCGGCGCCTACCTGCCCAAGTACCAGGAGGCCCCGGACGGGATGACCCCGGCCGCCGCCCTCCCGTACAGCGTCGACGGCACCCCCGGCGGTGTCGTCGCCGCCCGCCGCTCCTTCGGCTACACCGTCCTGAAGGCGGCGAAGAAGGAGCGCGTCGAGATGCTGCTCCGCGTCCTGGACTTCCTCGCCGCCCCCTTCGGCAGCAAGGAGTGGGAGCTCGTCCACTACGGCGTCGAGGGCACCCACTTCACCCGCGGCAAGGACGGCTCACCCGAGCCCACGAAGCTCGGCGAGGTCGAGAACAACACCAACCTGCCGCTGAAGTACCTCGCCGAGGGCCCGCAGGTGCTGTTCGTGCCGGGCATGCCCGATGCCGTACGGGCCCTGCACACCTGGCAGCGCAAGGTCGTGCCGCACGCCGTCCGCGACGCCTCCTTCGGCCTGCAGTCCCGCACCAGGAACGCGCAGGGCACCACCCTCAAGGCCCTCCTCGACGACACCGTCACCGGGATCGTCGCCGGGCGCATCCCGCTGTCGGAGTGGGACGCGACCGTGCAGAAATGGCGGGCCCGGGGCGGCGACAGAATGGCCGAGGAGCTTGCGAAGGACTACGCGGCCAACACCTGAACAGCCGCTCGTGGAACAGGAGATGCGGGGGATGGGGAACGACATGGCGGACACCGGGTCCAAGCGGCGGGTCACGATCCGCGAGGTCGCCGAACGGGCGGGCGTGTCGATCGCCACGGCGTCGCGCGCGCTCAGCGGCAACCATCCGGTGCCCGCCTCGACCCGGGCCCGCGTGCAGCGCGCCGCACGTGACCTCGACTACGTCGCCAACGCGCACGCCCGGGCGCTGGTGGGGGGCGGCCGGAAGATGGCCGCCGTCGTCGTCCGCCAGGTCACCAGCCCCTTCTACGCCCAGGTCGCCGAGGGCGTGGAGGCGGAGGCCGCCGACCGGGGCTGGCTGTGCGTGGTCGGCGCGACCGGCGGGGATCCGCAGCGCGAGATGGAGTTCGTGCAGCTGATGCGGGAGGAGGGGGCGCGGCTGGTGATCCTGGTCGGCGGGGTCGTCGAGGACGACGCCTACCGGGAGCGCGTCGCCCACTACGCCCAGGCGCTCGACTCCTCCGGCGCCCGGCTCGTGCTGTGCGCACGCCCGGCGCCCGACCCCGAGATCCCCGCGCTGGTCGTGGAGTTCGACAACGAGGCGGGCGCCCGGGCGATCACCGGTCACCTGCTGTCCGCCGGGCACCGCCGCATCGTCTTCCTCGGCGGGCTGCCCGGCAACACCGCGCTGGAGGCGCGCGTCGCCGGCTACCGGGCCGCGCTCGCCGAACACGGGGTGCCCGCGGCGGCCGCGCGGGTCGTCGACTGCGGGCTGGGGCGGGCGGCGGGTCTGCGCGCGATGACCGAACTCCTGAAGGAAACGCGGGAGTTCACCGCCGTCTTCGCCGGGGACGACATGGTGGCGGCGGGCGCCCTGCGGGCCATCGCGGACGCGGGGCTCAGCGTGCCCGACGACATCTCCGTCGTCGGCTACAACGACATCCCCCTCGCTGAGGACTTCAACCCGCCCCTCACCACCGTCCGCACCCCCGCCGAGGAGCTCGGCCGCGCCGCCGTCCGCATCGCCCTGCGCGACCCCGAGCACGCCGGCGGCGGCCACCACCTGCTCGGCACCCACATCGTCGTACGCCGAAGTGTCGCCACACCCCGGCTACGACCGACCGACGGAGGATCCGCCCCCGTATGACCGCGCCGCATGTGTCGCCCCCCGACGACCCGACGCACCCGCCGAGTCCACCGAACCTCCCCGACCTGCCGAACCTTCCCGGCCTGCCCCCCGCCGACCCGGTGCTCTCGCCCCGCACCGGCTGGACCCGTGCCCACTGGGAGGCGATCGCCGACCGGCTCCTCGACGGGCTGCTGCCGTACGCTGCACCGGGCTTCGCCCAGTACCGCCTGCCCGGACCGCCCAGCCACTCCGGCCCCTGGTCCGACGGCCTGGAAGGCTTCGCGCGCTCCTTCCTGCTCGCCGCCTTCCGCATCGCGGGCTCCGGCGGCCGCGTCGGCCCGGCCCTCATCGAGCGGTACGCCACCGGACTGGCCACCGGCACCGACCCGCACCACCCCGAACACTGGCCCCCCATCACCGACCGCGCCCAGCCCATGGTCGAGGCGGCCTCCATCGCCATCGCGCTGCACGAGTCCCGCCCCTGGCTGTGGGACCACCTCGACGACGGCGTACGGCAGCGGGTGTGCGCCTGGCTCGGCGCCTTCGTCGGCGCGGACGTCAACGACTCCAACTGGCGGCTGTTCCAGGTCATCACCGAGGAGTTCCTCGCCTCCGTGGGCGCCCCGCACAGCCGGGCCGAGATCGACGCGGGGCTGGCCCGCCTGGACGACTGGTACCGGGGCGGGGGCTGGTACACCGACGGGGACGGGCGGAAGTTCGACTACTACAACGCGTGGGCGCTGCACCTGTATCCGGTGCTGTGGGCGCGGATCGCGGGGCCGCGGTCGGACCCGGCCACCGTGGCGCGGCACCGTGCCCGGCTGCGCGATTTCCTCGCCGTCCACCAGCACTTCTTCGGCTCCGACGGCGCCCCCGTCCACCAGGGCCGCTCCCTCACCTACCGCTTCGCGACCACCGCCCCGCTGTGGGCGGGCGCCCTCGCCGACGCCACGCCGCTCCCGCCGGGCCGCGTCCGCCGGCTGGCGTCCGGTGCGCTGCAGCACTTCGCCGAGCGAGGGGTGCCCGATGCGCGGGGCCTGCTCACCCTCGGCTGGTACCGGCCCTTCCTCCCCGTCACCCAGCGCTACTCGGGCCCCGCCTCCCCGTACTGGGCGAGCAAGGCCTTCCTGGGGCTGCTGCTGCCCGCCGGCCACCCCGTCTGGACGGCACCGGAGGAGCCCGCCCCCGTGGACACGCAGGACATCCGCCTGGCCCTGCCCGCCCCCGGCTGGCTGCTGCACTCCACCGCCACCGACGGGATCGTCAGGCTGGTCAACCACGGCAGCGACCGCCTCCCGCCCCCGCCCGCCACGGCCGACGACAGCCCCCACTACGCCCGGTTCGCCTACTCCAGCGCGACCGCCCCCGAAACGCCGGGCGCCGACAACCACATCGCCCTGATGGGCCCCGACGGAACGCCCTCCCGGCGCGGACGCATCCATCCCCTCGGCGCCGACGGCCGGCGGGCCGGATCCTGGCAGCACGGCCGTATCGAGACCGTCAGCGTCGTGCACGGCCCGTGGGAAGTGCGGGTGCACCGACTCGACGTACCGCCCGACACGCCCGTGCGGGAAGGCGGCTGGGCGGTGGCCGACGACACGGCACCCCCGGTCGCGCGCACCGGCCCCGGCCGGGCGCTGGCCCGCCGCGCGGACGGGCTGACCAGCGCCGTCGTCGGCCTGTACGGCTGGGACGACGCCGAGGCGGTGGTCGTGCGCGGCGTCGGCACGAATGCCGTGGGCCACCACTCGGCGACTCCGGTACTGCAACTGGCCCGAGCAGACCCGCTGTTGGTGACTCTCGTGGCGCTCAGTGGCGACCCGCACACGCCGCTCACGGGAGCGAGCGCGACCGTCACCGCCGACGGCACCGTGGAGATCCGCTTCCCGGACGGCACCCCGGAGCGGGTGCCCGCCGGGCTCAGCGGCGCGCCAGAGCCATCGCCTGATCCAGCGCCCGGAGGAACCCGTTGACCGTCCCCCGGTCCCGCACCGCCAGCCGCAGCCACTCCTCGCCCAGCCCGGGGAAGGTGTCCCCACGCCGGACCGCGAACCCGAGCTCGCGCAGGTGCCGGCGTACGGCGGCCGCCCTGGGCAGGCGTACGAGGACGAAGGGACCCTCGGCGGGCTCGACGACCCGGAGTCCGGCCGACGCGAACTCACCGAGCCCCGCGACGAGATGGGCCCGGTCGGCGGCGATGCGGTGGGCCGCGTGGCCCGCCTCCGCCAGGGCCGGGGACGACACGCAGGCCTCGGCGGCGGCGAGCGCGGGCGTGGAGACCGGCCACAGGGGCTGGGCGCGTTCCAGGTCGGCGATGGTGTCCGGGGCGGCGAGGACGTAGCCGATGCGCAGGCCGGCCAGGCCCCACGTCTTGGTCAGGCTGCGGAGCACCACCAGCCCCGGCACGTCCGTGCGCCCCGCCAGCGCCTCCCGCTCACCGGGCACCGCGTCCATGAACGCCTCGTCCACCACCAACGTCCGCCCGGGCCGGGCGAGTTCGGCGAGGGACGCGGCCGGGTGCAGCACCGACGTCGGATTCGTGGGGTTGCCGATCACCACCAGGTCCGCGTCCTCGGGGACGGCCGCCGTATCGAGCCGGAAGCCGTCCGCCTCCCGCAGCAGCACCCGGTCGACGGTGTGCCCCGCGTCCCGCAGGGCCGCCTCCGGCTCCGTGAACTGCGGGTGCACGACGACCGGCCGGCGCACCTTCAGCGCGCGGGCGAGGAGGACGAACGCCTCCGCCGCCCCCGCCGTCAGCAGCACCCGTTCCGGCGGCAGCCCGTGCCGCGCCGCCACCGCCGCCCGCGCGGCCCGCCCGTCCGGGTAGGCCGCGAGGGAGCCCAGCGACCCGGCGATCCGCTCGCGCAGCCAGGTGGGCGGCGTGTCCGCGCGGACGTTCACGGCGAGGTCGACGAGCGCCGAGCCGTCGTCGCGGACCTCGGCGTCGCCGTGGTGGCGCAGGTCGTGCGCCTCAGTGGGCATGGGAGTGGCTGCCATGGTGGTGGCCGTGGTCGTGATGACCGTGCCCATGGTGGTGGCCGTCGTCGTCCGGGTGGAAGTGCGGCTGCTGGGGCATGCCGACCTTGTCCTCGAAGCCGGGCAGCGCGATGCGGTACACGCACGAGTCGCAGTTCATCCGCAGGTCGCCCTTGAGGGCCTCCTCGTACCGCTCCATCACCAGGTCGAGCAGCTCCGGCTCCGGGCCGATGACGTCCGCCGAGCGCACCTCGACCTCCGGGTGCGCGGCCGCCCAGCCCTCCGTCTGCTGACGCACCCGGTCCGGCAGGATGCCCGTGAACAGGAAGTAGGGCAGGACGACGATCCGCTTCGCCCCCAGCTTCACGCACCGGTCGAGACCGCTCGGCACATCCGGCGCCGCGAGCGACACGAACGCCGTCTCCACGCCCGCGTATCCGCGCCCCTCCCACAGCAGCCGCGCCGCCTTGTGCACCTCGGCGTTGGCGTCCGGGTCGGTCGACCCGCGCCCGACGAGCAGCACGGTCACATCGGCCCGGTCCCCGGGCGTGCGGCCCTCGGTGCCGAGCGCCTCGTCGAGGCGCCGTTCGAGGACGGCCAGCAGCGACGGATGCGGGCCGAGCGGGCGGCCGTAGGTGTACGAGATCCCCGGGTGCCGCTCCTTCTCACGGGCCAGCGCCGCCGGGATGTCCCCCTTGGCGTGGCCGGCGGACACCAGCATCAGCGGCACCGCGGCGAAGCGCCGTACGCCCCGCTCGACCAGCTCGGTCACGGCCTCGCCCAGTGGCGGCGGGGACAGCTCGATGAAGCCGCCCGCGACGGGCAGGCCGGGGTGGCGGGCCCCCAGCTCCCGGACGAAGTCGCGGAACGCCTCGGCTCCGGCATCGTCCCGGGTGCCATGACCGGCGATGAGCAGGGCGGGCGGCGGGGTGGTCACGATTTCTCCTCGGAATGTGAAGTGGGGTGGTACAGCAGGGCGTTGAGCGCGGCCGCGGCGACCGCCGAACCGCCCTTCTCGGACACGTTGCTCACGGCGGGCAGCCCGCTCTCGCGCAACGCGGCCTTGGACTCGACCGCGCCGACGAAGCCGACGGGCAGGCCGATGACGAGTGCGGGGGAGGCATCGAGGGTCAGCAGCTCCTCCAGCGCGGTGGGTGCGTTGCCGATCACCCAGAGCGCGCCCGGGCCGACCTGCTCGTAGGCGAGCCGGATCGCGTGCGCCGAACGGGTCAGCCCCGGCCCGGCCACGGCATCCCTGAGCCGGCACACGGTCTCGCGCCGGGTGATGCCGGCCCCGACCATCTCCACATCCACGACGACGGGCGCGCCCGTGTGCAGGGCCTCGTGCGCCTTCTCCAGGTCGCCCTCGTCCATGACGAGATCGGTGGCGTACTCCAGGTCGGCCGCGGAGTGGATGACCCGCTCCACCACAGCCCGGGTCAGCGGCGGGAAGTGCGAGGTGTCCAGGCGGGCGCGCAGCCGCCGGTAGGACTCCTCCTCGATGGGATGAACGACGCGGTTCACTCGGCCTCCTGCCAGCGGTAGCCGCGCGGCGTCACCATGCGCCCCGCGATGTCCCGGGTCGCCGTGTTGCCCACCGTCACGACCGTCATCATGTCGACCGTCGCCGGGTCGAGGGCGCCCAGTGTCGTGAGCCGAGCGGACTCGTCCGGCCGCGACGCGTTGCGTACGACACCGACCGGCGTCGTCGGCCCGCGGTGCTCGGCGAGGATCGCGAGGGCCTTGGGCAACTGCCAGTCGCGCCCCCGGGAACGGGGGTTGTAGAAGGTGACCACGATGTCCGCCTCGGCCGTGGCCCGCACCCGCCGCTCGATGACCTCCCACGGGGTGTGCAGGTCGGAGAGGCTGATCGACACATGGTCGTGCCCGAGCGGCGCACCGAGGATCGCGGCGGCCGCGAGGGCGGCCGTGACACCCGGCACCCCGATCACGTCGATGTCGTCGGAGGCCTCGGCGAGCGCGGGGGAGGCCATGGCGTACACACCGGCGTCCCCGCTGCCGATCAGCGCGACCGCCTGCCCCTTGCGGGCCTCCGCGACGGCAGTGCGGGCCCGCTCCTCCTCGGCGCCGAGCCCCGACTCCAGGACCCGCGTGCCGGGCCGCAGCAGATCGCGGATCTGGTCGACGTACTGGTCGAGCCCGACGAGCACGGAGGCCCGCCGAAGCTCGGCCTTCGCACGCGGGGTGAGCAGATCACGGGCACCGGGCCCGAGGCCGACGACCGCGAGCCGCCCGCGCGCAGGCCGCCGTACGACGGCACAGGTCGCCATCGCCGGCTGCCCGTCGGCGCGCTCCGACTTCCGCTTGGGTACGAGGAGTTCGCCGCCGCCCACGAGAGCGGCGGCCTCGGCGACCGAGGGGGTGCCCACCGCGGCGAGGGGCGCGTCGGAGGGGTTGGGGACCTCGACGGCGGCCAGTTCCTCGGCGGAGTGGGTGACGAGGGGGACGCCGAGGCGTTCGGCGGCCTGGACGATGCCGGGCTCGTCGGCCTTGGCGTCGACGGTGGCGAGTTCGGCGAGGGACTTGAGGGAGAGGCCGGCGTCGCCGAGCGCGCTCTCGATCAGCCCGAGCACCTCGTCGACGGGGGCGCCCTTGGAGGCACCGACGCCGACGACGAGGGACGGCGGGCGCAGGACGACCTCGCGCTCGGCGACGCGCTCGACGAGCCGATCCGTCAGACGGACGGTGTAGGAACCCTCGGCGGCGACCGGGAGCGGCGGCAGCGGCCAGGCCAACTCTGCTCTCAGAGCCACCGCTTCACCGTCGAGCAGGGCCCGCGAGACCCCGGCGACATCGCCCTCCACCGGGAACCCGAGCGTGTCCAGACCGGGCAGCCCCACGGCATCGGTCGCCGTCGTCACCACGGGCTCCGCCCCCAGCAACTCCCCGACCTCCCGGGCGAGTTCATTGGCCCCGCCGCCATGTCCGCCGACCAGCGACACGGCGAACCGCCCGCCCTCGTCGACGCACACCACGCCCGGGTCGGTCGCCTTGTCACCCAGCAGCGGGGCGATCAGCCGGACGACCGCTCCCGTCGCGAGAAAGCACACGAGCTGCTCGCACTCCGCGAACGCCCGCCGTACGGCGTCCCCGACGGGCCCGTCGTACACGCGCACGCGGTCCGGCCACGCCGCGGCCAGCCGGTCGCGCGCCGCCGCCCCCGCCGCGGTGGCGGAAATGAGGCCGATCACTGGGCAACTCCTTCTTCAGTACGTACTGGAGGCCGGACGCCCCACAGCAGGAACACGGGATTGGTCGCCGCCAGCCGGGTCACGTCCCCCGGCAGCGGCGCGAGCCGCGACGACTGCAACAGCACCCCGGCGCAGTCGAACCCGGCACTCTTCAGCGCCTCACGGGCCGCCGGCACCCGGTCCAGCGCCGCCATGGCCACCACGACCGCCCGCCGCGCCCGCCGCGCGCACGCGGTGACGATGGCGGGCAGCTCACGCCCCCCGCCCCCGATGAACACGGCGTCCGGATCGTCGAGGTCGGACAGCACGGTGGGCGCCGCCCCGTGCACGACATGGACGTCGACGCCGTGCGCGGCGGCGTTGGCGCGGATCCGCTCCACGCCGTCCGGGGTCTTCTCGACAGCGGTGACGGCGGCACCGAGCCGCGCGCACTCCACGGCCACGGACCCGGAACCGGCGCCGACGTCCCAGACGAGGTCGCCGAGGCGCGGCCCGAGCCGGGCCAGGGCGAGTGCCCGCACCTCAAACTTGGTGATCATGGAGTCGCGGTGCGTGAACTCGGCCTCGTCCAGGGCCCATGGGGCGGGTGCGGCGCCCGCCCCCGCGACCGTACGCACGCCCCGCGTCGCCCGCGTCTCGTCCAGGCAGAGCACGACACTCACCGCCGTACCCCAGTCCCGCCGCGCGGCCTCGCCCGGGGAGACCCGCTCCACGCGCTCGCGGCCGGGATCGCCCAGCGCGGACGCGACGACCAGGACCCGCTCCGGGACGGTACGGGCGAGCGCCGCGCCCAGCTCGGCAGGTCCGGCGCCCGGTCCGGTCAGCACGGCCACCTTCGGATGCGCCCGGCAGACGTTGACGGCCGTGCGCGGCTTCCGCCCGTGCGCGCTGACGACGACCGCGTCGTCCCAGGTCAGCCCGAGTCGCGCGAAGGCGGCGGCGACGGAGGACACACCGGCCCGCACATCGAGCCGGTCCGCCCCGAACCGCTCGGCCAGCACCCGCACGATCCCGAAGAACCCGGGGTCACCGGAGGCCAGCACGACCACCCGCCGGTCCTTCGCGACGTACTCCGCGATGGTGTCGAGGGCAGGAGCCAGCGCCCCGAGCACGACCCGCTCCACGCCCTCGGCCGGTCGTACGGCATCCAGATGCCGCCGCCCGCCGACCACCAGCTCGGCCCCGGCGAGGATGTCCTCGGGAAGCGGCGCCCCCGTCCCCGTCCCGACGACCGTGATCGGCCGCTCGGGGATCGGCCGTTCGGAGATCACGTGCTTGCCCCGCGCTCGCGCAGCGCCCGCCGCGCCTGCGGGTCGGCCTTCCGGTACCCGTGGAAGTGACCGGGGTGGTAGAGGTGCGAGCGGGTGCCGTGCGCGTCGAGGGCCGGGCCGACCAGGAACAGGGTGTGCTTCCAGAGCTTGTGCTCCTTGACGGTCTCCTCCAGCGTGCCGATCGTGCACTTCACGACGAGCTCCTCCGGCCAGGTCGCCTGGTAGGCGACGACGACCGGCGTCGACGTCGGATACCCGCCCTCCAGCAGCTCCCGCACGAGCTGCCCGCTACGGGCGGCCGACAGGAAGATCGCCATGGTGGTCCCGTGCTTGGCGAACTCCCGCACCTCCTCGCCCGGCGGCATCGGCGTCTTGCCGCCACCGAGCCGGGTGAGGACGACGGACTGCGCGACCTCGGGGATGGTCAGCTCCCGCTGGGCGAGCGCGGCGACGGCGGAGAAGGCGGAGACCCCGGGCACGATCTCGGTCTCGACGCCGATCCCGGCACACCGGTCGAGCTGCTCCTGCGTACCGCCCCAGAGAGCGGGGTCGCCGGAGTGGATGCGCGCGACCTTGAGCCCGGCCTCATGGGCCCGCTCGTACACGGCGACGACGTCCTCCAGGGACATGGTGGCCGAGTCGAGGATCTCGGCGTCCTCGCGCGCGTGCTGGAGGACCTCCGCCTGCACCAGGCTGGCCGCCCAGATCACGACGTCGGCCTCGGCGATGGCACGCGCGGCACGGAACGTCAGCAGATCGGCGGCGCCGGGGCCGGCACCGACGAAGGTCACCTTGCCGGTGGGGGCATCGGCCATGGGGAATCGGTCCTCTCCTACAAGGGGGTTCAGGGGATCAGCGGGGACGGGCGGCCGGGCGTCGCCCGGGACGTCGTACGGGCGTCAGAGCTTGCCGCCCCGCCCGCCGTCGCGCCGCGCGGGGGCGATGAGCGTCGAGAGATAGGGAAGGGGCGTGCCGTCGAGCTCGGCGGCCGACCGGATCGACTCCTCCTCCAGCCCGAGCGCCGACCCCCACACCGCGTCCTCGATCCGCCCGGTCTCCCGCAGAGCCTCGGCGACCTCCTGCGCCTGTCGGCCGAACTTGTAGGCGACGACGGTCCCGGGCCCGGCGAGAGCCTCCTTGAGCACGGTCGCCCCCGCGGTCACGGGTACGAGCGTGAGCGGCTCGGTCCCCTCGGTCAGCACAGCGCCCGACCGCGCGGCGAGGTCCTGCATGGCGGTGATGCCGGGCACGGTCTCCACGACGGTGTCGGGCACCGACTCGCCGATGGTCTGGGCGAGATAGGTGAAGGTCGAATAGACATTGGGATCGCCGATGGTCGCGAAGGCCACGGCGGCATGCCCGCGCAACAGCTCGGCCACCCGCTCGCCCGCCGCATCCCAGGCGGCCTCGCGCCGCCCCCGGTCGGTCCGCTCGTTGAGCGCGAACACGACCCGCACGACCTTCTCCTCGGGCACGTAGTGCAGCACCGTCGCCTCGGCCCGCCCCCGCTCTCCGCCATCCTTTCCATCAGGTCCAGCCATGACCGGTACGACGACGACATCGGCGGCGCGCAGAGCGTTGACGCCCTTGACGGTCACCAGCTCCGGGTCGCCGGGACCCACCCCGACTCCGATCAACCTGCTGCTGCTCATGACGTCCGGCACCTCTCCACGAACCGACGGGCGA
Organism: Streptomyces sp. SD31; assembly: GCF_052068475.1. NCBI lineage: Bacteria > Bacillati > Actinomycetota > Actinomycetes > Kitasatosporales > Streptomycetaceae > Streptomyces > Streptomyces sp. SD31. The sequence continues at coordinate 74,187 of NZ_JBQHCX010000023.1, read as the reverse complement.
CACCGGGCTGCGAGGCCCAGTGCGTGTGCAGATAACTCGCGTGCACGCCCTGCTGTACGAAACCTTCGACCCGCCGTTGAGGGGCGCGCACCCCCCAGGCGGGCGCCGCCCCCGAGCCGGGCTCGACGACGGTCCGATGAAACTCGTGTCCCCGCATCCGAATCCCGGCCGCCGCGAGGGAACTGTCGCTGACGGCAACGGCGTCCCGATACCCGAGCGTGAGCCGCTCGCTCATCCGGGCGCCGGCATCGAGCACCCCGCACATGGGCTGCCCGTCCAGCTCCCGACAGAGATAGAGCAGCCCGGCACACTCGGCGGCGACGGGAGCGCCGCTCAACGCGAAGTCACCGATGGCCTTGCGCAGGGGTTCGTTGGCGGACAGCTCGGCGGCGTACACCTCGGGGAACCCGCCCCCGATGATCAACCCGCGCGTACTGTCCGGGAGTTGCTCGTCCCGCAGGGGGTCGAAGGGAACGACTTCGGCACCGGCGGCGGCGAGAAGCTCGGCGTGCTCGGCGTAGGAGAAGGTGAAGGCGGGACCGCCGGCGATGGCGACTCTCACACGCCGGTCGCCATTCTTCAGCCCGTCCGGGGGTGCCCCCTCCGGGGGAGTTTGAGGACGAGGCCGTTCAGGCCGATCGGGGGCCCAGGGGGCGGCGGAGCCCCCTGGCGGGGTCGAAGGGGCGGAGCCCCTGGAGATCGGGACGGGAAGGGGCGGCGGGGGCGAGGAAGCCAAGACCTCACCCGCATCCCAAGCCGCACACGACAACGCACCGGCACCCCTGGCCAGCCCCAGCAACCCTTCCAGATCGCACCCTTGCTCAACCTGCGCCGCCATCGCCCCCACGGCCTCCACAGCGGCAGCGTGCCGCTCGGCAACCGGCACCAACCCGAGATGCCGCGAAGGCGTATCGACCTGCGCAACCCGCCGCAGCACCCCCAGCACAGGCACTCCGGCCGAGTCCAACGCCTCCCGCAGCAACTCCTCATGCCGATCCGACGCGACCTTGTTCAGGATCACGCCCCCGACCCGCACCTGCGGATCCCACGAAGCGAACCCATGCACCAGCGCCGCCACGGACCGAGACTGCGACGACGCGTCGACGACGAGCACCACCGGCGCCCGCAGCAACTTCGCCACATGCGCGGTGGACGCCAGCTCCCCTTCCCCCGCGGCCCCGTCGTACATCCCCATGACGCCCTCGACGACAGCGACGTCACACCCCCGCGCCCCATGCACGAACAACGGCCCGATCAACTCCGGCCCGCACAGATACGCGTCGAGGTTGCGCCCCACCCGCCCGGTGGCGAGCGAGTGATACCCGGGATCGATGTAGTCCGGCCCCACCTTGTGCGGAGACACGGCAAGCCCCCGCGCGGCGAACGCGGCCATCAACCCCGTGGCCACGGTGGTCTTGCCACTGCCGGAGGCCGGCGCGGCGATGACCAACCGGGGGACGGACGAGGACGAGGAGGAGGACATCACGCGATCACCACTCGATGCCTCTCTGGCCCTTCTGACCCACATCCATGGGGTGCTTCACCTTGGACATGTCGGTCACGAGGTCGGCGAAGTCGACGAGCTTCTCGGGCGCGTTCCGCCCGGTGATGACCACATGCTGGGTCCCGGGCCGATTCCGCAGCACATCGACGACCTCGTCGGTGTCCACCCAGCCCCAGTGCATCGGGTACGCGAACTCGTCGAGGACGTAGAGCTTGTACGTCTCGGCAGCCAGGTCCCGCTTGACCTGCTCCCAGCCCTCCCGGGCCTTCTCCTCGTTGTCCATCTGATCGTCACGCTGCACCCACGACCAGCCCTCACCCATCTTGTGCCAGTCGACGGACCCGCCCTCCCCGGACGCCCCCAGCACCCGCAGCGCGTTCTCCTCGCCGACCTTCCACTTGGCCGACTTGACGAACTGGAACACCCCGATGGGCCACCCCTGATTCCAGGCACGCAGGGCAAGCCCGAACGCAGCGGTCGACTTGCCCTTCCCGACGCCCGTGTGCACGACGACAAGCGGCCGATTACGACGCTGACGAGTCGTCAGCCCATCGTCCGGCACCACACTCGGCTGCCCCTGAGGCATTACGCGGCCCTCCTCTGTACGTCCTTCACCAGTCCGGCGATCGAGTCCGCCCGCAATTCGTCCAGCGTCACCGCCGTACCGCCCAGCTCACCCGCGAGCTGCCCCGCGAGCCCCAGCCGTACCGGCCCCGACTCGCAGTCCACGACCACGGACGCGATCCCCTCGGCGGCGAACAGCCGCGCCGCCCGCCCGGCCAGCGCGACCGGCTCCGGCCCACCGGTGGCCCGGCCGTCGGTCACGACCACGACGAGCGCCCGCCGGGCCGGATCCCGCAGCCGCTCCACCCGCAGCACGTCATGCGCCTTCAGCAGTCCAGCCGCGAGCGGCGTCCGCCCACCGGTCGGCAGGGATTCCAGCCGGGCCGCCGCCGCGTCCACGGACGACGTGGGAGGCAACGCCACATCGGCAGCAGCCCCACGAAACGTCACCAGCCCCACCTTGTCCCGCCGCTGATAGGCGTCCAGCAGCAGCGACAGCACAGCGCCCTTCACGGCACTCATTCGCTGCCGCGCCGCCATCGACCCCGAGGCATCCACGACGAACAGCACGAGATTCCCCTCGCGCCCCTCCCGCGTCGCCTGCCGCAGATCGTCCCGCCGCAGCACCAGCCCCGGACCCGACCGCCCCCGCGCCCGCTGATGCGGCGCTGCGGCCTGCACGGTCGCCGCCAGATGCAGCTTGGTCAGCGCGCCCCGGGGCCGCCGGGCCCCGGTGGTCCGCCCGTGCTCGGTCCGGGCCCGCGAGCGCCGCCCGGCGGCACCCTCGCCGATGCCCGGCACGCTCAGCACCTTGGCCCGGAAGGGCTCGGCGGCGCGCACGGCCTGCTGCTCGCCCGAACCGGCCCCCGAAGGCTGCGGCTCCCCGCTCTCCCCGGCCTCGGGACGCGCGGCGGTGTCTCCACCCTGAGGCCCGCCGTCGCCGGACTGCGGTGGCTGCCCGCCACCCCCGCCCCCGGGCCCGTCCGGGTCGGGATCCTCGTCCCCCTCCCCGGCGAACTGCTCCAGCGTGTCGTCCAGCTTGTCCTCGTCAAGTCCCGGCGCATCAAAGGGATTACGGCGCCTGCGGTGCGGCAGCGCGAGCAGCGCCGCCTGCCGCACATCCTCGGCGAGCACATCCGTCCGCCCGGCCCACGCGGCCAGCGCGGTGGCCGTACGGGCCATCACGATGTCGGCCCGCATGCCGTCCACCTCGAATGCGGCACAGGTCGCCGCGATCTGCCGCAACGCCCCGTCACCCAGCCGCACCGACGGCAGCAGCTCCCGCGCCGCCACGATCCGCGCCCGCACGGCGGCTTCCTCGTCCGCCCACCGCGCGGCGAAGCCGGCCGGGTCGTCGTCGTACGCGAGCCGCCGCCGTACGACCTCCACCCGCTGGTCCGGCTCCCGCGAGGCCGCGACCTCGACGGTCAGCCCGAACCGGTCGAGCAACTGCGGCCGCAGCTCGCCCTCTTCGGGGTTCATCGTGCCGACGAGCAGGAAACGGGCGGCGTGCCGCACGGAGACACCCTCGCGTTCGACGTACGAAGCGCCCATCGCGGCCGCGTCCAGCAGCAGGTCGACCAGGTGGTCGTGGAGGAGGTTGACCTCGTCGACGTACAGGATTCCGCGGTGGGCGTCGGCGAGGAGGCCCGGCTCGAAGGCCTTCACGCCCTCCGACAGCGCCCGTTCGATGTCCAGCGCGCCCACCAGCCGGTCCTCGGAGGCGCCGACGGGCAGTTCGACCATGCGGGCGGGGCGCTCGGTGCCCGCCCCGGCCTCGTGCGGCCCGTCCGGGCATGCGGGGTCGGGGGTGCTCGGGGCGCACGAGAAACGGCATCCGGGGACGACCGGCACCTCGGGCATCAGCGCCGAAAGCGCCCGTACGGCCGTCGACTTGGCCGTGCCCTTCTCGCCGCGCACCAGCACACCGCCGACCGCCGGTGACACGGCGTTCAGCAGCAGCGCCAGCCGCAGGTCGTCCTGGCCGACAACGGCCGTAAAGGGGAAGGGAGTTGTCACTTCTCGTCGCCCTCCAAGTCGCCTTCCAGCTCCAGGTAGGTGGCCCGCAGCCGCTCCAGCGTGTCGGCGTCCGGCTCGGCCCACAGCCCGCGGTCGGCGGCCTCGAGCAGTCGCTCGGTGATGCCGCGCAGCGCCCACGGGTTGGACTTCTTCATGAAGTCCCGGTTCTCGGGGTCGAAGACGTACTCGGCCGACAGCTTCTCGTACATCCAGTCGTCGACGACCCCGGCCGTGGCGTCGTACCCGAAGAGGTAGTCCACGGTCGCCGCCATCTCGAAGGCGCCCTTGTAGCCGTGCCGGCGCATGGCCGCCATCCAGCGGGGGTTGACCACGCGGGCACGGAAGACGCGGTGCGTCTCCTCGCCCAGCGTGCGGGTCTTCACCTGGTCCGGAGTCGCCGAATCACCCACGTACGCCTCGGGGTTCGCGCCGGTCAGATGCCGCACCATGGCGACCATGCCGCCGTGGTACTGGAAGTAGTCGTCGGCGTCGACGAGGTCGTGCTCACGTGTGTCGACGTTCTTCGCGGCGACGTTGATCCGCTTGAAGGCGGTCTCCATGTCCCCGCGCGCCGCCCGCCCGTCGAGCCCGCGCCCGTAGGCGTAACCGCCCCAGACGGCGTACACCTCGGCCAGGTCGGCGTCCGAGCGCCAGTTCCGGGCGTCGATCAGCGGCAGCAGACCGGCGCCGTACGCGCCCGGCTTGGAGCCGAAGACACGGGCCGTCGCGCGCCGCCGGTCGCCGTGCTCGGCGGTGTCCTCGTCGGCGTGGGCGCGGACGAAGTTCCGGTCGGCCGGCTCGTCCAGCTCGGCCACCGTCCGCACCGCGTCGTCGATCAGGCCGACCACATGCGGGAAGGCGTCCCGGAAGAAGCCGGAGATGCGCACCGTGACGTCGATGCGCGGCCGCCCGAGCTCCGCCAGGCCGATCACCTCGAAGCCGGTCACCCGGCGCGAGGCGTCGTCCCACACCGGACGGCAGCCCAGCAGCGCGAGGATCTCGGCGATGTCGTCGCCCTGGGTGCGCATCGCGGACGTGCCCCAGACCGTCAGGCCGACGGACTTCGGGTACTCGCCGTTGTCCTGGAGGTAGCGGGCGACCAGCGAGTCGGCGAGCGACTGGCCGACCTCCCAGCTCAGCCTGGACGGGATGGCCTTGGGGTCGACGGAGTAGAAGTTCCGGCCGGTCGGCAGGACGTTGACCAGGCCGCGCGTGGGCGAGCCGGACGGACCGGCCGGGACATAGCCGCCGTCGAGGGCCTTGAGGATGTGGCCGATCTCGTCGGTGGTCCTCGCCAGACGAGGCACGACCTCGTCGCAGGCGAACTCCAACACGGCGACGGCGTCGGGGAGCTCGGCGCCGATGACGTCACGGACGAGAGCCGGGACGGCCGCCACGTCCCACGACCGGGACTCCATACCCTCCGCGAGCCGCCGGCACAGCTGCTCCAGCAGGTCGATCGCGTCGGCCGCCGTACGCGACGGGCCCTCGACGAGGTCGGACAGCTCCACCGGCACCTTCACCGGCGCCCCCGGCTCGGCCAGCAACTCCTTCTCGTCGAGCCCGAAATGAGCGGCCAGCGAAGCCCGTAGCCCCGGCAGGGCGTTGGCCTGCCCGCCCCACACCTGTGCGGCGCGCAGCACGGCGAGCACGAGGTTGACGCGCGGTTCGGCGACCGGCCCGCCGCCGAGGATGTGCAGCCCGTCGCGGATCTGCACGTCCTTGATCTCGCACAGATAGCCGTCGATGTGCATGACGAACTCGTCGAACGCCTCGTCGTCCGGCTGCTCGTCGACATGCAGGTCGTGGTGCAGCTCGGCCGTCTTGACCAGGGTCCAGATCTGCGCCCGGACCGCGGGCGCCTTCGTCGGGTCCAGGTCGGAGACGAGCGCGTACTCGTCGAGGAGCTGCTCCAGCTTGGCCAGGTCGCCGTAGGTGTCCGCGCGTGCCATCGGCGGCACGAGGTGGTCGACGACGGTGGCGTGACCGCGGCGCTTGGCCTGGGTGCCCTCGCCGGGGTCGTTGACGATGAACGGGTAGATCAGCGGCAGATCACCGAGAACGGCGTCCGGCGCGCAACCGCCGCTGAGCCCGAGCCCCTTGCCCGGCAGCCACTCCATCGTGCCGTGCTTGCCCATGTGCACGATCGCGTCGGCGCCGAACGAGTTCTCCAGCCACCGGTAGGCCGCCATGTAGTGGTGCGACGGCGGCATGTCCGGGTCGTGGTAGATCGCGATCGGGTTCTCGCCGAAGCCGCGCGGCGGCTGGATCATGACGACGACGTTCCCGAACCGGAGGGAGGCGAGGACGATGTCCTCCCCGTCGACGTACAGCGAACCCGGCGGTTCTCCCCACGCCTCCAGCATGGCGTCCCGCAGCTCCGGGTCGAGCTTGTCGAACCACGCCCGGTAGTCGGCGAGCGGCACCCGCGCGGGCGCGGCGGCCAACTGGTCCTCGGTCAGCCACTCGACGTCGTGACCGCCGGCCTCGATGAGCCGGTGGATCAGCTCGTCGCCGTTGTCGGGGTACTCGGTGAGGCCGTACCCGGCAGCCTTCAGCGCGTCCAGGACCTGTACGGCCGACGCGGGCGTGTCGAGGCCGACCGCGTTGCCGACGCGCGAGTGTTTGGTCGGGTAGGCGGTGAAGACGAGCGCGAGCTTCTTCTCGGCGTTCGGCTTGTGCTTCAACCGCGCGTGCCGTACGGCGATCCCCGCGACGCGCGCCGCCCGCTCCGGGTCGGCGACGTACACGGGCACGTCGTCCGGACCCTGCTCCTTGAAGGAGAAGGGGACGGTGATGAGGCGGCCGTCGAACTCGGGGATCGCGACCTGCATCGCCGCGTCCATGGGGGAGAGGGCGGCGTCGGACTGCTCCCAGGCACTCTTCGACGACGTCAGGCACAGGCCCTGCAGCACAGGGACGTCGAGCTCGGCGAGCCTGCCGATGTCCCAGGCCTCCTCGTCGCCGCCCGCCGACGCGTGCGAGGCGTGCGTGCCGCCCGCCGCGAGGACGGTGGCGACCAGGGCGTCGGCCTTGCCGAGGATCTCGTAGAGCTCCGCGTCCGCACCGCGCAGCGAACCGCAGTACACGGGCAGGGCGTTGGCGCCCCGCGCCTCGATGGCGTCGCACAGGGTGTCCACGAAGGCGGTGTTGCCGCTCAGCTCATGGGCCCGGTAGAAGAGCACGCCGACCGTCGGACGGCCGTCGAGGAGGGGACGCTCGCCGTGGACGCCGTACTCCGGCATCTTCTGCGGCTCGACGAACCCCTCGCCCGTCAGCAGCACGGTGTCGGAGAGGAACCGGGCGAGCTCGGTGAGGTTGGCGGGCCCGCCCTCGACGAGGTACTTCAGTGCCTCGGCCACCACACCGGCCGGCACCGACGACTCGGCCATCAACTCGGCGTCGGGCACGGCCTCGCCGCCCAGCAGCACGGTCGGGACGCCGGACGCCTTCAGCTTGGCGAGCCCGTCCTCCCACGCCCGCTTGCCGCCCAGCAGCCGTACGACGGCGATGTCCGCGCCGTCGAGCAGCGCGGGCAGCTCACCGTCGACGTCCACGCGGGTCGGGTTGCCGATCCGGTAGTCGGCACCGGAGGCGGCGCGGGCCGCCAGCAGATCCGTGTCGGCGGTCGACAACAACAACACAGTGCTCATGCGGGCGCTCCCGGTGGAATGAAAGGCAGTCCTTGCGGCGCGCCCGACTCGATGAGCCGCCAGAGCGCGTCCGTGTCCGCGTGCTGTTCGATCAGGTCGCCGAGCCGGTCGAGCTGCTCCTCGCGCAGCGCGGCGAACGACGTGTCGGCGGCCGGCACGAAGCGACGGCCCGCGGCGGCCGCCACCTCACGCAGAAAGGCCCGCCGGAAACCGTCCGACTCCAGCGAGCCGTGCCAGTGCGTGCCCCAGGTCTGGCCGACCCGGCAGCCGTCGAGGAAGGGTTCGCCATCGGTGATGGAGGCGAGCCCGTGATGGATCTCGTACCCCTCGACATGCTCGCCGAGGGCTTCCCCCACCGGCCGGGTGAGGGTCTTCTCGCGCGCGAACCGCACCCGCACGGGAAGGACACCGAGCGCCTCCACATGCCCCTTGCGGCTCTCGACCTCGTCCTCGATGTGCTCGCCGAGGACCTGGAAGCCGCCGCAGATGCCGAGAATGGGCCTGTGCTGAGCGGCCCTTCGGACCAGCGCGTCCGCAAGTCCCCGCTCCCGCAGCCACTCCAGGGCCTTGACCGTCCCCCTGGTCCCCGGAATCACGACGAGATCGGCGTCGGTGAGTTCCTCCGGCCGGTCCACGAACCGCACCACGACACCCGGCTCGGCGGCCAGGGCGTCGACGTCGGTGAAGTTCGACATGAGGGGGATCGCACAGACGGCGACACGGAGCACGTCCTCGCCGACGGGGGCGGAGACCTGGGACTCCCTCACCGCACCCCGCAGGGAGACCCGCAGCCCGTCCTCCTCATCGATACCGAGCCCGTGCTGAAAGGGGAGGACGCCGTACGTGTGCCGACCGGTGAGGCCGTGCAGCATGTCGAGCCCCGGTTCGAGCAGCGAGACGTCCCCACGGAACTTGTTGACGAGGAACCCGGCGACGAGCGCCTGATCCTCGGGGGAGAGAAGCGCGACCGTCCCGAAGAAGGAGGCGAAGACCCCGCCACGGTCGATGTCACCGACGACGAGCACAGGCAGCCGCGCATTGCGCGCGATCCCCATGTTCACGATGTCCGTCCGCCGCAGATTGATCTCGGCGGGAGAACCGGCCCCCTCACAGATCACCGCGTCATACGTGCCCCGCAACTCGGCGAGACAGTCGAGCACGGTCCCGAGGAGTTGCTGCTGCCGCCCGCCGTGATAGCCGCGCGCACTCAGCTCACCGACCGGCTTGCCCATGAGCACGACCTGACTGCTCTGCTCGCCACCGGGCTTGAGCAGCACGGGGTTCATGAGCGCGGTCGGCTCGACGCGGCAGGCCTGCGCCTGCATGGCCTGCGCCCGCCCGATCTCGGCCCCCTCCCGCGTCACGAACGAGTTGAGGGACATGTTCTGCGCCTTGAAGGGCGCGACCTTGACCCCCTGCCGCACCAGCCACCGGCAGATCCCGGCGGTGACGACGCTCTTGCCGGCGTCGGAGGTGGTACCGGCGACGAGAAGCCCACCGACCGTCATGACGTACGCCCCTTCACGATGCGGCGCGCGGCGACACTGACGCCGAGCGCGAGCCAACCGACGCGCCGGGAGAGCCGTACGGCACGCTCGATGTCTTGGGTGACGACGGCACGCCCGGCGGCACCGTTGAGCACCGGCCGGTGCTCGACCCGCCCCCGGTACGACAGGGTTCCGCCCAGCCGCACCCCGAGGGCGCCGGCGAACGACGCCTCGACCGGCCCGGCGTTGGGACTCGGATGCTTGCCGGCATCGGCGCGCCAGGCCTGCACGGCCCCCCGCGGATCGTCCCCCGCCACAGCCGCGAGCACGGCGGTGAGCCGCGCCCCGGGCCACCCGGCGACATCGTCGAGCCGGGCCGAAGCCCACCCGTACCGCCGGTACTTGGGCGACTTGTGCCCGACCATGGCGTCGAGCGTGTTCACGGCCCGAAACCCGACCAGCGCCGGCACTCCTCCCAAGGCCCCCCACACCAGCGCTCCCACGACCGCGTCGGAGGTGTTCTCGGCGACGGACTCGACCACGGCCCGGGCGATCCCGTCAGCATCCAGCGCCTGCGGATCCCGCCCGCACAGATGCGGCAGCCGCGCCCGAGCCGCCTCGACATCGCCGGCCTCCAGGGCACGCCCGATGCCCCGGGCCTCCCGGGCGAGCGAAGTCCCCCCGACCACGGCCCAGGTGGCGGCGGTGGTCAGTGCGAGGGAGGCGGCGGGAGAGGTACGTACGGCACGAGCGGCGACGGCTGCGAGCGCTACGGCGCCACCGGCGCACACGGCGGTGTGCAGCGCGCCCCACCCCCGGTGGTCCCGCCACAACACCCGCTCCACGGCGCCGGCGGCACGCCCGAACGCGGCGACCGGATGCCCCCGGCGAGGGTCGCCGAGCAGCAGATCACCGAGAAGTCCGGCGGCGGCGCCGTACGCGAAGACGCGATCGGCACGCATCGGAGTCAGCCGACCGTGGGGTCAGACGCGGGTCTGATACTGCATGTCGATCGGCAGGCGAGCATCGCGTTATGTCCTCACTCAGGGTGTCCACGCCCTGGTTCGACGAGACCGGCGGCGAGAGTTCCTGGCTCCCGGGGCTATCTACCCCGGTGACAGTGGCGGGACCGCGCCGGACTTTCACCGGCTTCCTCTTCTGCCGCCGTACATGGCTCCGGAAGTCCACCACGGGGTTGGAAGGGGCGTCAACTTGCCGTTGACCTGCGACAGCGGAGTGTGCAGAACCCCACACCGGAGTCGAAAGCGCCCTGCCCGCCACCGTCGTGAGACGGAGGCGGGCAGGGCGGATGCGGAGGCCGGTGTGTCAGGCCACGATCAGATAGATGCCGTAGGCCACAGCCGCCGCACACGCGGCGAAGCACGCGTACGCGCCGGTGACCGCCAGGGCGGCCGAACCGCCCTGGGCCGAGGCCTTCTCCTGGCGGGACAGGCCCGCGATACCGAGGGTGAACAGGCCCACCAGGGCCACCGTGACCACGAGGCTGACGCCGAAGACGGAGCCGAGGGCCACCCAGTCGATCTTCATGATTCTTCTTTCCGGGTAACTGGGGTGAGTAAACGGCCGGGTGTCAGACCGTGGCCTGCGAAGGCGTCGGCTCGGAGGACGGGGCCGGGATCGTGGCCGCCAGGTCCTCGGTCACCGTGCCGCCCGTAGGAGGCGGGGTCACGGCGGCCATCGCCGTGGTGACGACACCCGCCGGCTCGTCGGTCTCGTTGACGTTCGTGTGGTCGACGACCTCACGGCGGGAGATCTTCCAGATGGCGGCGCTGGAGGCGACCAGGAACACCGCGACGAGGGCCGTGCCCCAGGCGCCGAAGCCGGTCACGTACTCGGCGAGCGCGCCGACCAGTGCGGCGGCCGGGAGCGTGAGGCCCCAGGCGACGAACATGCGGGTGGCCGTCGACCAGCGGACCACGCCGCCCTTGCGGCCGAGGCCCGCGCCCATCACCGCGCCGGAGACGGAGTGCGTGGTGGAGAGGGAGAAGCCCAGGTGGGAGGAGGCCAGGATGACCGTCGCGGCGCTGGTCTGGGCGGCGAAGCCCTGCTGCGGCTGGAGGTCGGTCAGGCCCTTGCCCATGGTGCGGATGATGCGCCAGCCGCCGAGGTAGGTGCCGAGCGCGATGGCGATGCCCGCGGAGAGGATGACCCACATGGGCGGGTCGGAGTCGGGGGCGAGGGTGCCGCCGGCGACCAGGGCGAGGGTGATGATGCCCATCGTCTTCTGCGCGTCGTTCGTGCCGTGGGCCAGCGAGACCAGGCCGGCGGAGGCGATCTGACCGGCGCGGTAGCCCTTCTTGGACGCGTTGCCGTCGGCCTTCTTGCCGAGGGAGTACGTCAGGCGCGTGGCCAGCAGCGCGGCGATGCCCGCGACCAGCGGGGCGGCGATCGCCGGGATCAGCACCTTGGTGACGAGCACGTCGCCGTGGACCGCGCCGACGCCGGCCGAGGCGATGGTGGCGCCGATCAGGCCGCCCATGAGGGCGTGCGAGGAGCTGGAGGGCAGTCCGACCAGCCAGGTCAGCAGGTTCCAGAGGATCGCGCCGACCAAGGCGGCGAAGATGACCTCGGGACGGATGCCGGTCTCGTCGACGAGACCTTTGGAGATCGTGTTGGCGACCTCCACCGAGAGGAAGGCGCCGACAAGGTTCAGCACGGCGGACATGGCCACCGCGACCTTGGGCTTGAGCGCACCGGTCGAGATGGTCGTGGCCATCGCGTTGGCGGTGTCGTGGAAACCGTTCGTGAAATCGAACGCGAGTGCGGTTACCACCACAATCGCGAGGATCAGCGAGAAGTTTTCCATTTACCCAGGCAATCGTTCGAGGTCGTTGTCCGGACGAACGTAGGTAACCTGAGTGAACGGAAGATGAACTGAGGCAGGCCGCACGGTGTCCTGCGGAGGGGGTTGTTCTGACGGAAGCGGAGATTGCTGCTCCGCCGGTCTCGTCGGTCATCGCACGGCCCAGGCGCCGCAAGGCTCAGGAGCCCCGGGCGAACTTCCTCAGCTGGGTCATCGACCCGTTGAAGAGATTCTGGTCACCCGGCAGGCTGCCGCTGCCGTTGTCGTACTGCCAGATGGTCCAGAACTGCCATCCGGCCGGCAGTGCCCCCGCGGTCGCGGAGTCGTAGCGGGCTATCCACAGTGCGTGATTCGAGGCGAAGGCGCGGCTGGCGCCGGTGCAGGTGTTCCACCAGTGCGTGGTGGTGTAGATCACCGGACGACGGCCGGTCAGCCGTTTCACCTCGTTGCTGAAGGACTGGATCCAGCTGACCATCTTCGCCTTGCTCAGCCCGTAGCACTTGTGCCTGCTGTACGGGTTGTACTCGATGTCGAGCGCGGGCGGCAGCGTCCAGCCGTCCGACGTCCAGCCGCCGCCGTTGCGCACGAAGTGCGCCGCCTGCGTCTTGCCCGACGACTTGTTCGGCAGCGCGAAGTGGTACGCGCCGCGCATCAGGCCCACGTTGCGCGAGCCGTTGTACTGCTGGTTGAAGTACGGGTTGCGGTAGGTGTGGGACTCGGTCGCCTTGACGTAGACGAACTTGGCGCCCTTCGCCTTCGCGCTCTGCCAGTTGACGTTCTTCTGGTGGGACGAGACGTCATGCCCCTTGGGCTTGCCGGCCGCCGCGGCCGGAATCTCGACGAGTGCGGTCCCCCCAAGGGCGAGCGCTGCCACGGATGCCGCTATGAGGCGGGAGCGGTGGCGGGACGGTTTGCGATCACGAGCCATATTTCCCCCCGGAATGGCGACGTGCACGACAAATCCCCCAGAGATTACTGGAGGGTCGTTGAATGCCGATCGATCCCCGGCCAAGCATGGGAAGAGGGTGATGTATCCGCATATGTGTACTTCCGGACGCCCGTCTTCCGCCCTAAAGTGCCCCGCCCCGGTCGTGAGTTGAGGCCGCGTCGCACTCTCGGCCGACCCCGGCTGGCAGGATCGCGGTATGGCTGAGGAGCGGCGGGACCAGCGAGGCGCGCGGGATGCGCGGGAGGGTGCACAGGAAGTGGGGGAGCCGTGGGGCAGGCGTGTGCGCCCCGAGGAGGCGGACGCCTGGGAGTCCCTCGTGGCGACGGCCCGCCGGACCGTGTCCGAGGGGCTGGTCGTCGGCACGTCCGGCAATGTCTCGGTGCGCGTCGGTGACACGGTGCTGGTCACGCCGTCCGGAGTGCCGTACGACCGCCTGACGCCGCAGGACGTGACGGGGGTCGACCTGGACGGCAGGCAGGTGCTCGGCGCGCTGGTGCCGACGAGCGAGCTGCCCATGCACCTCGCCGTCTACCGCGCCACGGACGCCGGCGCCGTCGTCCACACCCACGCGGTCCACGCGACGGCCGTCTCGACCCTGGTCCCGGAGCTCCCGCTGATCCACTACATGGCGGGCGCCCTCGGCGGTCCCGTCCGGGTTGCCCCGTATGCGACGTACGGCACCCAGGAGTTGGCCGAGAACATGCTCCGTGCCCTCACCGACCGCACCGCCTGCCTCCTCCAGAACCACGGCACGATCACCTACGGCACGACCCTGGACCAGGCCTACGACCGCACGGCCCAACTGGAGTGGATGTCCCGCCTGTGGCTCACGGCGTCGTCGGTACCGGGTCTCGCGCCGACGCTGCTGTCGGAGGGGCAGGTGGCGGAGGCGGGGGAGAGGCTGCGGGGGTATGGGCAGCGGGGGTGACGGTTACCTCGACGCCGGTCCAGGCATTTCAGCCCTCAGGGACGGGACGGGTAGGGGCGGCGGGGGCGAGGAAAACGGGACCCTCACTCCAACCCGCCCTCCCACTGGCCGCTCCACCCGTCCGCCCGGACACTGGAACACGTGCGCACTGTCAAAGCGACGGCCGCCGCCGTCACCGTGGCCCTGGCCGCCGGTGCCGCCACCGTGGCGGCCGGCCGATTCGCCAGCGGAGCCGCGCTGACCGCGCCCGCGGGCCGCCCCCTGCCCACCGAACCCAAACTCACCGTGCACGCCACGGCCGCCGGCCAGATCGCGCTCACCCGCGACCTGGCCTCCCTGCGCCCCGGCACCTACGGCCTCTCCGGCGACGGCTCACACGCGGTCGTCGGCCCCGTCCTCGCCGCGGCGAACCACTCCGCCGACACCGTCATACGCCGTCTGGAACGCGTCACGCACGGCACCCTCCGGCCCGGCGACAGCGTCTGGCTCACCCCCAACGTTCACGTCGGCAACCCGAGCGCCGCCCTCGGCCTCGACCACGCCGACGTCGACATCCCCGGCGAACTCGGCGGCCTGCCCGCATGGTTCGTCCCCGGCGCCCGCGACACCTGGATCATCGCGGTGCACGGCCTCGGCACCACCCGCGAACACGCCATGAACGTCATGGAGTTCCTGAGCGGCCGCCACTTCCCGGTCCTCGCCCTCGCCTACCGCGGCGACCTCGGCGCACCCCGCCCGCCGGACGGCCTGAACCACTTCGGCGAGACCGAGTGGCGCGACCTGGACGCGGCCATGCGCTACGCCGTGCGGTACGGCGCCAAGCAACTCGTCCTGCTCGGCTGGTCCACCGGCGCGACGATGGCACTGCGCGCCGCCGCGCACTCGGGGCTGCGTGACCATGTCTCGGGCCTCGTCCTGGACTCCCCGGTGCTCAGCTGGGAAGCCACCCTGCGCGCTCTCGCCACGGCTCGCCACACGCCGAGCGCGTTGCTGCCGCTCGCGGTCCGCGCGGCACAGGGCCGCACCGGCCTGCACGCCGACCGCGGCCACGACACAGGCGCCCCCGACCGCCTCACGGTGCCGACGCTGATCTTCCACGGCCCCGACGACAGGGTCGCCCCCTGGACCCTCTCCCGCCGGCTGGCCGACGCCCACCCCAACCTGGTAGCCCTCAACACGGTCAAGAATGCTCCCCACGCCGCCATGTGGAACGCCGACCCGGAGTCCTACGAGGAGTCCCTGCGCCGCTTCATCACACCGCTCATGTGACGCAACACCGCTCATGTACGCGGCCGAAGCGGCACCCCTCCGCACCTGCTCGGACCTTGCCCGCCACCCGGCTCCCCGCACCGGTCCCACAGATTCCGTTTAACCCCGTACCACTGGCCTGTTATGAGTCCCTCGCCACCCGCCGGGCCCCGTGCGTTGGCCCTCTCCGTCGCCCCTCGTGACATTCCGTTTGGGTTTTCGGACCGTCAACCGGAAGACTGCACCCGTGACGTCCCGTATCCCGCGCGACTCCAGGCTTCGACTCGTCCGCCCGCGACCCCTGGCCGCCGCCCCCTCAGCTGTGAACCAGCGGCGCCCACGCCGCCCCGCGCCCCGTCCTCCGGAGGGCACCCCGGCCCGGTCCGAGCTGGCCAGAATGGCTCGCTCCGGTCTGGCCGGCGCGGCCCGCGTCGCCCACTGGGCCGACGCCGCGCTGCGCCCCGGCCGTGACGGTGGGAACCCCGACGGCAAGGGCACCCTCTCCGACGCGACCGCCGAACGCGCGGCCCAGGACCTCGGCCTGACCGTCGCTCAGGTCCGCGCCGACTGGGACACCGCCCGCCTCGCGGGCCTCGTCGAGGTGCACGGCGACAGCGCCCGCCCCGGCTGGCGGCTGCGCGCCTGGGACCGCGACGACAGCGCCGTACTGCGCGGCTGGGTCGCCTTCTTCGACGCCTGGTCGCTCGCCCACCCGGAACCCGAGCAGCACGAGCACGCCGCCGCCGTGGCCGACGTCGTCTCGGCCATGCCCCAGGTGCTCTCCTTCCTGCAGCTGTCCGCCGGGCCGGTCCCGGTGGAGCAGCTCCTGGACCTGCTGGAGCAGCGGGTCACCGAGCTGCGCACCGAGCGCTGCGAGATCCCCTACGGTCCCCAGCCCGAGCCGGCCGCCGACGCGGCAACGGCCGCTGAGGACACCCCCCTCGCGCCCCTCCTCGACTGGGCCCTGCACGCTCTCGCCTCCGTCGGCGCCCTCACCTACGGCGACGGCCAAGCCACGCTCACCCCGCTCGGCAACTGGGCGGTCTGGGTCAAGCTGGAGCAGATCTGCGTCGCCGCCCAGAGCCCCGCCGGGAACATCGAGCGGTCCGCCGAGGACATGCTCCGCGGCTGCGCCCAGCTCCGCCCGAACGCCGCCCGCGACGAATACCGCGCCTGGCTCGCCGCCCGCCCCGTCGGCAGCGCCGTCACCGAACTCCTCGACGCCGCCCGGGGCGAGGACGCCCTGCTGCGCGGCCTCGCCTTCGAGGCGCTGCGCGTCGTCGGCGCCCCCGCCGAGCCCGATGTGCGTGCCGTCCACGACGAGCCGACGCTGCGGCCCTACGCCCTGCTGTGGCTCGCCGAGCACGACGGCGTCGACCCCGAGGACGCCCACGAGGTGCTCACCCGGGAAGAGGCCACCTGGCTGTGGGTCGACACCGCCGCCGCCGTCGCCGACCACGGTGAGGCCCCGATGCTCGTACGGCACCTGGAGTCCGCGGTGCAGCCGACGGTGCCGATGCTCCTGGACGAGGTGCGTGCCGTCGGCCATCCCCGCACCGTGCAGGTCCTGGTCGCGCTCGCCGCCGCGCACCCCGACCCGGCGCTCGCGAAGGCCGTACGCCGCGCCGCCTTCCAGGTGCACACCGGGGGGAACTGAGCCGGACCGGCGTCAGCCCTTCATTTCCGGGGCGTAGGTGCCGAAGCTCCACACATTGCCCTCGACGTCCCGGGCCATGTAGTCCCGCGAGCCGTAGTCCTGGTCCGTCGGGGGCATCAGGATCTCCGCGCCGTGCTCCACGGCTCGTCGGTGGTGTGCGTCGACGTCGTCCACGACGACGTACACCCCGGTGGTGCCCGCGTCCTTCATCACCTTGTCGAAGACGCTGCCGGTGCCCTTCGAGCCGAGCATCACCGCGCCGTTGCCCTGCATCAGCTCGGCGTGTGCCACCGAGCCGTCCTCGCCCTCGTACACCGCCAGCTCCGTGAAGCCGAAGGCCTCCGTGAGCTGCTTGATCGCCGCCTTCGCGTCCGCGTACAGCAGCGTCGGGTAGATGCTCGGACGCCCACCGCTCGTGCCCGCCATGCCGATCACCCCTTCGTGATCCATCGCAGTGATCCTTGCTCGTGATCCTTGCTGTCGACGGCCGGAATTCCGACCCGCAGCCAGTCTTGCAGCGATCACTGACAACGGCCCGCGAGCCGAGGCCGCCATGCGGGGGACAGGCCGGGGCCTCCCCGCCGTGTCCCGACGGTAAGGCCCGCGACTCCCCGCGGGGGTGACTACGCTCTGCGCCGGGTCCGCTGGAAGGCGGGTCCGGGACGGGCCCAGAAGGCTCCGAGACGGGCTCCAAGGGGGCGTGATGGCCGCTCTGCCGGTCGAGGCAGTCGACGCGACCGCGGCTCTCGGTGCCGCTCCCGAGCCCCCGGAGCCCCCCGCGGCCACCCGCTCCCGGCTGCTGCCGACCGCTCTGGCCCTCCTCGCGATCCCGCTCCTGGCGCTCGCCCACCACGCACGCCCCACCCCCTACGGCGACCACCTCACCGTCCACGCCGTCCATGCCGACCACGCGCGCGTGGATCACGCCGCCCCCCGGCACCCGACCCCACCGCCCCCGACAGCACTGCGCACCCGCGCCGCGACCCTGGAGGCCTACGCTCCCCGCACCGGCACGACCCTGTGGCGCTACACCCGCGAAGGACGCCGCCCCTTCACCTCACTCCACGCGCGCGGGGAGACCATCACGCTCTGGGACGACGGCATGGTCACCGACACCGACGGCCGTTCCGTGCGCTGGCACCGCGCCCTGCCCGCGGCCGCCGAGTGGCTCCCGGCCCAGGGCGGCACCGGAGTCCTGCGCCCCCTCGGCCGCGGCATCCTCGGCGTCGTGACGCCGCGCGGCGTCCTGGCGTACCGCATCGCCGACGGCGATCTGCGCTGGGTGCTGCCCGCCCGTGAGGGCTGCGCCTTCGAGCCCGCACGTGCCGTACATCACGATGGGGCGCTTCTCGTCGCCCAGCCCTGCCCCCACGCGGCCTGGACCGCCCAGCTCATCGCCGTGGACGACCTGGGACGAGTCGTCCCGCACCGCAGACCGCTCGGCAATGAAGTCGTCGAGGAAGGCGGCAGTCCCCGGCTCGAACACCCGAACCCAGAAAAAGTGGTTGCACAGCCCCGTTAGACTGACCGCATGGCCATTCTCCTCGCGCATTAGACGGCGGGAACGTCCTCAGCCGCCCTTCCCGCCACCTACCCCCGCTCTGGAGTCTGTCCGTGATCTCCGCCTCCGGTATCGAGCTGCGCGCCGGTGCGCGCGTCCTCATCGAGTCCGCGACCTTCCGCGTAGCCAAGGGCGACCGCATCGGTCTCGTCGGCCGCAATGGCGCCGGCAAGACGACCCTCACCAAGTGCCTCGCCGGCGAGGGCATCCCCGCCGGCGGCACCATCACCCGCTCCGGCGAGGTCGGCTACCTCCCGCAGGACCCCCGCACCGGCGACCTCGACGTCCTCGCCCGCGACCGCGTCCTGTCCGCGCGCGGCCTGGACGTACTGATCCGCAAGATGCGCGAGAACGAACAGCGCATCGCCAACGGCCAGGGCGCGACCCGCGAGAAGGCGCTGAGGCAGTACGAGCGCCAGGAGACGGAGTTCCTCACCAAGGGCGGGTACGCCGCCGAGGCCGAGGCCGCCACCATCGCCGCCGCGCTCAACCTGCCCGACCGGGTGCTCGGCCAGCCCCTGCACACCCTCTCCGGCGGTCAGCGCCGCCGTATCGAGCTCGCCCGCATCCTGTTCTCGGACGCCGACACCCTGCTGCTCGACGAGCCGACCAACCACCTCGACGCGGACTCGATCGTCTGGCTGCGCGACTACCTGAAGACCTACCGCGGCGGCTTCATCGTCATCTCCCACGACGTCGACCTGGTCGAGACGGTTGTCAACAAGGTGTTCTACCTGGACGCCAACCGCGCCCAGATCGACGTCTACAACATGGGCTGGAAGCTCTACCAGCAGCAGCGCGAGGCCGACGAGAAGCGCCGCAAGCGCGAGCGGCAGAACGCCGAGAAGAAGGCCGCCGCACTCCACTCGCAGGCCGACAAGATGCGCGCCAAGGCCACCAAGACCGTCGCCGCGCAGAACATGGCCAAGCGCGCCGACCGGCTCCTCGCGGGCCTCGACGCGGTGCGCCAGCAGGACAAGGTCGCCAAGCTGCGCTTCCCCGAGCCCGCGCCCTGCGGGAAGACCCCGCTGATGGCGGAGGGCCTGTCGAAGTCGTACGGCTCGCTGGAGATCTTCACCGACGTCGACCTGGCCATCGACAAAGGCTCGCGCGTGGTCATCCTGGGCCTCAACGGCGCGGGCAAGACGACCCTGCTGCGCCTGCTGGCCGGGGCCGAGCAGCCGGACACGGGCGCGGTCGTGCCCGGCCACGGCCTCAAGCTCGGCTACTACGCCCAGGAGCACGAGACCCTCGACCCCGAGCGCACCGTCCTGGAGAACATGCGCTCGGCGGCCCCCGACCTCGACCTCGTCGAGGTGCGCAAGACGCTCGGCTCGTTCCTCTTCTCCGGCGACGACGTCGACAAGCCCGCCGCCGTCCTCTCCGGCGGCGAGAAGACCCGCCTCGCCCTCGCGACCCTGGTCGTCTCCTCGGCGAACGTCCTGCTCCTCGACGAGCCCACCAACAACCTCGACCCCGCCAGCCGCGAGGAGATCCTCGGCGCGCTGCGCACCTACAAGGGCGCGGTCGTGCTCGTCACCCACGACGAGGGCGCCGTCGAGGCGCTCCAGCCGGAGCGGATCATTCTGCTGCCGGACGGTGTCGAGGACCTGTGGGGCGCCGACTACGCGGATCTCGTCGCCCTGGCTTGATCGAATGCGTGATCACCGGCGTATGGATCATTCGGCCTATCGGTGATCCATCATCTGTGTGAGATCTCCTCGTACCGAGGTGTGTACTACATCGATTTCACGGCCGAGTCCTTTATCGACAAGGGCTCGGCCGTCGCGCGTCCCTGACCTGGCATTTCGCGAAAGAACCCGTTCGGCCGTACGGACAAGTCGCGGCGGAATTGCAGATTCCGCATGTGGGGATGTGCTCCTGTCGTCAAAACCATGTCTCACGGACCTTGCCGAATGGGTGGCCATGAAGGCCCGGAGGGGTGATCATGAGGAGACCAGAGCGCACTTCCCATGAGGAGGCACGGGTGGCCGAGACTCTGAAGAAGGGCAGCCGGGTAACCGGCGCCGCGCGCGACAAGCTCGCGGCAGACCTGAAGAAGAAGTACGACTCCGGTGCGAGCATTCGGGCACTGGCCGAGGAAACCGGCCGCTCGTATGGCTTCGTGCACCGGATGCTCAGCGAGTCGGGCGTCACGCTCCGTGGGCGTGGCGGTGCGACGCGAGGCAAGAAGGCCGCCGGCTGAGACCGGGCGGCCCATCGGCTTCGATGGTGGCCACCCGGTCGGTCGGTTGATCGGCCGGGTGGTTACTGTGCAGTCACTTAGGGGGTGCCCTCCGGGCATCCCGTGATGACCGCACGCATCGGAGGCACCCCATGGCTTCGGCCGACCAGGAACTCGCTCCCCTGCTCGACAAGAACGGCGTACGGCTCACCGTCGACGGCGCGATCGCCACGGTGACGCTGAACAACCCGGCCAAGCGCAACGCGCAGAGTCCCGCCATGTGGCGGACGCTCGCCGAGGCCGGGCAGTTGCTGCCGGGCAGCGTGCGTGTCGTCGTGCTGCGCGGTGAGGGCAAGTCCTTCTCCGCGGGGCTCGACCGGCAGATGTTCACGCCCGAGGGGATCGAGGGCGAGCCTTCGTTCATCGAGCTCGCGCGCAGCAGCGACGCCGAACTGGACGCTGCCATCGCCGAGTTCCAGGAGGGCTTCTCCTGGTGGCGGCGCAACGACATCGTGTCCATCGCCGCCGTACAGGGCCACGCCATCGGGGCGGGCTTCCAGCTCGCGCTCGCCTGTGACGTGCGCGTCGTCGCCGACGACGTGCAGTTCGCCATGCGCGAGACCAGCCTCGGGCTGGTGCCGGACCTGACGGGCACGCATCCGCTGGTCGGGCTGGTCGGATACGGCCGTGCGCTGGAGATCTGTGTCACCGGCCGTTTCGTGCTGGCCGAGGAGGCCGTGAGCAGCGGCCTGGCCAACCTCGCGGTGCCCGCCGAGCAGCTCGACGACGCCGTACGGGATCTGGCGGGGGCCGTCGTGGCCGCGCCGCGGGATGCCGTGATCGAGACCAAGGCGCTGATTCGTGGTGCCGTGGACCGGACGTACGACGAGCAGCGCGGCGCCGAGCGCGCTGCGCAGGCGCGGCGGCTGCGGGACCTGGCCGGCCTCGGCGACTGAGCCATGCGCTGCTGAGCCATGCCCTGATCAGCCGACGGCCGTGACCAGTACCGCCACCGTCGGGCGATCGGCCAGCGCCTCGCCCACCCACTCGCGGACCTCCCGGGCCACCTCCACGGACCGGCGGTCCGCGCTCACCGCGATCTCCACGCGCACGTGACGGCGC
This sequence comes from Streptomyces sp. SD31, assembly GCF_052068475.1. Lineage (NCBI taxonomy): Bacteria > Bacillati > Actinomycetota > Actinomycetes > Kitasatosporales > Streptomycetaceae > Streptomyces > Streptomyces sp. SD31. The sequence goes on along the minus strand of NZ_JBQHCX010000023.1, from coordinate 52,486 downwards.
GGCAGGGCGGCCTCGTCCTGCCGCTCCTCGATGTGCACGGCACGGCCCAACCCGCCCAGAGCGCCCGTCAGCTCGGTCACGCCTGGTACCGCCAGGGCCGCGGCGGCGACGCGCTCCTCGTCGGGGCTCCCGGGCTCGGCGGCCCGCGTCGGCTCGGGCTGCCGTACAGGAGCGGGTTCCGCGTCCTCGTCGAGCAGGGCCGTCACCCGTAGGTCCACCTCGGTCACTGTCAGGCCAAGGCCTTCCGTGGCCGCGGTGGCCAGCAGGCCACGCAGCCGATCCGCCGTCGTGGGCAGCGCCTCGGCCGCCGTCGCCGCGAAGTCCGCCGTCACCCGTAGGGGCCCGGGCGGCAGTGCGCTCGGCGGCGGCGGTACGGCCGCCTCGTCGGCGTCGTCCGGGTCGATGAGCGCGATCCGGAGCGCGTCCAGCCGTACCCCGCGCATGTCCTCGGCCGCGCGCCGCAGTACCAACTCGGCCGCCTCCTCGGAGATCCACGCGCCGTCGTGCGGGCCGCCCAGGGGCAGGAGCCTGCCGAGGCGCAGCTGTCGTTTCACTGCCTGTGTCCACCGGTCCGTCGTCGTCATTCCTCCAGCCTGCCGCATCCCTGGCGCGCGATCGCGTAACCGCGATTAACGTGGTCAAAGGACGACAACCGAAAAGGATGTACGGCCATGACTGAGACGTCGGAGCAGACCCGGGGGACGGAGGGCGAGGCCCTCAGCACACGAAAGACCCAGGCGCCCAGGCGCGGCGGGGGAGACCCCGGTGCCCGGGGGCGGACGACCATCGCGGACGGCGTCGTGGAGAAGATCGCCGGGATGGCCGCACGTGATGTGGACGGCGTGCACGCCATGGGCAGCGGACTGTCGCGGACCTTCGGGGCCGTGCGCGACCGGGTGCCCGGCGGTGGGCCGAAGTCGGTGACGCGGGGCGTGAAGGCCGAGGTCGGCGAGGTACAGGCCGCGCTCGACCTGGAGATCGTGGTCGAGTACGGCGTGTCGATCGCCGACGTGGCCCGGGACGTCCGCGAGAACGTGATCACCGCCGTCGAGCGGATGACCGGCCTCGAAGTGGTCGAGGTCAACATCGCGGTGAGTGATGTGAAGCTTCCGGAGGAAGAGGAAGAGGAACCGGAGCGCCGGATCCAGTGAGGCATCGGCGACCGACAACTCGGCGGCGGCGGCCGCTGAGGAGCTGAGGAGCGCACCATGAGCATGGCCGTGGTCGGCATGATCGCCGGCATGGCACTGGGCTTCGCCGGATACTTCGGCGGATTCGGCGCCTTCCTGCTGGTGGCGGCCCTGGGCGCCGTCGGTTTCGTCGTCGGGTGGTTCCTGGAGGGCGAGTACGAGCTCGGTGACTTCTTCCGGCGCCGTGACGAACGGCGGCGGTGAGGCCGGTGAGCACGGGGGCCGGTGAGCTCGGCAGACCCCTTCCCGTCGTTCCGCCGGGTGAGCGCGGGGCGACCCGGATCGCCGACCGGGTCGTCGCGAAGATCGCCTCGCAGGCCGCACGCGAGGCGGTGGGCAAGCCGGCCGAGGACGCCAACCGGCCCTACGCCGACGTCGTCGTCGCCCACGACACCGCCCGCGTCCGTGTCCACCTCGAACTCGACTACCCCACCGACATCGGCGCCCGATGCGCCGCCGTGCGTCGGCATGTCGCGGAGCGGGTAGGCGCGTTGGTGGGCATGGAGGTGCCGGAGGTCGCCGTGCACGTGGAGCGGCTGCACCCGGCGCCCGGACAGGGCGCGGCACACGGGAGGACGCGATGAGCGAGTCCCAGGGCTCCGAGGGCACCACACAACGACTGCCGGTCATGGAGAAGACGACCGAACCCGACCACCCCCTCGATCAGTCGGCGTCGGCGGCGGACTACGATCCGCCGCCCCCGGTCGACGACAAGGGCGGCGGCGAGGGCCGCTTCTGGTCCGTACGCCGGATCCCGGCCGCGATCACAGCGCTGCTGCTCCTCCTCGGCGCCGGCGTCTTCCTGTACGACATCGCCGCCGTGCGGGCCGACCGGACCGCCATGCGCTGGCGCCGCGAACTGGCCCACCAGCTCGCCGAACGCCCCCTCGACGACATCTGGGTACTGGTCGGCGCGGGCGTCGCCGCGGCCCTCGGCCTGTGGCTGCTGGTCCTGGCCACCACGCCCGGCCTGCGCTCGGTCCTGCCGATGCGGCGCACCCACCCCGACGTCCGCGCCGGCCTCCACCGCGACCTGGCCGCCCTCGTCCTGCGCGACCGGGCCATGGAGGTCTCCGGGGTCCAGTCCGTACGGGTACGGATGGGCCGCGCCAAGGCCGATGTCCGCGCGGTCTCGCACTTCCGCGACCTGGACGACGTACGCGCCGAACTGGACGCCGCGCTCGCCGACGCGATCAGGGGCCTGGGGCTGGCCCGGCCGCCCTCGCTGTCGGTGCGGGTACGGCGGCACGGACGGAAGGGGTGAGGGCCGTGCTCAGGGTGGTCAACCGGGTGTTGATCGGGCTCGTCGGACTGGTGCTGCTCGTGATCGGCGGCTCCGTACTGGCCGTGGGACTGGGGCTGGAGCCCCCCTCCTGGTGGATCCACGACAGTCGGCACGACGTCCTGCTCAGCGACGCCGAGCGGACCCGCTGGCGAGACGACGGCTGGTGGTGGCCGACCGTGATCGCCGTGCTCGCCGTCCTGGTCCTGCTCGCCCTGTGGTGGCTGACCTCGGTCCTGCGCCGACGCCGCCTCGCCGAGGTCCTGGTCGACACCGGCGACGGCGAGGGCGCCCTGCTGCGGGGCCGGGCCCTGGAGGGCGTACTGGCGGGCGAGGCGCAGGGCCTGGAGGGCGTCCACCGCGCCCACGTCCACCTGCGGGGCAGGCGCAGCACCCCCGAGACTCAGGTACGGCTCCACCTGGAACCGCACGTGGACCCGGGCACCGCTCTGAACGACCTCACGGCCCAGGCCCTGACCCACGCCCGCAATTCGGCGGGCCTCGCATCATTGCCGACAGAGGTCCGCTTGCGGGGCGTCAAGCACCGTGCTGAAAGGGTCAGTTGACGTCCCTGAGGCAAGGGGCGCGCGGAAGTGCGCGACAAGCCCCCACGAACCGTTGGACGGCAACGGCGCTCAGAACCCGTGCCGCATCCCGCCATCCACGGGCAACATGATCCCCGTCAGATAAGACGCAGCCGGAGACAACAAAAACGCCGCCGCACGCCCGAACTCCTCCGGCTTCCCATACCGCCGCAACGGAATCCGCGACTCGTTGGCAGCCCGAGTGGCGTCAGGATCCGCCGACATGCCATCCAGCTCCCGCACGCGATCCGTGTCAATGCGGGACGGAAGCAGTCCCACGACCCGAATCCCCCGCGGCCCCAACTCATCCGCAAGGGACTTGGCGAACCCGGCCAGCCCGGGCCGCAGCCCATTCGAGATGGTCAGCCCCGGAATCGGCTCATGCACCGACCCCGACAGCACGAACCCGATGACCCCGCCCTCGTCCAGTTCCGCCGCTGCCGCCCGGGCAAGCCTCACAGCGCCCAGAAACACCGACTCGAACGCGGTCTGCCACTGCTCATCCGTGTTGTCCGCGACAAACCCGGCAGGCGGCCCGCCGACGCTCACGAGAATGCCGTCGAACCCACCGAACCGCTCACGCGCGGTGGCGATCAGCCGGGCCGCCGCCGCCGGATCGGCGTTGTCGACGGCCACCCCCACGGCATTCGGCCCCAGCTCGGCAGCCGCGGCGACGGCCCGCTCGGTGTCCCTCCCGGTCAGAACAATCTTCGCTCCGTCGGCCACGAGCTCCCGTGCCGCCGCGTTGCCCAGTCCACGGGTGGCCCCCGTGACGACGTACACCCGGTCCTTCAGTCCAAGATCCATGGCCCCTATCCTGCCCCGTCGTCCCCGAACAGGGCGAGGGCGGTGTTCACCAGGCCGATGTGACTGAAGGCCTGCGGGAAGTTGCCGAGCTGGCGTTCGGCCACCGGGTCGTACTCCTCGGACAGCAGGCCCACGTCGTTGGCGAGCCCCACCAGCCGGTCGAACAGCTCGCGTGCCGCCCGCGTACGACCCGTCATGTGCAGCGCCTCCGCGAGCCAGAACGAGCAGGCCAGGAACGTGCCCTCGCCGCCCGGCAGCCCGTCGATCGTCGTCTCGTCGGTGCTGTAGCGGCGCAGGAAGCCCTCATGGCTGAGGTCGGCGCGGATCGCGTCGATGGTGCCGGTGACGCGCGGGTCGTCCGGCGGCAGGAAGCCGACCCGCGGGATGAGCAGCAGCGCGGCGTCGAGTTCGCGGGAGCCGTAGGACTGCGTGAAGGTGTTCCGCTCGGCGTCGTAGCCCTTCTCGCAGACCTCGCGGTGCACCTCGTCACGCAGTTCGCGCCAGCCGTCGAGGTCGCCCTTGAGCTTCGGGTTCTTCTCCAGGGTGCGCACGGCCCGGTCCGCGGCCACCCACACCATCACCTTCGAGTGCACGAAGTGGCGGCGGCCGCCGCGCACCTCCCACAGCCCCTCGTCCGGCTGCCGCCACTCCGAGCGCAGCCACTCCATGAGGGAGGACTGGAGCGCCCACATGTGCGGCTTGATGGGCAGGCCTGCTTCCCGGGCCAGTGCCAGGGTGTCCATGACCTCGCCGTACACGTCCAACTGCAGCTGTTTCACGGCCTCGTTGCCGATGCGTACGGGGCCGGAGCCGGCGAAGCCGGGCAGCCACGGCACCTCGAACTCGGGCAGCCGACGCTCGCCCGCCAGGCCGTACATGATCTGCAGGTCGGCCGGGTCGCCGGCGACCGCGCGCACCAGCCAGTCGCGCCAGGCCTTGGCCTCCTCCCGGTAGCCCGCCGACAGGCCCACGTTCAGCAGGAGGGTGGAGTCGCGCAGCCAGCAGTAGCGGTAGTCCCAGTTGCGCACGCCGCCCAACTCCTCGGGGAGCGAGGTGGTGGGGGCGGCGACGATGCCGCCGGTGGGCCGGTAGGTGAGGGCCTTGAGGGTGATCAGGGAGCGGACGACGGCGTCGCGGTACGGGCCGTCGTAGCGGCACTGCCCCGCCCACTTCCGCCAGTCCCGGACGCTGGCGTGCAACGCCTCGTACGGGTCGATGAGCGGCGGGCGCGGCTCGTGCGAGGGGTGCCAGGTGAGGACGAACGCGACCGTCTCCCCCTTCTCGACCGTGAACTCCGAGTGCGTACCGAAGTTCTTGCCCCAGGTGTGCACATGGGGTTCGCTGCGCAGCCAGACCGAGTCGGGGCCGGCGACGGCCACCCGGTGCCCGTCGGTCTTGCGCACCCAGGGCACGATCGAGCCGTAGTCGAAGCGGAGCCGCAGGGTGCTGCGCACGGTGACGCGGCCGTCGAGGCCCTCCACGATGCGCACGAGGTCGGGGGCGCGGTCACGTTGGGGCATCAGGTCGGTGACGCGTATCGCGCCCTCGTCGGTCTCCCACTCGGTGTCGAGGACCAGCGTGTCGCGGCGGTAGGCGCGGCGGGCGCAGGGGCCTTTGACGTGTTTGGGGGCGATGCGCCAGTGGCCGTTGTCGCTGTTGCCGAGGAGTCTGGCGAAGCAGGCTCCCGAGTCGAAGCGGGGCAGACACAGCCAGTCGACGGAGCCGTCCCTGCCGATCAGAGCGGCCGTCTGTTCGTCGCCGATGAGGGCGTAGTCCTCGATGCGCCGGTGCACGCAATTGCGGGTTCCCCAAGGGCCGGTGGGCCAATCCGGGTGCGGCCGGGGGAGTGATACGCCCGGCTGGGGCCCGGTGACCGACATGCCTGCCCGGGATCCGGTGGCCGAAATGTCTGCCCAGGATCCGGTGGCCGAAATGTCTGCCGGGGATCCGGTGAGTCATGTGCCCGCCGGGGATCCGGTGAGTCATGCGCCCGCCGGGGATCCGGCGAGTGATGCGCTCGCCGGGGCCGAGGTGAGTGACAAGTCCGCCGTGGACCCCGTGCCGGAGAAGATCACGCCGGGATCGGCCGGGGTCTGATTGAGGACCCACAGTCCGATCAGCGTGGCCAGGGCGAACACGACCGCGACGAGGACGGCGAGGACGAGCCGGCGCCGGCGTTCCCGGCGCAGCCACTCACCGCGCGCCGTGCGGTAGGCGTCGGGCGCCGCCTGCACCCCGTCGGCGAGCGCGGAGAGCGCCTCGCGCAGCTCCCGCTCCGTGCGGTCCGCACTGGTGCCACGCGACCCAGTCGCATCTCGATGCGTCATCGCCGGGCCTCCATTGCCTGGGTCAGGGCGGCAAGGCCGCGCGCCGTATGGGTCTTGACGGATCCACAGGAGATTCCCATGGCCGCGGCGATCTCGCTCTCCTTCAGCCCGAGCCAGTGCCGCAGCACCAGCGCCTCGCGCTGCCGGGCCGGCAGCTGCTGGAGCGCGTCGATCAGCACACGCTGGTCGTCGCGCAGGAGCGCGGTGCTCTCGGCGGAGGCGACGAGCTCGTCGGCCGGCTTCTCCACATGTCTGCGGGCCACTTGGAGGTGCCGTATCCGCATCCGCGTCAGATTGCACACGGTGGAGCGCAGATAGGCCTCCGCCGCCTCGGTGTCCCTCAGGCGCCGCCACTTCCGGTAGATCTGGTAGTAGGCCTCGGCGACCACGTTCTCCGGATCGTCGGCGCCGAGCAGGACGGCGAGGCGCAGCATCGAGGAGTAGTGCAGCTCGAACAGGCGGGCCAGGCCCGCCTCCCGCTCCAGGTCCGCGGGATCGCTCACCGTCGGGGCGAGGGGCACGGCCGGCACGGGGGTGCTCGCGGCGGCGGTGCCGCCGAGCGGCGGAGCCGCATTCCGGTGCAGTGCGTCTCGGTGCTGTCTCACGGTTGGTTCGCTCCCGTCTCGGGGCGCCGCCTGACGCTCAGGCGTGACGGCAGGTCGGTGAGGTCGGCGCCGCGCGGGACGCCGAGACGTTCGAGCACCGCGGTACCGGCCACGGCGACGGTCAGGTTGAGGACCAGGGCGGCGAGCCCGGCGTAGATCTCCGGCCCGGAGCCCAGGGGCACGATCGACGAGAACCCCTCCCTTACGACCATGAAGGTCCCCGCCACCATGCCCACGCCCCACCCGGCGAGCAGCGCCCGCGGATGCAGCCGCCCGGTGAACAGCCCCACCGCTACGGCCGGGAAGATCTGCAGCATCCAGACCCCGCCCAGGAGCTGGAGGTTGATGGCGTCCTGGTCACGCAGCCCGAACACGAACGCCACCGCGCCCACCTTCGCGGTGAGCGACACCGCCTTGGCGATGCGCACCTGCCGTTTGGGCGTGGCCGTCGGATGGACGTACTCCACGTACACATTGCGTACGAAGCTGGTGGCGGCCGCGATCGACATCACCGCCGCCGGGACCAGTGCCCCCACGGTGATCGCCCCGAACACCAGCCCGGCCAGCGGGGCCGGCATCAGCCGGTCGACCAGCATCGGTACGGCGGCCTCGGCGCCGCCCGCCGGGGCGCGCACGCCCGTCGCGAGGGCCGCGATGCCGAGGAAGCCGAAGAGGGCGAGCAGCCCGGTCCAGGCGGGCAGCGCCACGGCCACCTTGCGCAGCGTCTGCGGGCCGTCGGCGGCGAAACCGGCGGTGAGCACGTGCGGGTACATCAGCAGGGCGAGCGCGGAGCCGAGGGCGAGGGTGGTGTAGGCGGGCTGCTGCTCGGGGGTGAGGAGCAGCGCCGGGCCGCCGATGCGCTCGGCCGCCCCGTCGAAGACGGCACCCGGGCCGCCGAGCCGTGCGAGGACCAGCCAGGTCACCGCGGTCAGCGAGACGAAGACGGCCACGGCCTTGAGTGCCGAGATGACGGTGGGGGCACGCAGCCCGTGCCGGTAGGTGGCGACGGCCAGCCCCGCGAACAGGGCCACCATCACCAGATCACCGGCCGCGCCCCGCGGATACACGCCCCCGGCCGCCAGCACCGCCCGTATGCCGAGCAGCTGCAGCGCGAGATACGGCATCGTCGCGAGGATCCCGGTCAGCGCGACCACCAGGGCCAGCGGCGGCGAGCCGTACCGGCCGCGCACGAAGTCGGCCACCGTGACGTAGCCGTGCCGGCGGGCCACGGTCCACAGCCGGCTCAGCAGCACGAAGGCCAGCGGGCAGACGATCACCGTGTACGGCACCGCGAAGAAGGCGGGCGCGCCGTTGCCGTACGCCAATCCCGGTACGGCGGCGAAGGTGTACGCGGTGAAGATCGTGCCGCCGAGCAGCAGCCAGGTCCACACCGGGCCGAGGCTGCGGTCGGCCAGCGCCCAGCCCTCCAGGGAGGGCAGCTTCTCGCTCGGGTGCAGGCGCCGCGCGGTCACGGCGAGCAGCGACGCCCCGCCGATCACGGCGAGGAACGTCGCGGTCATGGCGCCGTCGGCCATGGGTCACCGTCCTTGGTGTGCCTGGGCCTGTGACTGTGCCCTTGCGCGAGAGTTGCGCGGGCGGCCCGAACGGATGACAGAAGACGGGCGGGAAATTTCCCGGAAATTCGCTGTCAACCGGTCCGAGGGGGTGGGCAACTCTTGCACAGACCGACAGCGAGCGGGAGGGGAGCTCCGGCCCCCGCCTGCCTGTCGAGCTGCTGAGTCACCTCTGACTCGTCTTCCAAGGAGCCGCCATGCCCACATCAGCCCTGCCCGAAAACGGCCGTCCAGTGCCGGAAAGGTCCGGGATATCCCCGCGCTCGATCCTCCTCTGGACCACCGTCTCCCTCCTCGGCGCCATCGCCTGGGGCGTCCTCGCGCTGGCCCGGGGCGAGGAGATCTCCGCGGTCTGGCTGGTGGTCGCCGCGCTCGGCTCCTACGCCATCGCCTACCGCTTCTACTCCCGCTTCGTCGCGCGCCGCGTACTGAAGCCGGACGACCGCCGGGCGACCCCCGCCGAACGCCTGGAGGACGGCGTCGACTTCCAGCCCACCGACCGCCGGGTGCTGCTCGGCCACCACTTCGCGGCGATCGCGGGCGCCGGGCCGCTGGTCGGTCCCGTCCTCGCGGCCCAGATGGGCTACCTGCCCGGCACGCTCTGGATCGTCGCCGGGGTGATCTTCGCCGGGGCGGTGCAGGACATGGTCGTGCTGTTCCTGTCCATGCGGCGGGACGGCAAGTCGCTGGGGCAGATGGCCCGCGAGGAGATCGGCCGGGTGGGCGGCGCGGCGGCACTGACAGCCGTCTTCGCGATCATGATCATCCTGCTGGGCGTGCTGGCCCTGGTCGTGGTCAACGCCCTCGCCCACTCCCCGTGGGGCACCTTCTCCGTGGCCATGACCATTCCCATCGCCCTGTTCATGGGCTTCTGGCTGCACCGCATCCGCCCCGGCCGGGTCGTCGAGACCAGCCTCATCGGCGTCGTGCTGCTGCTGCTCGCGATCGTCGGCGGCAGCTGGATCCAGGAGTCCTCGCTGGCCGGCGCCTTCACCCTCAGCCCCACGACCCTCGTGCTGTGCCTCGTCGGCTACGGCTTCGTCGCCTCCGTCCTGCCGGTGTGGATGCTGCTCGCCCCGCGCGACTATCTGTCCACCTTCATGAAGATCGGCACCATCGCCCTGCTCGCGGTGGGTGTCGTGGTCGCCGCCCCCGTGCTGCGCGCGGACTCCGTGACCGACTTCGCCTCGACCGGCGCGGGCCCGGTCTTCGCCGGATCCCTCTTCCCCTTCCTGTTCATCACCATCGCCTGCGGCGCGCTGTCCGGCTTCCACGCGCTGGTCGCCTCCGGCACGACTCCGAAGCTGATCCAGAAGGAGTCCCAGGTCCGGCTGATCGGATACGGCGCGATGCTGATGGAGTCGTTCGTCGCGATCATGGCGCTGATCGCGGCGGCGACCCTGGAGCCGGGCCTGTACTACGCGATGAACGCCCCCGCCGGTCTCCTCGGTACGACCGCCGAGTCGGCGTCCCAGGCCGTGGCGGGCCTCGGCTTCTCCATCACCCCCGACCAGCTGACCCAGGCGGCCAAGGCGGTCGAGGAGCAGACGCTGATCGCCCGCTCCGGCGGCGCCCCGACCCTGGCGGTCGGCATGTCGGAGATCTTCTCCGGCGTCTTCGGCGGCACCGCGATGAAGGCCTTCTGGTACCACTTCGCGATCATGTTCGAGGCCCTGTTCATCCTGACCACCGTCGACGCCGGCACCCGCGTCGGGCGCTTCATGCTCCAGGACGTGCTCGGCAACGTCTGGAAGCCCATCGGCCGGGTCAACTGGAAGCCCGGGATCTGGCTGTGCAGCGGCCTCGTCGTGGCGGCCTGGGGCTACTTCCTCTACACCGGCGCCACCGACCCGCTCGGCGGAATCAACCAGCTCTTCCCGCTCTTCGGCATCGCCAACCAGCTCCTCGCGGCCGTGGCGCTCACCGTCTGTACCACGGTCCTGATCAAGTCCGGGCGGCTGCGCTGGGCCTGGGTCACGGGCATCCCGCTCGCCTGGGTCGTCGCGATCACCTTCACTGCGGGCTGGCAGAAGATCTTCTCCGACGACCCCAAGATCGGCTTCTTCGCCCAGCGCGCCAAGTACGCCGACGGCATCGACGCCGGCCAGGTCCTGCCGCCCGCCAAGACCCTCGACGAGATGCACACCGTGGTCACCAACTCCACGGTCGACGGCGTACTGATCGCGCTGTTCCTGCTGCTGGTCGCGGCCGTGATCGTCAACGCGGCGGTGGTCTGCGTCCGCTCGATACGCCGTCCCGGCTCACTGCCGACCACCGAGGCACCGTACGTCGAGTCCCGCATCGACGTGCCCGAGCAGGCGGGTGAGCCGCTGGTGGGGGCACGGTTGTGAGGGCGGTGCGCTGGGTGCGCTGGTATGTACAAGAGCTGGCCGAGGTACTGGGTCGACAGCACCGAGAGGGTCACGGACAGGGGCGCTGCTGCTGAAGCGAGGGTCGGTGGACGTCCTCGAGGGGCGCGGGGCTCTGTCCGATGTGCGGCTCCGCCGCGTGGGCGCGACCAGCCCCCACAACCCGCAGTCGCCGGACTTTCCGGCCAGCCATGGCGAGTAGGCGGACCCTACACACCCACCGGCTCCGCCTCGACCGCCTTCTCCTGCCCCGCCGCCCGGTCACGAGCCTCGCGGCGGGCCAGGATCATCCACCCGACGGGCACCCCGGCAGCGAACAGCCACCACTGAAGGGCATACGCGTAATTCAGCGGAGCGTTCTCCTCGCCGGGCTTCCCGATCAGCTCCGGCGTATCGCCCTTCGGCGCGGGCGCCGTCTGCACCACGTACCCGCCGAGCACCCGAGCGTCGAGCCGGGAGGCCTCCTGCTCGCTGTTGATCAGCATGACCTGCCGGTCGGGGAGCCCCTTGAGGTCCTTGATACCGCTCGCCTCGGTCGTCTCGTCGGGCATCAGCCGCCCGGTGACGGTGATACGCCCGCTGGGCGGCGCCGGGATCTCGGGGAACGCCGTCTGGCTGGGACCGTCCGCGGGGATCCAGCCACGGTTGACCAGCAGCACCTTGCCGTCCGTCAGGACGAAGGGCGTGAGGACGTGGAAGCCGACCTCTTCGTCGGCGTTGACGCGCCGCCTGACGACGACTTCCCGGTCGGTGTCGAAGCGGCCCACGGCGGTCACGGGGCGGTACCGCTCCTTGGTGGTGACCGTGTGCCCCGGGGAGGTCAGCTTCTCCACGGGCACCGGCTTCGCGCCCAGCGCGTCGGCAACCAACTGGTTGCGGGCGGAGCGCTCCTCGTAACGGTGCATCTGCCAGATGCCCAGCCTGATCATCGTGGGGATGAGGACGAGGGCGACCAGCGTGAGGATCACCCACTGCCGGGACAACAGGAAGCGGTACACCCCACGACCGTACAACTCGGTCGTGGGGTGCTTTCAGGCGGGTACGGGTCGGGGCCGGAACCGGGACCGCGTCACACTTTGTCGACGATCCCCACCTTCCCCTCCTCGCGGGCGCAGTGGGCACCGCAGTACCAGTGGCCCTCGACCTCGACGCCCTGCCCGATGATCTGGACGCGGCAGTGCTCGCAGACCGGTGCCATACGGTGGATCGCACAGGAGAAGCAGTCGAAGACGTGCACCGCGCCCTGCGCGTGCACCTCGAAGGTCATGCCGTAGTCGTTTCCGCATACTTCACATGTCGCCATGCGCCACAGGGTGAGCCGTCACCGCGGCCCGGGCGAGGCGGCTCCGGGCGAGTCGCGCGGCAATCACCCGTCCGTACGGTCACGGCTCCGACGCGGGTTCCACGTCCCTCAGCAACTGCCCGAACGCCGCTTCGTCGATCACCGGCGTCCCGTACTGGCGGGCCTTGACCACCTTCGACGTGCCCGCGTCCGGGTCGTTGGTGACGAGCAGGCTGGTGAGCCGGGACAGGCTCGTCGACACATGCAGGCCGGCCTCGATCGCGCGGTCCTCCAGCAGGTCGCGCTCGATCGAGGTGTCGCCGGAGAAGGCGACCCGCATGCCTTGTCTGAGCCGCTTGCCCTCTTCGTAGCGCCCTGGGTTGGGGTAGGGACACGCGGGCCTCTTGCGGGACGGACGCCAACTGGTCGGCCGATAGCCGCTGGAGCCGCCGTAACCGCTGAAGCCGCCCGCCTGCTGTCCGATCCGGGGAGCGGCGGTGTCCCGCCACTCGGTCAGCGGCCGGCACTCCTGCAGCGGCAGCCGCACACTGCCCGCCGCCGCGGCCCGCAGGCTCGGCCGGAACGCCTCCGCCAGCACGCGCGCGTCGTCCAGCGCGTGGTGCGCGCGCTGCTGTACGACGCCGAAGTGCGCGGCGAGCGACTCCAGCTTGTGGTTGGGCAGCGGCAGGTCCAACTCCTTGGAGAGCGCGATGGTGCACAGCCGCTGCCGTACGGGGGCCTCGCGCTCCGCGCGCGCGTACTCGCGCGCGATCATCTGCCAGTCGAAGACAGCGTTGTGCGCGACGAGCACCCGGCCGTCGAGCCGGGCCGAGAACTCCTCGGCGATGTCCTGGAAAAGGGGCGCCGCTTCGAGCACGTCGCTCGTCAGACCGTGGATCCAGACCGGGCCCGGGTCCCGCTCCGGATTGACCAGCGTGTACCAGTGGTCCTCGACCTCGCCGCGCGCGTCCAGCCGGTAGACGGCCGCGGAGATTATCCGGTCGTCCCGGGCCAGGCCCGTGGTCTCCACGTCAACGACCGCGTATCCCTGGGGATACGCGGCCGGCCAGGCTGTGGCGGAGGGCGCTGCGGCAGTACGGTCTTCGAGCATGGTCACTGAGGATACGGGCCGGGACTGACACTCCTGGCCGTCAGGTGCCTTGCCCCGTCCGCCCGTTCGAGCGCCGCGAACGTCAGCGCGTCAACCGGTGGGCGCGTACAGGGTGTTGCCGTCCCCCCCCCGTGAGCCCGGTACCTGACCGGGAGCGTCGGTACGTCCTGGATGACTGCTTGGGGGCAATCCTCCGCATCTGACCGAACCAACGCATGCCGAGGCCCACGGTGGCGCGCTGGGGGAGCGGCTGAACTGGCTGCGGGCAGCCCTTCTCGGGGCGAACGACGGCATCGTGTCGACCGCGGGACTCGTCGTGGCCTTGAGGCGGCCCTGGAGACGGCGGTCCAGCTGACGGAAAGGGACGCGCTACGGGCGTACGCGCGCGTGGAGCCCGGTATCGACCCGGACGAGCGGACGAACCCCGTGGCACGCGGCCTGGGCGAGCTTCCTCGCGTGCACGGCCGGGGCACTGCTGTCCTGCCGGCGATGGTGCTGCCGCCGGCGAACTGGCGCCTGGCGGTCACCGTGGCCGCGTTACCGGCCGCCCTCGCCCTGACCGGCTGGAGCGGCGCACGCCTGGGCGCCGCCGCCCCGCCCCGAGCCGTACTGCGCAGTATGGCGCCGCCCTGGCCATGAAGCGCGCCGGGCGCCGACGGCTGCGTACCGTGGGACGCGCGCTCGACCATCCCCTCGGCGCACGTACGACCAAGAGACGAGAAGGACCCACGCCATGCGCGCCACCACCATCCACGCCCCCTTCGACATGCGTGTGGAGGATGTCCCCGATCCCGTGGTGCGGCAGCCCACCGACGCCGTGGTGCGGGTGCTGCGCGCCTGTATCTGCGGCAGCGACCTGTGGGCGTACCGGGGTGAGGCGGCACGGGAGGCGGGGCAGCGCATCGGTCATGAGTTCCTCGGCGTCGTCGAGGAGACCGGCTCCGAGGTGACCGGCGTCGAGCGGGGCGACCTCGTCGTCGCGCCCTTCATGTGGTCCGACGGGGTCTGTGACTACTGCCGCGAGGGCCTGACCACCTCCTGCGAGCACGGCGGCTTCTGGGGCACCGTCGGCTCCGACGGCGGCCAGGGCGAGGCCGTGCGCGTCCCCTACGCCGACGGCACCCTCGTCCAGTTGCCCAAGGACGCGGCCTCCGACGACCACCTGCTGTCCGCCCTGCTGACCCTGTCCGACGTCATGGGCACCGGCCACCACGCGGCTCTCGGCGCCGGAGCCCGCCCGGGCGCCACGGTCGCCGTGGTGGGTGACGGCGCCGTGGGCCTGTGCGCGGTGCTCGCGGCCAAGCGGCTCGGTGCCGAGCGGATCATCGCGCTGGGCCGCCACCAGGTCCGCACGGACATCGCGCGCCGCTTCGGTGCCACCGAGGTCGTCGCCGAGCGCGGGGACGCGGCCGTCGAGGCCGTACGCGAACTCACCCGCGGGCAGGGCGCACACGCCGTCGTCGAGGCCGTCGGAACCGAACAGTCCATGCGTACGGCGGTCGGCATCACCCGGAACGGCGGCGCCGTCGGCTTCGTCGGTGTGCCGCACGGCAGCGGCACCGGGCTCGACCTCGGCGTCATGTTCGACCGCAACATCGCGCTCCGCGGCGGCGTCGCACCGGTCCGCGCCTACATCCCCCAGCTGCTGCCCGACGTCCTGAACGGCACGATCGACCCGTCGCCCGTCTTCGACCTGACGGTCGGACTGGGGGACGTCCCCGCAGGCTACAAGGCGATGGACGAGCGCACGGCGCTCAAGGTTCAGGTCACCCTCTGAGTCACCAGCGGATCGGCACCGGCAGCGCCGTCAGCAGTCCCGACAGCGCCACCACCACGCCCAGGGCGACGACCTCCGCCCGCGCGGGAGAGCAGGCCGTCAGTGGGTCGGCCGCCCGGCCCAGCCCGATCCGGGCCCACAGGGCGAGCGCGGCCACGGCCGCCACCAGGATCACCTTGGCCAGCAGGGCACGCCCGTACGCCGTCTCGGTCAGCTGCGCCAGGATCGTGTCCGACGGCATCCGGCGCAGCGAGCTGCACACCCCCGTCGCCGTGATGGCGGCGAGCAGTACGGCCGCCACGCGCGCGTAGAGCCCCAGCAGGGCCGCGCCCGCCTGCGCGCCGCCCCATCCGCGCAGGGTCCGCAGCGCGTGCAGCAGCCCGCCGACCCAGAGCGACGCGCAGGCCAGGTGCACCAGCGTCAGCCCGGAGCCGAGCAGTGGGCTGTGCTCGGTCGTGGGGTGCGCACGCAGTGCCTCGGCGGCAACGACCGCGGCCAGCGGCCAGACCTGGGTGGCGGGCCGGCGCGAGAGGGCGCACAGCCCGGCCACGGCGAAGGCGTTGACCTCCAGCAGCGCGAGCTTGCCGTCGCGTGACGCGTAGAGACCGCCGACGTCGAGGTCGGCAGGGCTGTGCGGCACGAGGTTGCCCGTGGACACCACCGAGGCCAGGCCGAGCGCGGCGACGAAACCGGCGCCGGCCGCGTACGGCGCCCAACTGCGGGGCATCTCCGGGGGAGCGCCGGGCACATGACGGGCCAGCCGGTTCACGAACAGCTCGCCCAGCGGGACGCACAGCGCCGCGAACAGCACCGTACGCAGCAGCCCGATCCCAGCGGTGCCGGGCGCGGCGGCCTCCCCGGTGCCGTCCAGCGCGGCCGACGGCCCGAGCAGCGGGATCAACGCCGCCAGCGCCACCAGGACGACAACGGCGACGGCTCGGCCCACCCCGAGGCGCGGTCTGGGCGCACTCCCGTCGGACACGCCAAGGGAGGGTCTCGTCAACGTCACCTCATGATCTTCACAAAGTGTCACAGAGTCGGGCAAGTGCTGGAAAACAAGTGGTGGTACGGCATTCCGCCCCTGAGTACGTTTCCGGTGCCCCCGGTGCTCAGGCCCACCGAGCGGAATCAAGCCCTCCGCTGCTCAGATCCACCGAGCCGGATCCGCGCCCCAACCCCCCGGCGGCCGCGCCCAGTCGACCGGGCCGCCCGCGAACGACACCGGCGACAGGGCGTACCGCAGCCGCCCGAGCGCGCTGTCCCGCTCGGTGAGCCAGGCGTCGGGCCCGTCGTACGCCACGTCCCCCGCCGGGCCCGGCTCGATCTGGTTCGTCAGCCATGCCGCCGTGCGCGCCAGCGACAGCCGTACCCACCGGCCGTCCCCCTGCTCCGCCCGCTCGGTCAACGCCCGCAGCACGGCCGCCGTCAGCAAATACCCCGTCCCGTGGTCGAGGGCCTGGGCGGGCAGCGCGCCGGGCCGCTCGGTCGATCCCTGGATCGCGGCGATGCCGGTGGCGGCCTGCACGAGGCTGTCGAACCCGCGCCGCCCGCTCCACGGCCCGTACGAGCCCCACGCCGACAACTGCGCGACGATCAGCCCGGGCCACCGCTCGGCCAGTTCCCGAGCCGACAGTCCGAACCGGTCCAGGGCGCCCGGCCGGTACCCGATGACGACGACGTCCGCCGCCGCGAGCAGTTCCTCGAAGGCACGCCGGTCGGCCACCAGGTCCAGCGTCGCCGAGCGCTTCCCGAAGCCCGTGTCGGCGTGCTGGTCGGCCAGTTCCGGCAGGTGCGGCGCGTCCACGCGCAGGACGTCCGCGCCGAGCAGCGCGAGCGTGCGCGTGGCGACGGGGCCCGCGATGACCCGCGTCAGATCCAGTACGCGCACTCCGGCGGCGGGCAGCAGGGGCGCGCCGTCGAGCGGCGGCAGCGCACGCGCGCGTGCCGTGTCCAGCCGCTCGCGCTCGACGAGCGGCCGCCGGGCCACCGCGGCGGCCTGCTCGTGCACCGCCCACTCCTCGGGCGTACGCAGCGCCACGGCCAGGCCGCCGGCCGCGTACACGGACTCCTCCACCTCGCGCGAGGATCGCTCGGCGAGCGCCGCCCCCACGGCATCCGGATCCTCCTCCGTCACCCCCAGCGCGGTCAGCAGCCGGGCCCGGTGATGCGGATAGTTGGCATGCGTGCGCACCCAGCCGTCCGCCGTCCGCCAGAACCGCGACAGTGGCGCGAAGGCGACCGGCGCGCGCCCGTCGACCAGGAGATGCCGTTCACTCACGAACGCCGTGGCGATCGCCCCATCGTGCAGCCGCACGCCCGGCACCTTGGCGAGACCGGCCCGACGCGCTCCCAGCTCGGCCGCGGCCAACGCGCACGCACCCACACAGGCGCGCGCCAACTCCCGTACGGGAAGGCGTGCATGGAGCGCGCCTTCCCGCAGCACGGTGGACACCCGCGGGAGAAGGGCGGGGTCGCCGCCCACCGCGGACCAGGCGGACTTGATTCCAATCATGACTGCACTATGCAGTATTGATTCGCTCAATATATTGACCGGAGGTGTCGCCCTATCGACCGGAGGTGTTGCCGCCGTACATCCGGCCTACCCCATCAATCAACGGCGTCCAGTGCGTCGACGATGCCGAACCCGTAGAACCCGTTGAACCGCTTGCCGCCCTCGCACACCGCGTCCTGCGTGCCGTCGCCGTTCTGGTCGTAGGACTCCGGGCAGCCCGGGTTGTCCGCCTCGGCCTTCAGCAGCGCCTTCAGCTGGGCCGGAGTCGCGTACGGGTACCGGGACTTCAGCAGCGCGGCCACGCCCGCGGCGTGCGGGGAAGCCATTGACGTGCCCTGCAGGAAGCCGTACTTGCCGTTCGGGACGGTGGACAGGATGCGGCCGTTCTTCGACGGAGTGTCCGGGATCTGGTGGAGCCGATCGCCGCCGGGGGCCGCGATGTCGACGACGCCGTAACCGTACGAGGAGTAGTAGGACTTGAGGTTCTGGACGCCCGTGGCGCTGACCGTGACGACGCCCGGCAGCTGCGTCGGTACGTCGAAGCACTCGTGCGGGTCGACCGTCCGCTTGACCGCGGTCGAGTCGTCGGGGCTGCTCTCGTCGACGATCGCGTCGGAGTCCAGGTCGTGGGCGGAGTTGCCGGCCGACGCGAGGTTGAGCGTGCCCTTCCTCTCGGCGTACAGCTGGGCCCTGTTGACCGCATCGACGATCGCCCGCTGGTCAGGATCGTCCATGCAGTTGTACAGCCATGGATCAACGTAGTAGCTGTTGTTCGTGATCTCGACGCCGTGATCGGCGGCGAACACGAAGGCGCACACGACGCTCTCGGGGTAGTAGAGCCCGTTGACCGGATCGCTCACCTTGATCCCGGAGACCTTGACGCCGGGAGCGACGCCGGCGATACCGATGCCGTTGCGGGGCGCGGCTATCTCGCCCGCCACATGGGTGCCGTGGGCGTCGTCGCTCGTGTACGGCCGCCAGGCGCCCTCACGGGTGTCCGCCCTGCCGCCGGCGCAGTTCGCGGACTGGGCGGCGGAGAAGTTCGGCGCGAGGTCGGGGTGCGTGTCGTCGACGCCGTTGTCGATCACGGCGACGGTCACCCTGCCGCTGCCCGGGTTGATCTTCGCTGCCCGGTCGGCGCCGATGGCGCGCAGGTTCCACTGGTCGGCCTCGAGGGGCTCGCTCTCGTCCGCCCCGGCGGCCGCGCTCGTCGTCCTCGCGGCCTGGCCCCGCGTCATGAGCTGGAGGGGGCCCTCGTCCGTCGCCCCGGCGGCGGTCAGGGGCGCCGTACGCGTCGCCCCTGCCGACTGGACCCCGCGTACCGCGCGTATCGCCTTGGCGAAGTCGGGGTTCGCGGAGTGGACGACGATCACGCCGATCCGCGCGTACGTGATCACCACCGTCCCGTCGGCCGCGGCGATCGCCTTCTTCACCGACTCGATCGTGCGATGGTCCGGCCGGGTGTTGACGACATACGCCAGTGAGGACGCGTCCGCGCCCCGCACGGCCGGCTTCGCGGGCGGTGCCGCCGAGGCCCCTGCCGGCAGGAAGCCGACCAAGGCGGTCAGTGACAGAACGAGGGATACGGCGAGGCCGAGTCGGCGTCTGGACCGCAGATGAGCCATGGGATCTCCACATCATCCGGAACGAGACCGCCCGAGACGCGGGTGGGCGCTCGGGCAGGTACATGACCAGTGCTGCAGAGGCGAAGCTATCCCCGAACCTACTGGTCAGCAATCTGACCCGGGACGACTTCGGAAAGAAGCCCTGGGAGTTGAACCGGTCCTCGCGCGGCGCCGTGACGTTGAACAGGAGGCGCGAGCACGATCGAGCCCCCTGTCGGATCACGCGCCGGGGCCCTAACATCGCCACCCGGCTCAAGTGATCCATGTCACTGCGAGGAACAGAGCCGTCCATGCCCGTACCCGATTCGTCCCCGACTTCCGATTCGCCCCCCACCCCCGATCCATCCCCGTCCACTGCCGCAAAAGCGCCCGCAACGCGAGGAGACTCCGTGGCCACCGACGCACCGCCCCCCTCGAAAGAGACACACAAACTCCCCTCCACCGAGGAGTTCACCGAGGTGCAGGAGAGCGCGGAGTTCGGTGAACTGCGCCGTTCCTACCGCTCCTTCGCCTTCCCCCTGACCGTCGCCTTCATCGTCTGGTACCTGCTGTACGTCCTGCTCTCCAACTACGCGGGCGACTTCATGGGCACCAAGCTGTTCGGCAACATCAACATCGCGTTCGTCTTCGGTATCGCCCAGTTCGTCACCACGTTCCTCATCGCCTGGTGGTACGCGCGGCACGCCGGTGCCAAGCTCGACCCCAAGGCCGAGGCCATCAAGACTCGTATGGAGGGCGGCGCATGAGCCCCGCGATGACCCATGTGCAGCTCGCCGCCAACGAGGCCAGCCAGCACCGGCCGTTGATCATCACCCTGTTCGCGCTCTTCGTGGTCGCGACCCTGTTCATCACCGTCTGGGCGGGCCGCCAGACCAAGGACGCCGCGGACTTCTACGCGGGCGGCCGGTCCTTCAGCGCCTTCCAGAACGGCCTCGCCGTCTCCGGCGACTACATGTCCGCCGCGTCCTTCCTCGGCATCGCGGGCGCCATCGCCCTCTTCGGCTACGACGGCTTCCTTTACTCCATCGGCTTCCTGGTCGCCTGGCTGGTCGCCCTGCTCCTGGTGGCCGAGCCGCTCAGGAACTCCGGCCGCTACACGATGGGCGACGTCCTCGCGTACCGCATGCGCCAGCGCCCGGTCCGTACGGCGGCCGGCACCTCCACGATCGTCGTGTCGATCTTCTACCTGCTGGCCCAGATGGCGGGCGCGGGCGTCCTGGTCTCACTGCTGCTCGGCATCACCTCCGACGCGGGCAAGATCCTCATCGTTGCCCTCGTCGGCGTCCTGATGATCGTGTACGTCTCCATCGGCGGCATGAAGGGCACCACCTGGGTCCAGATGGTCAAGGCCGTGCTGCTCATCGGCGGCACCATCCTGATCACCTTCCTGGTGCTGCTGAAGTTCAACTTCAACATCTCCGACCTGCTCGGCAAGGCCGCCGAGAACAGCGGAAAGGGCGCCGCCTTCCTGGAGCCCGGCCTGCAGTACGGCGCGACCGGCCTCTCCAAGCTGGACTTCATCTCCCTCGGCATCGCCCTGGTCCTCGGCACCGCCGGCCTGCCGCACATCCTGATCCGCTTCTACACGGTGCCCAACGCCAAGGCCGCCCGTAAGTCCGTGAACTGGGCCATCGGCATCATCGGCGGCTTCTACCTGATGACCATCGCCCTCGGCTTCGGCGCCGCCGCGCTCATCTCGCAGGACGAGATCATCGCCTCCAACCCGTCCGGCAACACGGCGGCACCACTGCTCGCCCTGCACCTCGGCGGCGTGGACTCCGCCTGGGGCGCGATCCTGCTCGCCACCATCTCGGCGGTGGCCTTCGCGACGATCCTCGCCGTGGTCGCCGGCCTGACCCTGGCCTCGTCCTCGTCGTTCGCCCACGACATCTACGCGAACGTCATCAGGAAGGGCCAGGCCACCGAGAAGGAGGAGGTCCGGGCGGCCCGCCTCGCGACCATCGGCATCGGCGCCGTCTCCATCCTCCTCGGCGCCCTCGCCCGCGACCTGAACGTCGCCGGCCTGGTCGCCCTGGCCTTCGCGGTCGCGGCCTCCGCCAACCTGCCGACGATCCTCTACAGCCTGTTCTGGAAGAAGTTCACCACCCAGGGCGCGCTGTGGTCGATCTACGGCGGCCTGATCGTCGCCGTCGGCCTGGTGCTGTTCTCGCCCGTCGTCTCCGGCGACCCCAAGGCGATGTTCCCCGACGTCGACTTCGCCTGGTTCCCGCTGAAGAACCCGGGCATCATCTCCATCCCGTTCGGATTCCTCATGGGCTGGCTCGGCACGGTCCTGTCCAAGGAAGAGCCGGACGCCGGCAAGTACGCGGAGCTGGAGGTCCGGTCCCTGACCGGCACCGGCGCCCACTAGGCCCTGTCGTTCGGATCAGGAGGCACGCCCCCTGAGCGGCCGCGTCGTAGATGTCTACGACGCGGCCGCGTCGTAAGTCGTGGGATCGGGCCGGTGTCGCTGTCAGTGCCGTCACGTAGGCTCGCAGGTAAGACGGAAGTTGAATCTGGTCGTGACGAGGGAGGGGGCCCAGTGCTCATCGACACCTACGGCCGTGTGGCGACCGACCTGCGGGTCTCGCTGACCGACCGCTGCAATCTGCGGTGCACGTACTGCATGCCCGAGGAAGGGCTGCAGTGGCTGGCCAAGCCCGACCTGCTCACGGACGACGAGATCGTCCGCCTGATCGACATCGCCGTCAGCTCCCTCGGCATCGAGGAGGTCCGCTTCACCGGCGGCGAGCCCCTGCTGCGGCCCGGCCTGGTCGGCATCGTCGAGCGGGTCGCGGCCCTGGAGCCCCGCCCCCAGATGTCCCTGACGACGAACGGCATCGGCCTCAAGCGCACCGCGTCCGCCCTGAAGGCGGCGGGCCTGGACCGGGTCAACGTCTCCCTGGATACCCTGCGCCCGGACGTCTTCAAGACCCTCACCCGCCGTGACCGCCACAAGGACGTCATCGAGGGCCTGCACGCGGCCCGCGACGCCGGCCTGACCCCGGTCAAGGTCAACTCGGTCCTGATGCCGGGCCTGAACGACGACGAGGCCCCGGACCTGCTCGCCTGGGCGGTGGAGCACGACTACGAGCTGCGCTTCATCGAGCAGATGCCCCTGGACGCCCAGCACGGCTGGAAGCGTGACGGCATGATCACCGCTGGGGACATCCTGACCTCCCTGCGCACCCGCTTCGAGCTGACCGAAGAGGGCGAGGAGAAGCGCGGCTCGGCCCCGGCGGAGCGCTGGATCGTCGACGGCGGCCCGCACGTGGTGGGCGTCATCGCTTCCGTCACCCGCCCGTTCTGCTCGGCCTGCGACCGCACCCGCCTGACGGCCGACGGCCAGGTCCGCACCTGCCTCTTCGCCACGGAGGAGACGGACCTGCGCGCGGCCCTGCGCTCGGGAGCCCCGGACGAGGAGATCGCCCGCATCTGGCGGTTGGCGATGTGGGGCAAGAAGGCGGGAGCGGGCTTGGACGACCCGACGTTCGTGCAACCGGACCGGCCGATGTCTGCTATCGGGGGTTAGTGAAGCGCGCCGTAAGGGGCGCGGGGCTGTATCGATTTGCGGCTCCGCCGCGTGGGCGCGACCAGCCCCCACCGGTCCGCAGCCGAAAACCCTCAGACGTCCTTCGTTTCCCAGTCCTTCAGCACGACCACGTCCTTCAAAAACCCCCGCACCCCAAGGAACTGGGACAAGTGCTCCCGGTGTTCGTCGCACGCCAGCCACGTCTTCCGCCGCTCCGGCGTATGAATCTTCGGGTTGTTCCACGCCAGCACCCACACGGCGTCGGCGCGGCACCCCTTGGCAGAGCAGATCGGCGTCTCGTCACTCACAGATTCGTCTCACAAGTTCGCGCATAAAAAGGCGACGCCGAGCAGCCACGGGGGGAGCTGCCCGGCGTCGGTCCGTCGCTCCGACGGGGGATGCGGAGCGCCTACGAAGTATGTCACGGGTAACCCGTCGCCCGGCACCGGAACAACACTATTGATCTGAGCTTTTCCTGAGCTTGGCGCGGACTCGACTTTCGGAGGGAAGCGGTCCGCAGGCTCACACCTCGTCGTGCGGTTTCCTTTGTGCGCCCGGCGCGGAGTCGTCCGTGACATCTTCCGGGACGGATTCCGCGAAACCGTCATTCGTCCGCGGCGGCGTGATCATCGGCCGCATCGGCGCGGCCACGAACGTCGACGGCAAGGACGGCGCATTTTCCCGCCCGGCGTTGGCGATCACCACCGCGATGTACGGCAGGATCGCGCCGAGCACCAAAGCCACGATCGCGACGTGCCGTTCGACGTTCCACAGTGTGGCCGCCAGGATCACCGACACCGTACGGACCGACATCGAGATGATGTACCGACGTTGCCGCGCACGTACGTCGTCGTGGAGGCCCGCCCGGGCCCCGGTGATCCGGAACACCTCGGTGTTGCCGCCCGCATGCAGCTTCCGCATCACATTCCACCATCCGCCCGCATCGGACTCTCCCCCTGCCCGTACCCGTCCGCCCCCGGTCGGGGACCCGGGCCAGGACACCTCCCACGGTACGCCTCGTCTCCGCCGCCTTCGAGACCGGGGCCCCTGTCACCTGGGGGAACGCCCTCAGCCGTAACACGTACGGCCCTGCCCGGCATGCGACGTACCACGTCCGGACCAACACTGGGCGTAATGCTCACCCCGAGCCGTACGAGGAGGCAGCCATGGGCTGGTTGTGGGCGATCATCGTGGGATTCGTGCTGGGTCTGCTCGCGAAGGCACTCATCCCGGGCAAGCAGCACAGCCCCCTCTGGCTGACCACCATCTTCGGCATGCTCGGCGCCATCGTCGGCAACGCCGTCGCCCGTGGCTTCGGCGTCGAGTCGACCCGCGGAATCGACTGGAGCCGGCACATCTTCCAGATCGTCGCCGCGGTGATCATCGTGTACGCGGGGGACATGCTGTACATGGCGACGCTGGGCCGGCGGAAACAGCGGCGCTGAGGCTGATCATGACGACGGGGCGGCCTCCCTGCCGGGAAGCCGCCCCCTGGCCGTGCGTACGTCCGTTCAACCCCCGGTGACCTCGACCGCCGCCAGGTTCTTCTTTCCACGCCGCAGCACCAGCCACCGCCCGTGCAGCAGGTCCTCCTTCGCGGGCACCGCGTCCTCGCCGGCGACCTTGACGTTGTTCACGTAGGCGCCGCCCTCCTTCACGGTGCGCCGCGCGGCGGACTTGCTGGCCACCAGGCCGACCTCGGCGAAGAGGTCGACGACCGGGCCGAGCTGCTCGACCTGGATGTGCGGCACCTCGGAGAGGGCCGCGGCCAGCGTCCGGTCGTCCAGCTCCGTCAGCTCGCCCTGGCCGAAGAGGGCCTTGGACGCGGCGATCACGGCGGCCGTCTGGTCGGCACCGTGCACCAGCGTCGTCAGCTCCTCGGCCAGCGCACGCTGCGCGGCACGGGCCTGCGGCCGCTCCTCGGTCTGCTTCTCCAGCTCCTCCAGCTCCTCACGGGACTTGAAGGACAGGATGCGCATGTACGTCGAGATGTCCCGGTCGTCCGCGTTCAGCCAGAACTGGTAGAACGCGTACGGCGTCGTCATCTCCGGGTCGAGCCAGATGGCGCCGCCCTCGGTCTTGCCGAACTTGGTGCCGTCCGCCTTGGTCATCAGCGGGGTCGCCAGAGCGTGCACGCTCGCGTGCGGCTCCAGCCTGTGGATCAGGTCCAGACCCGCCGTGAGGTTGCCCCACTGGTCGCTGCCGCCCTGCTGGAGCGTGCAGCCGTGCCGCCGGTACAGCTCCAGGAAGTCCATGCCCTGGAGCAGCTGGTAGCTGAACTCGGTGTAGCTGATGCCCTCTTCGGACTGGAGGCGACGGGCGACCGAGTCCTTGGTCAGCATCTTGTTGACGCGGAAGTGCTTGCCGATGTCCCGCAGGAACTCGATGGCCGACATGCCGGCCGTCCAGTCCAGGTTGTTCACCATCGTCGCGGCGTTGTCGCCCTCGAAGGACAGGAACGGCTCGATCTGCGCGCGCAGGCGGTTCACCCAGTTCGCGACCGTCTCCGGGTCGTTCAGCGTGCGCTCGGCCGTCGGGCGCGGGTCGCCGATCTGGCCCGTGGCGCCGCCGACCAGCGCCAGCGGGCGCAGGCCCGCCTGCTGGAGGCGGCGCATGGTGAGGACCTGGACCAGGTGGCCGACGTGCAGGCTGGCCGCGGTCGGGTCGAAACCGCAATAGAACGTGACGGGACCGTCCGCGAGCGCCTTGCGCAATGCGTCCTCGTCAGTGGACAGGGCGATCACGCCGCGCCACTTCAGCTCGTCGACGATGTCCGTCACGGTTCTCGTGTCTCCTCGATGATCTTCGGGCAGTCGGGTGACAGCCGACTACGAGGTTATACGCCCTGACTGACAGAGCTCATGTTGAAATCGGGGACGCGCAGCGCCGGCATCGCCGCCCTGGTGAACCAGTCACTCCATTCCCGGGGCAACGTCTTCTCCGTACGGCCCGCCTCCGTGGCCCGCCCCAGCAGGTCGACCGGCGACTCGTTGAACCGGAAGTTGTTGACCTCGCCGGTCACCTCACCGTTCTCGACGAGGTACACCCCGTCCCGGGTGAGGCCCGTCAGCAGCAGCGTCGCCGGGTCGACCTCGCGGATGTACCAGAGGCAGGTCAGCAGCAGCCCGCGCTCGGTGTTCGCGACCATCTCATCGAGGGAGCGGTCGTCCCCGCCGTCCAGGATCAGGTTGTCGATGCCCGGCGCCACGGGCAGAGCGGTCAGCCCAGCGCTGTGCCGGCTGGTCATGAGGTGCTTCAGCTCGCCCTCCCGCATCCACTCCGTGGCCGCGAGCGGCAGACCGTTGTCGAACACCGACTGGTCGCCCCCGGAGGAGTGCGCGATCACGAACGGCGCGGACTCCAGACCCGGCTCGTTCGGGTCACTGCGCAACGTCAGCGGCAGCTCGCTCAGCTTCTCGCCGACGCGCGTCTTGCCGCCCGGCTTGGAGAACACCGTCCGGCCCTCGACCGCGTCCCGCCCCGACGCCGACCACATCTGGTAGATCAGCAGGTCGGCCACGGCAGTCGGCGGCAGCAGAGTCTCGTACCGGCCCGCCGGCAGCTCAAGGCGCCGCTCGGCCCAGCCGAGGCGTACGGCCAGCTCCGCGTCGAGCACCGTCGGGTCGACGTCCTTGAAGTCCCGTGTGGAGCGCCCCGCCCACGCCGAGCGCGTACGGTCCGGCGACTTGGCGTTCAGCTCCAGCGTCCCGTTGGGCTGATCGTGCCGCAGCCGCAGCCCGGTCGAAGTGCCCACATAGGTCGACACCACCTCGTGGTTGGCGAAGCCGTACAGCTCCCGTACGCCTGCACGCGCGCGTGCGAACGCCTCACCGAGCGCCGGGGCGAAGTCGGCGAACACGGTGGACGACGTCTCGGCCGGGGCGTCCGTGAAGTCCGGCGACGCCGGTACGTCCGTCACCAGCGGCTGCGCGTCCTCGGCGGGCCCGGCACCGCGCGCGGCGGCCTCGGCGGCCCGCACCAGCGGCTCCAGCTCGTCGGCGGTCACGGCCGACCGCGACACGACCCCGGAGGCCGTGCCCTCCTTGCCGTCGACGGTCGCGACGACGGTGAGCGTCCGCCCGCGCGTGACACCGTTCGTGGTCAGCGCGTTGCCCGCCCAACGCAGGTTGGCGGTCGACTGCTCGTCGGCGATGACGACACACCCGTCGGCCCGGGACAGCTCCAGGGCCCGCTCGACGATCTCGTGCGGCTTGCTCGTACGGGCGCTCATCGACCGGCCTCCTGGGTGGTGTTAAGGATGTTGACGCCCTTGAAGAGGGCGGACGGGCAGCCGTGCGAAACCGCCGCGACCTGCCCCGGCTGGGCCTTGCCGCAGTTGAACGCGCCGCCGAGTACGTAGGTCTGCGGACCACCGACGGCCGCCATCGAGCCCCAGAAGTCGGTGGTGGTCGCCTGATAGGCGACATCCCGCAGCTGCCCGGTGATCCGCCCGTTCTCGATCTTGAAGAACCGCTGCCCGGTGAACTGGAAGTTGTAGCGCTGCATGTCGATCGACCACGACCGGTCGCCGACGACGTAGATCCCTCGGTCGACGCTCCCGATCAGATCCTCGGTCGACATCCCGGCCGGATCCGGCTGCAGCGACACGTTGGCCATGCGCTGCACCGGCACATGGCCGGGGGAGTCGGCGAAGGCGCACCCGTTGGACCGCTCGAACCCGGTCAGTTTCGCGATCCGCCGGTCCAGCTGATAGCCGACGAGGGTGCCGTCCTTCACCAGGTCCCAGGACTGGCCCTCGACGCCCTCGTCGTCGTACCCGATGGTCGCCAGGCCGTGCTCGGCGGTGCGGTCACCGGTGACGTTCATCAGGTCGGAGCCGTACCTGAGCTTGCCGAGCTGGTCGAAGGTGGCGAAGGAGGTGCCGGCGTAGGCGGCCTCGTAGCCGAGGGCGCGGTCCAGTTCGGTGGCGTGGCCGATGGACTCGTGGATCGTCAGCCACAGGTTGGAGGGGTCGACGACGAGGTCGTACGGCCCCGCCTCGACGCTGGGCGCCCGCATCTTCTCGGCGAGCAGCTCCGGGATCTGGGCCAGCTCGGAGTCCCAGTCCCACCCCGTTCCCGTCAGGTACTCCCAGCCGCGTCCCACGGGCGGCGCGATGGTGCGCATGGAGTCGAACTCGCCGCTCGACTCGTCGACCGACACGGCGGTCAGCTGCGGGTGCAGCCGCACGCGCTGCTGCGTGGTCACGGTCCCGGCGGTGTCGGCGTAGAACTTGTTCTCGTGGACGGTGAGCAGCGAGGCGTCGACGTGATTGACCCCGTCCGCCGCCAGCAGCCGCGCGCTCCAGTCCGCCAGCAGCGACGACTTCTCCTCGTCGGGCACGGTGAACGGATCGATCTCGTACGACGAGATCCACGTCTTCTCGGAGTGCACGGGCTCGTCGGCGAGCTCCACCCGCTCGTCCGACCCGGCGGCCTTGATCACCTGGGCGGACAGCTTCGCCATCGCCACCGCCTGCGAGGCGACCTTGGCGGCGGCGTCCAGGGTCAGATCCACCCCGGACGCGAACCCCCAGGTCCCGCCGTGCACCACCCGCACCGCGTACCCGAGGTCGGTGGTGTCCGACGACCCGGCGAGCCTGGCGTCCCGCAGGCGCCAGGACGCGCTGCGCACCCGCTCGAACCGGAAGTCCGCATGCTCGGCGCCCAGCGCACGCGCGCGTGCCAGCGCGGCGTCGGCCAGGGCGCGTAGGGGAAGTGCCGTAAAGGCTTCGTCGATCGTATGAGGCACGGAGGTCTCCCTGCTGTCGTGGCCTGTCGGCATCGATCATGTCGCGCGGGCGGGGCCGTGGACCACACGTTTCCGGCTGGAGTGCGCATCTTTCTGTAGAGACCCGACAGCGACACCCCTACGCCACTGTCGGTGCCCGAATGTCCCCGGCCGGGACCCGACCGATAGGTTTTCGGTGAAGCCGCCTGCCATCGAGGTGTTCGGGCGGGTGTGTCAGACCCCTATCGAAAGGGTGATCCGTTGAGCCGCTCGGTTCTCGTCACCGGAGGCAACCGGGGCATCGGCCTCGCCATCGCCCGCGCTTTCGCCGACGCCGGCGACAAGGTCGCGATCACGTACCGCTCGGGTGAGCCGCCGGCCGGCTTCCTGGCCGTCAAGTGCGACATCACCGACACCGAGCAGGTGGAGCAGGCCTACAAGGAGATCGAGGCCGAGCACGGCCCGGTCGAGGTTCTGATCGCCAACGCCGGCATCACCAAGGACCAGCTCCTGATGCGCATGTCCGAGGAGGACTTCACCTCGGTCATCGACACCAACCTCACCGGCACCTTCCGTGTGGTCAAGCGCGCCAACCGCGGCATGCTGCGGGCCAAGAAGGGCCGCGTGGTGCTCATCTCGTCGGTCGTCGGCCTGTACGGCGGCCCCGGCCAGGCCAACTACGCCGCCTCCAAGGCCGCCCTGGTCGGCTTCGCGCGCTCCCTCGCCCGTGAGCTGGGCTCGCGCAACATCACCTTCAACGTCGTCGCGCCCGGCTTCGTCGACACCGACATGACCAAGGTGCTCACCGACGAGCAGCGCGAGGGCATCGTGAAGCAGGTGCCGCTCGGCCGGTACGCGCAGCCGGAGGAGATCGCCGCGGCAGTGCGGTTCCTCGCCTCGGACGACGCCTCGTACATCACTGGAGCCGTCATCCCCGTTGACGGCGGACTGGGAATGGGTCACTGATCACCATGAGCGGAATTCTCGAGGGTAAGCGCATCCTGATCACCGGTGTGCTGATGGAGTCCTCCATCGCGTTCCACGCCGCCAAGCTGGCCCAGGAGCAGGGCGCGGAGATCATCCTCACCGCCTGGCCCCGGCCCACGCTGACCGAGCGCATCGCCAAGAAGCTGCCCAAGCCGGCCACGGTCCTGGAGCTCGACGTCTCCAACGACCAGCACCTCGCCCGCCTGGAGGGCCAGGTCCGCGAGCACCTGGGCGACCGGCTCGACGGCGTCGTCCACTCCATCGGCTTCGCGCCCCAGGACGCGCTCGGCGGCAACTTCCTGAACACGCCGTTCGAGTCCGTGGCCACGGCGATGCACGTCTCCGCCTTCTCCCTGAAGTCGCTGACCATGGCGCTGCTGCCCCTGATGAGCGAGGGCGGTTCCGTCGTCGGCCTCACCTTCGACGCGCAGTTCGCCTGGCCGCAGTACGACTGGATGGGCCCCGCCAAGGCCGCCCTGGAGGCCACGAACCGCTACATGGCGCGTGACCTGGGCAAGCACGACATCCGCTGCAACCTGATCTCGGCGGGGCCGATCGGCTCCATGGCCGCGAAGTCCATCCCCGGCTTCGCCGAGCTGGCGTCCGTGTGGGACAGCCGCTCCCCCCTGGAGTGGAAGCTGGAGGACCCGGAGCCGGCGGGGAAGGGCATCGTCGCCCTGCTGTCGGACTGGTTCCCGAAGACCACCGGCGAGATCATCCACGTGGACGGCGGCCTGCACGCCATCGGCGCCTGATCCTCGGTACGTCGTCGACGCCCCGTTTCCCGCCCCGCGCGGGGAGCGGGGCGTCACCCGTTCGGCCTACCCGGCCGGGCGGGGGGAGCCACAACTGCGCACTCTGGATTACGCGTTCACTACGCGAGCCCCTCCCCAGTACGGCCGAGGAGGTCCCCTTGTGCGCTTGTTCCGCAGCCTGGCCTCAACGACCGTCGTCGTCGCTCTCGTACTGGTCGTGTCGTACGAGTCGATACCCCACGCGCGCGTGCATGCAGCGGAGGTGGAGTCCGCGGAGCCGTTCGGCGCCGCCTGCCGGATCCGCGTCAGCGGCTCCCATGTGACGGCGTACTGCCACAACCCCTATCCAGGCACCGACCGGGTGACCCT
This sequence comes from Streptomyces sp. SD31, assembly GCF_052068475.1. Lineage (NCBI taxonomy): Bacteria > Bacillati > Actinomycetota > Actinomycetes > Kitasatosporales > Streptomycetaceae > Streptomyces > Streptomyces sp. SD31. The sequence goes on along the minus strand of NZ_JBQHCX010000023.1, from coordinate 22,068 downwards.
GCACGTCGAGTGCGCCCGCTGGTGGGATCTCGACAGCGACAGCTCTCCGGTCGAGGCCGGCCCCGCGCAGACCGTGCGGCTGACCGGGCGCTGCTGGAAAGAGGTCGGCTCGGTGTGGATCAGCCACCGTCGGGAGCGCTGAAGCGCCCCGGACGGCACAGGAACGGATAGCTCGCCGCCTCCGCCGCGGCCGCCGCCGAGTCCCCCGCGCGGATCGCGTCGACCAGCCGAGCGTGGTCCATGTGCGTCTCCGGCGTCAGCTCCTCGCCGATGTCCTCGCGCAGCCAGTCCCGCAGCACCTCGCCCAGGTCGGCGTACATCGCGGTCATCACGTCGTTGTGGGAGGCCGCCACCACCGCCAGATGGAAGGTCGCGTCGGCCGCCACGAACGCCTCCGCGTCGCCCGACTCCCAGGCCTCCTCGCGCCGCACCAGCAGCGCGTCCAACTGCTTGAGGTCCTTCTCCGTACGCCGCTCGGCGGCCAGCTTCGCGGCGGCGGACTCCAGCGTGGAACGCAGTTCGGCGATGTGGCGGGGGTCGGCGTCGGCGAAGCGGCGGTGCATGACGCCGGCCAGCTCGCTGGTCGCCACCACGTAGGTGCCGGAGCCCTGGCGGATGTCCAGCAGGCCGTTGTGCGCGAGCGCGCGAACCGCCTCGCGGACGGTGTTGCGGGCCACGCCGAGCTGTTCGACCAGCTCGGGCTCGGTCGGGATGCGGGAGCCGACGGGCCATTCACCCGAGGCGATCTGGTTCCGCAACGCCGCGATGACCTGCTCGGACAGCGCCGAGCGGCGGGGGTGGCTCAAGGGCATGGCACACCTTCGCACGGGAAGGCCGGGACCGCGTAGCCCCGAGGTGGACAGTCAATCATCCTATGATTCTATGATGGGTCTCATGGCAGCACGCGAGAAAACCCGGACGGCGACGTCCACGCCCATACGCACCCCTGAGGCAAGCACTCCCACAGCGCCCGCCACGCGCGCGTGGACGATGCGGCTGCTCGTGCTCGGCATCGTGCTGACCGCGCTGAACCTCCGCCCCGCCATCACCAGCCTCGGCGCCCTCCTCGAAGAGGTCCGCGACGGGCTCGGCATGAGCGGCAGCGTGGCCGGACTGCTCACCTCCGTGCCCCCGCTCTGCTTCGCCGTCTTCGGCGTCACGGCCCCGCGCCTGGCCCGCCGCTTCGGCCCGGGAGCGGTGGTGTGCGCGGGCATGGCCGCCATCACCGCGGGCCTGCTCATCCGGCCGTACGCGGGCAGCACGGCCGGCTTCCTGGCGGCCAGCGCGCTCGCCCTCATGGGCATCGCCGTCAGCAACGTCCTGATGCCGGTCATCGTCAAGCGCTGGTTCCCGGACCGGGTCGGCTCCATGACCGGCCTGTACTCGATGGCCCTCGCGCTCGGCACCTCGTCCGCGGCGGCCGTGACGGTGCCCATGACCGAGGCGCTGGGTGGGAATTGGCAGACCGGACTCGCGGTGTGGGCGGCGCTCGCGGTGGCGGCCGTGCTGCCGTGGGTTCCCTTCGTACGGAACCGGGGGGCGGCGCCCGCCGCCTCCGGGCAGGAGAGCCACACGCGCGTGGGCGCACCTCCGCTGCGGATCACCAGGAGCCGCACCTCCTGGGCCCTCGCCGTCTACTTCGGCCTCCAGGCCACCGGCGCCTACATCACCATGGGCTGGATGGCGCAGATCTTCCGCGACGCGGGCGTGCACGCCGGCACGGCGGGGCTGCTGCTCGCCGTCACGATGGTGATGGGCGTGCCGCTGGCCTTCGTCATCCCACGCGTCGCCACCAGGCTGCCGCACCAGGGGCCGATCGTGCTCGTGCTGGGCGCCTGCGGCCTCGTCGGCTACGCCGGCCTGTACCTCGCGCCGGCCGCCGGATCCTGGGCCTGGGCCCTCCTGCTCGGCGTCTCCAACTGCTCGTTCCCGCTGGCCCTCACGATGGTCGGGATGCGGGCGCGGACCAGTGCGGGCGTGGCCCAGCTGTCGGGCTTCGCGCAGAGCACCGGCTATCTGATCTCCATTCCCGGCCCGCTCCTGGTGGGTGTGCTCTACCAGCACAGCGGCGGCTGGGGGCTGCCGATCGCGCTCATGGCGGGCCTGATGATCCCGCAGATGGCGGTGGGGGTCCTGGCGGGACGCGACCGTACGGTGGAGGACGAGGCGGCCCCCTGAGCCGCACCCCGGAGGGCCGCGCCGGGGCGGAGGGTGCGAGACTTGCCGTATGTCGCCAGTGCTCGACCCGAACCCCCAGAACGGCCAGAAGAAGATGCTGCTCGTCTTCGGCGCGTTCTTCGCCATCTTCGTGATCATCGCCGTCGTCGCGACGATCGCCTCTCCCTGACGCCTCTCTCGGAAGCCTCTCCCTCGCGCCTCTCTTGGCGCACGGCCCGACGCACGTCGTCCCGCCGATGGTGGGGCTAGCACCCCCATCCCCTAGGGGGCGAGTGTCAGGGTCAACTGGGTGGATCACCGGATGGGTTGAGGGTCGAAGAGTCCGTAACTTCGAAGTGTGGCCGCGAGAGGCGGGCACGGACCACTCGAAGACCCACGGAGGCGTCATGTCGGCCCGCACGCACACCCCGCCCCACCCGGCGTCCACGGGCCGTGCCGACATCCGGCTGCCCTGGTGGGCCCTCGCCCTGCCGACGCTCGCCTTCGTCGCGCTGCTGATGCTGATCATCAACCCGTCCGACGCGCAGGCGGCGACCGCCGAGCCCGCGATCACCCAGCTCTTCGAGCACATACAGCAGTTGATCACGCGCTGAGCACTACAGAAGCCGCCCGTCAACTCCCTGCGCCCCGTGGCCTGTTTCATGCGAAGCTGGATCTCATGAGCGTCGCAGAACCCCGCAGGATTGTCCTCTTCCGGCATGCGAAAGCCGACTGGCCACAGGTGAACGACCACGAGCGGCCACTCGCCGATCGGGGCCGAATGGACGCGGCAGAGGCCGGACGCAGGCTGGCCGACACCGCGATCCCCTTCGATCTGGCCCTGTGCTCCACCGCCACCCGGACTCGGGAGACCTGGAAGCTCGCCGTCCACGAGTTCCCGCACCGGCCGAAAACGATCTACGAAGAGCGGGTCTACGAGGCCTCACCCGGCGAGCTGATCGCCGTGCTCAACGAAACACCCGACGACGTGCAGAGCGTCCTGCTGATCGGCCACAACCCGGGCGTGCAGGGACTCGCCGAGATCCTGTCCGGCTCGGCCGACAGTGACGCGCGCGAGCGGATGAGCCGCCGCGGCTTCCCGGCCGCCGCCTTCGCCGTCCTCTCCTTCAGCGGCACCTGGAAGACGCTGGAGCCCGGCGTGGGCACACTGCTGGACTACTGGGCACCGTCCGAGTGACCGACCCTGCGAAGGGGCTTGGCGCCGTCGCGGTGCCGGGCCCCTTCGCACGTAGGGCGTCAGGTGCGGGCCATCAGGCCTCGTCGTGCATGTCCGCCGCCTCGACCTCTTCACGGGTGACGCCCAGCAGATACAGGACCGTGTCCAGGAACGGCACGTTCACCGCCGTGTGCGCCGCCTCCCGCACCACCGGCTTGGCGTTGAAGGCGACGCCGAGACCGGCCGCGTTCAGCATGTCCAGGTCGTTGGCGCCGTCGCCGATCGCCACAGTCTGCGACAGCGGCACCCCCGCCTCCGCGGCGAACCGGCGCAGCAGCCGCGCCTTGCCCGCCCGGTCCACGATCTCGCCGGTGACCCTGCCCGTCAGCTTCCCGTCGACGATCTCCAGCGTGTTCGCCTGGGCGAAGTCGAGTCCGAGCCGCTCCTTCAGATCATCCGTGACCTGGGTGAACCCACCCGAGACGACCCCGACTTGATAGCCGAGCCGCTTCAGCGTACGGATCAGCGTGCGCGCGCCCGGCGTCAGCCGCACCTCGTTGCGCACCTTCTCCACCACCGAGGCGTCCAGCCCCTCCAGCAGCGCCACACGCGCGTGCAGCGACTGTTCGAAGTCCAGCTCCCCGCGCATCGCGGCCGCCGTCACCTCGGCCACCTTGTCCTCACAGCCGGCGTGCGCGGCGAAGAGTTCGATCACCTCGTCCTGGATGAGGGTCGAGTCCACGTCCATGACGACCAGGCGCTGCGCCCGCCGGTGCAGACCGGCCGCGACGACCGCGATGTCGACACCCAGTGCCGCCGCGTCGGTCACCAGGGCGGTGCGCAGCGGCTCCGTCTCCACGCCGGACACCGCGAACTCCACTGCCGTCACCGGGTACTTGGCGAGCCGGAAGATACGGTCGATGTTGCCGCCGGACTTGGTGATCCGGGCCGCGATCGCGGCCGTCGCCTCCGCGGTGAGCGGGTGCCCGAGCACGGTCACCAAGGAGCGCCCGAGGCCGCGTGGCCGGTTGTCGCCGAGGCCGGAGATGATCTCCGCCTGCATCTTCATCGACTCGGCCCAGCTGTGGACGGTCGCCCGGAGGTCCCCCTCCAACCCGGCAGGAGGCTGCGTCACGAGCGCGCACAGCGTGATCCGGCCCCGGGTGAGGACCTGCTCGATGTCGACGACGTCGACGGAGTAGGCGGCCAGGGTGTCGAAGAGGCCGGCCGTGATGCCCGGCCTGTCCTTCCCGAAGATCTTGACGAGAAGGGTGGGGATGTCGGAGGTCTGCGAAGCGCTCATGGTGCTTCCACCGTATCCGGCACCCAGTGCCTGCCGCCGCTGAGGTCCGTCTGGCGGACACGGAACAGTGGGTGTCGGTCGGGTGGCGTGAGCCTTACATTCCGGCCACGGCCGGGCCACCCGACTCGCGCCGTCCGCGACTGCGGATGTGGCGGGCAGGTCCGAGGGCGTAGGAGGACCCCGCAGCCCCACCCCGGCTCGGGATCAGGAGCGCCCCTTCGGCCTCCCCGGTGGCGGGGGAGGGGGAGGCGGTGGTGGCGGAGGCGGTGGCCCTTCGTCCGCTCCGGACGACGACCGGTTCCCACGCCGCCGAGGCGGGCGGGGCGACCTCGGGGGTGGTGCGAACGGCCGGGCGACGGTAGGGGCGCCGTACATGTCGTCGTCACCGGGGCGGGGCGGCTCGCCCGGCGGCGGGTTACTGGGCGGTGGCTCGGCGGATTGCGCATCACGGGAATGCGGGCCAAGGGAATGTGGGTCAAGGGATTGCGGGTCAAGGGATTGCGGGTCACGAGGCTGCCATGCATGGTCGCGCCCCCACCTCGCATCACGCTCCGGCGCCTCCTCGAACGACCGGGCGCCCCCCGGTGGCGGGGCCGTGCCCGGCGGCCGCGCGTCCTCCGGCTCGCGCAGGTGGTCCGGCGCACGCAGATACGGGTTCGTCGCCGGGTTCGGTGGCCGGTACGGGGTGCCGGGCGTGTACGGCCCGGACCGGCTCCCAAACGACGAAGCGCCGGCCTCCTCGGCCGCCGGTCCCGCCGATGCCGGGCCACCCGCCCACGCACGCCCCGCCACCTCACCTCGAGCCGGCGGCGCCGCCCGCTGTCCCGCGGCCCCGGTCGCCCAGGCCAGCAGCGCCCCCACGGCACCCGCCCCCGCCCCCCAGGCCGCCCCCAGGAGCAGCGCCATACCGAGGTTCCCTCGCACCTCCACCCCGGCGCCGAACGCGTCGAAGCCCAGCACCGACAGTGAGGCGTCCACGGACAGCTCCGTCAGCCACGCGAGCAACGGCAGCGTCAACGCCGTGGCGGTCCCCAGCCGCAGCGCACACTGCCCTGCGAAACCGAGGGGCCCTGGATCCCGTACGCCCCCGGAAACCGCACCTCCTGCGGCGCCGGCTCCTGATGGCCGTAGGGCACCCGAAGCCACCCCACCTCGCAGGCCAGGAGCCTCGCCGGACCCGTCGCCCCTGCCCCCGTACCGGCCGCCCCCGCCCACCACCGGCGTCCGCACCGCCGTAAGCACCCCCGCGAGCAGCATCATCAGTGCCGCCGCGACCGCCAGCAGCCACACCCGCCCGTCCAGCTCCGCCAGCCTGCCCAGCGTCACGGGCTGGTCGGCGCCGCCGTTCAGGAGGTCGTCCAGGGGAGCGGGCAACAGCCCTGCCAGCACCCCCGTCGCCCGGCCGTCGAACGGCGCGAACAGGCCGATCGGGATGCCGAGCCACACGCCGTTCGGGGCGCCGAGCAGGGCGGCGCCCGCGATCCGCTGGGGATGGTCGTCACCGATCGCCGCGTACACCGCAGCCGCGAGCCCGGCGGCGACCGCCACCAGCAGCACCGTGACGACGGCGGACGCGGCGGGGCGTACGACGCGGTGGACGGCCTCCCAGCCGGCCGGCAGCGGGGTGCGGCGCGAGCCCAGCAGGGCGATCAGCAGGATGCCCGCGGACCAGCCCATGCCGCCGAGGAGCGTCGGTGCGGTGTCCACCGTGAAGCCGACCGCCGCCTTCGCGTCGATGAGGTCACCGATCCGGTCGGGCAGCAGCCCACCTATGCCGCCGATGTCCCCGATGTCACCCACGCCGGGGATCTCGATTCCGGCGCCATCCCCGCCCCCGCCACCACCGGGCAGGTCGTCGAGCCCCAGCGAGCTCCCGTCGATCGTGATGACGTCGTGTCCCGCCCAGGCCAGCCCGCCCAGCATCGCCACGAACAGCGCCACCACCGCGCCCGCGCGCGCGAGGAGTTCGGCCGGCGCGATCACAACTCCCGCGCCCCGCAAGGACCGTAGGAAGAACCACGACAGCAGCACCGCGCCGACCAGGCTCACCCCCAGTGGCGTGATCTCGATGGCCGTCGCCGCCTCCGCGCCCGTCAGCCCGAAAGCAGACACATCACCGGACGGCGTGACGGATCCACCCGCCCCAAGGGCCACCACCGCCGCGGTCATCGGGCCCAAAGAGCCCGCCGCGTCCGCCTCCAGCAGACGCAGACCGAGTGCCGCCGTGCCCGCCATCCCGATCAACGCCCAGCTCACGGAGGCGATCGCGGACAACAGGATGTCTCCCCACGGCAGCCGTGTGCCGTGCCTCGCGGACTCGACGTTCGTGGACGCGCTCATGGCAGACCCCCCGATCCGCGGCGCGGCGACTGTTCGCCGCGCATGTCCCCCTCGCGTGGATTACCACTCTCCGGACTGATTTCAACCCCGTCAACGGAACCAGTCGAAGCGCGCAGGCGTGGTCCTCACAAGGCCCGACTTTCGGTCAGGGGGCGGAGCCTGAAATAGTTCCCGACGATGTTCGACATCCCTAGACTCCCTGTGTTGGGGGTAACTCGGGGGACTACTCAGTGGGGCATGGAGTGCCGGAACTCGTACTGGAATTCAACGGACGGACCTGGACGCTCGATCCGTCCAGGTCCTACAACCTCGGACGCGATCCGCAGGGCGACATAGTCTTCGACGACGCCAGGGTCTCCTGGCGGCACGCCACCATCAGCTGGAGCGGCCGTAGTTGGGTCATCGAGGACAACGGCAGCACCAACGGCACGTTCGTGCACGGCCAGCGGATCCACCAGCTGGAGATCGGCCCCGGCTCGGCCGTGCACCTGGGCAACGCGACCGACGGACCGCGCCTGGACCTCTCCGGCACCGCGGCCGCCGTCGCCTCACCGCAGGCCCAGCCGCAGCAGCAGCCCCAGCAGCAGCCGTACGCCGCGCAGGGCGCGCCGGCGGGCTGGGCCCAGCAGGCACCGGCTCCTCAGCAGGCGCCGGCCCAGCAGGCTCCGTACCAGCAGGCCCCGCAGGCCGGCTGGCAGCAGCCGCAGCAACAACAGCCGCAGTCCGTCGCGAAGGTCCCGCAGCAGCAGGGCCCCGGTGGTGGCGCGGGGGCGCCGCCGGTCTACGGTGACCGCAGTCCCACCACGTTCCACCAGTTCTCCGTCGGCCGTGTCATGCGCATCGGCCGTGCCCTGGAGAACGAGCTGGTCGTCTCCGACCTGCAGGTCTCCCGCCACCACGCCGAGTTCCACTCGACGCCCGACGGCCGTATGGAGATCCGCGACCTCGGCTCCCACAACGGCACGTACGTCAACGGCCAGCCGATCGCCAAGGGCGGCTCGGCGATGCTCGGCCCGGCGGACATCGTCGGTGTCGGTCACTCCACGTTCCGTATCGTCGGCGACCGCCTCGAGGAGTTCGTCGACACCGGTGAGGTCTCCTTCTCCGCGCGCCACCTGACCGTCACGGTCGACGGCGGCAAGCAGATCCTCAAGGACGTCTCCTTCGGCGTCCCCGAGAAGTCCCTCATCGCGGTCATCGGACCGTCCGGTTCCGGCAAGTCGACCCTGCTCAAGGCGCTCACCGGCTACCGCCCCGCCAACCAGGGCGACGTCCTCTACGACAACCGGAACCTGTACAAGCAGTTCGCCGAGCTGCGCCAGCGCATCGGTCTGGTCCCGCAGGACGACATCCTGCACAAGGAGCTGACCGTCAAGAAGGCCCTCAAGTACGCGGCCAAGCTCCGCTTCCCCGCCGACACCACGGCCAAGGAGCGCGAGGCCCGCATCGACGAGGTGCTGCGCGAGCTGAAGCTCGACATCCACAAGGAGAAGAAGGTCACCTCCCTCTCCGGCGGCCAGCGCAAGCGCGTCTCGGTGGCCCTGGAGCTGCTCACCAAGCCGTCGCTGATCTTCCTCGACGAGCCCACCTCCGGTCTCGACCCGGGCATGGACCGCGACGTCATGCAGCTGCTGCGCGGCCTCGCCGACGACGGCCGTACGGTCCTCGTCGTCACCCACTCCGTGGCCGAGCTGGCACTGTGCGACAAGCTCCTGGTGATGGCGCCGGGCGGTGCGGTCGCCTACTTCGGCCCGCCGGAGGAGGCGCTGAACTTCTTCGGCTACGACACCTGGGCCGACGTCTTCTCCGCCTTCGAGAACTACCGCGACTACGACTGGGCGGGACGCTGGAAGGGCTCGCAGCACTACCAGATGTACGCCGCGGACATCGACGCCGTCGCACCACAGTCCGTACAGATGCCGCCGATGCAGGCGATGAAGCCGCCGAAGCCCCAGGGCTGGCTGTCCCAGTTCCTGACCCTGGTGCGCCGCTACGTCGCGGTGATCGCCTCCGACAAGGGCTTCCTGGCCCTGATGGTGATCCTGCCGGGCGTCCTCGGCGCGGTGAGCCTGCTCATCGACGCGGGCAAGGACCTGCTGCCCAACCCGGCCAACCCGCAGACCGGCCGGATCATCCCGAACGGCACGGCCACCACCGTTCTGCTGATCCTCGCGGTCGGCGCCTGCTTCGCCGGCGCCGCGAACTCCGTGCGTGAGCTGATCAAGGAACGGGTCATCTACGAGCGGGAGCGCGCGACGGGCCTGTCCCGCTCCGCGTACCTGATGTCCAAGGTGTTCGTGCTCGGCATGATCACCGTGCTGCAGGGCCTGATGGTCGGCGTGATCGGCTTCGCCAGCCGGGAGATCCCGGAGGAGGGCCTGGTCCTCGGCAAGCTGACGCTCCTGGAGCTCTCCCTGCCGATCATGGCGCTGGGCTTCACCTCGATGATGTTCGGCCTGATCATCTCGGCGCTGGTGAAGACCGCCGAGAAGACGATGCCGCTGCTGGTCATGTTCGCGATCATCCAGGTCGTCTTCACGGGCTGCCTGTTCGCCCTCAACGGCTCGATCGGCGTCAACCAGTTCTCGTACCTGATGCCGTCGCGCTGGGCGGTGGGTGCCGCGGGCGCCACGCTCGACTTCAACAGGATCAGCCCGCCCGACAAGGGCGAGAGCAACGACCCACTGTGGGAGCACACCGTCGGCGCCTGGACCATGGACATGCTCGCCCTGATCGTCCTCGGCGTGATCTGCGGCATCTTCGTGGCCCGCTTCCTGCGCCGGCACGAGCCCGAGGTCATGCGCAAGTAGCCGCTGTCGTACGACTGGTCCGTGTCGTACGACGCCCGAAGGGCGGCACCCCGTCAGGAGGGTGCCGCCCTTCGGCGTACGGAGAGAGGCCCGTGCCTACCTCGGTCAGTACGCGCTGTCGACGTTGTCGATCGAGCCGTACCGGTCGGCCGCGTAGTTGGCGGCGGCGGTGAGGTTGGCGACCGGGTCGTACTGGCTGAAGGCCGTGCCCGGGACGTGGTACGCGTCGAAGGTCGGCTTGATGACCTGCAGCAGACCGATCGACGGAACGCCGTTCTGTGCGTTGATGTCCCAGTTGTTGATCGCGTTCGGGTTGCCCGAGGACTCCCGCATGATGTTGCGGTACAGGCCGTTGTAGGTGCCCGGGATGTCGTGCTTCTTCATGATGTCCAGGGCCTCGCGGATCCAGCCGTCGAGGTTGTTGGCGTAGGTCTTGGCGGCGACCGGCTTGACCTGGACCCGCTCGGTGGACCGGCTGGCGGCCTCCTTCGCCTTGCGCGCGGCCTCGGCCTTCTTCTTGGCGGCAGCCTCGGCGGCCCTCTTCTTGGCGGCGGCTTCGGCGGCCACGTGCTTGTCGTGGGCCACCGCGGCCCGGTGCTTGGCGGCGGCCACGGCGGCCTTGTGCTTGGCCGACATCTCCTCGGCCTTCACCGTGTCGCCGGCGAGCTGGTCGGTGACGCTGCCCTTGACGTCCTTTATCTGCTCACTGCTGTACGCCACCTGGCCCGCGGGGGCCTCGGCCGTGGTCGTCCCCGCGTTGCCGGGAACGGCCGAGAAGGCCAGGGCGGCGGCGCCGAGCGTGGCGACACCGGCGATCGCGATCTTGTGCCGCTTGTTCAGCGCACGACTGAGACCACGGTTGTTGGTGTTCTTGAGCATGGCAGATGGACCTCTTCGAATAGCGCGGAGGTCGCTCGCTGTCCGACGGGGGACACGGGTGCTTCCTGCACAAACGCCGCGGGCGGAACCCGCGGCGTTGAGCGACGTGAGCAATTCTTAGCGGCCGCAAAATGGACAGGCAAAGGTGTGACGTACGATCCCGGGTAGTTGACCCAGGAAGGGCAAAAGCGGACAGATAGGGCTGTCTGTCCCGCTCAAATAGGGCGTCTTATCTCCTATCGTCCTTCGTACGTGACGTGCGCCCTATGTGCGGGCTCACATCGACCCCGTAACAGTCTCACCAGCAGTTGCTGGCGCAATGCTCTGAGTGAGGGCTCTCCGCGGGGAGGATGAGGTGCACGTCGCCGAACTCGTGCCACAGGTAGAGCCCGCGCAGCGCCTCCGCGTAGCTGCGGTCGATCGCAGCTCGCCCCGCGACCGCCTCCAGCATCAGCAGATGCGAGGCCTCCGGCTCGTGCAGCCCGGTCAGCAGCCCGTCCACCACCTGCACCCCGCGCTCCGGAGTGACGACGAGATCCGTCCACCCTTCACGCGCGCGTACGACCCCGTCGGCGCCCGCCGCCGACTCCACGGCCCGCACGGCCGTGGTCCCGACGGCGACGATCCGCCCGCCTGCGGCCTTCGCCGCGTTGATCAGCCGCGCCGACGCCTCCGGCACCGCGAACCGCTCCGGATACGGCGGCTCGTGCGCCTCCGCGGAGGCCACCCCGGTGTGCAGTGTGATCGGCGCGAACTGCACACCCCGGCTCACCAGCTCCGTCACCATCCGCAGCGTGAAGGGCCGCGCCGCACTCGGCATCTCCGCGCTGCCCGCCCCGTCGGCCGACGGCAGCGCGAACACCGTCTGGTACACGGACAACGGCTGGTCCCGCTCCGTATAGGAGTAACGAATCGGCCGCCCGTGCTCCCGCATCAGACCGAGGACTCCCGTGTCCTGGGACCTGGTCCTCCCCGTGCCGGCCTCCCGGGGTCCGGCGACCCGCGCCCACCACAGCCGCTCGCTCCCCGCGCTCAGCGGCTCCTCCAGCACCAGCCGCAGCCCACCCGGCAGCCGCACCTCAGTCCCCGCGGGCCCACCCGCACGCGCGCGCGTGGTGCCCCGCTCGTCGGGATCCCGCAGCTCGACCGCCCACCGCCCGTCGTCCCCGCGCGTGGAGAAGTGCACCACCACGCGCGCGTCCCCGATCCGCCCGTCCACGGCGGCGGCCAGCGTCTCCGACGTGTTGACGACCAGAAGATCCCCGGCCCGCAGCAGCCGCGGCAGCTCGCCGAACGCGTGATGCGACACCTCGGTCCCACGCGACACCAGCAGCCGTACGGCATCGCGGTCCAGCCCCGGCCCCCGCTGCTCGGCCGGCACCCGGGCCGACAGCTCCTCCGGCACCTGCACCGCCAGCGTCATCGCCGTCCCTCCAGCAGAGCCGGAGCCGCGTAGCGTCCGCTCGCCGGACGCTCCTCCAGCAGCCGCAGGAAGGCCGGCACCACACCGGCCGGCGTCGGCCGTGGATCGTCGTCGTCCGGTACGGCCGCCGTGTACAGGTCCGTGGCCATGTCCCCGGGATCGACCGCCCACACCCGCAGCCCCGGCTCCTCCTCGCCGAGCACCGCCGCGAGATGGTCCAGGGCGGCCTTCGACGCCCCGTATCCACCCCATGTCTCGTACGCCTCGACGGCCGCGTCCGAGCTGACCGTGATCACCGCGCCCGTCCCGGACGCCCGCAGCAGCGGCAGCGCCTCCTGGGCCAGGCCCAGCGCGGCGACGACGTTCACCTCCAGCGCCCTCCGCAGCCCCTCCAGAGGCAGCTCGTCCAGCCGTACCAGCGGCTCGGCGCCCAGTGCGCTGGCGTTGCTGACCAGCAGGTCGACGCCGCCCAGCCGCCATGCGGCCGCCACCAGCTCGGACCTGTGCCCGGCGTCCGTGACATCCCCCGGCACCGCCGTCACGCGCGTGCCGTACGCCTGAAGCCCGGCCGCCGTCTCATGGAGCACCTCGGGGGTCCTGGCATCGAGCACCAGATCCCAGCCGCGCGCGGCCAGCCCCTCGGCGAGCGCCCGCCCCAGCCCCTTCGATGCCCCCGTGATGATCGCTACCGGCATGACAACCGTCCCCTCGTTCCAGGCCGCCTCGGTCGGCGGTGTCCTCAACGTAGGAACCCGCAGACCCGCCCCGCCTCGGACGCGGGCCGCAAAGCCGCGGGGCACTTCGTCCTACGCCGCTCATCCGGGGCCGTTCGCCCTACGACCCGGAACCCGGGACCAGAGGACTAGGACCGCCGCCCCAGTCGGCCGCCGTCACAGGTCCGATCCGCCTGTCGTACCCCGCCGGTACCGTGAGGGCATGAGTCAAGGCCCCAGGTCCGGCCTCGCCGCGGTGAGCTCCGCGTTGCTGGCCATGAGCAGGCATCTCGAGGTGCGCGACGTCCTCAAGACGATCGTCGCCTCGGCCCGCGAGCTGCTCGACGCGCAGTACGCCGCGCTCGGCGTCCCGGACGACCACGGCGGCTTCGCCCAGTTCGTGGTCGACGGCGTCAGCGACGAGCAGTGGAAGGCCATCGGGCCCCTCCCGCGCCAGCACGGCATCCTCGCCGCGATGCTCCAGGAGGCCGAGGTCGAGCGCCTCGCCGACGTCCGCGAGGACCCCCGCTTCGAGGGCTGGCCGACCGCCCACCCCGACATGTCCGACTTCCTCGGCCTGCCCATCCGCGACGGGGACGAGGTCATCGGCGCACTCTTCCTGGCCAACAAGAACTGCCCGAAGCCTGAGGGAAGCTGCGGCTTCACGGAGGAGGACGAGGAACTCCTCGGCATCCTCGCCCAGCACGCCGCGATCGCCCTCACCAACGCCCGCCTCTACGAACGCAGCCGCGAGCTGACCATCGCCGAGGAACGCTCCCGCCTCGCCCACGAACTGCACGACGCGGTCAGCCAGAAGCTGTTCTCCCTGCGTCTGACGGCCCAGGCCGCCGCCGCCCTGATCGACCGCGACCCGTCCCGCGCCAAGGGCGAGCTGCACCAGGTGGCCGCGCTCGCCGCCGAGGCCACCGACGAACTGCGTGCCGCGGTCGTCGAGTTGCGCCCCGCCGCCCTCGACGAGGACGGCCTCGTCGCCACCCTGCGCACCCAGATCCAGGTCCTCGACCGCGCCCACACCGCGCGCGTGACCTTCGCCGGCCGTGGCGTGAAGGCCCTGCCCGCCGCCCAGGAGGAGGCCGTACTGCGCGTCGCCCAGGAGGCCCTGCACAACGCCCTGCGGCACTCCGGAGCCGAGCACGTCGACGTGACACTGGACCGGCGCGGCAGCGGAGCCGTCCTGCGGGTCACGGACAACGGCACCGGCTTCGACCCGAAGGCGATACGCCGAGCCGGCCGCCACCTCGGCCTGGTCTCCATGCGGGACCGCACGAACGGGGTCGGCGGCACGCTGACCGTGGAATCGGCGCCCGGCAAGGGCACCACGATCGAGATGGAGGTCCCCGGTGGCTGACGCAATCAGGGTGCTGCTCGTCGACGACCACCAGGTGGTCCGCCGGGGCCTGCGCACCTTCCTCGAAGTGCAGGACGACATCGAGGTCGTGGGCGAGGCCGCCGACGGCGCCGAGGGCGTGGCCCGCGCGCAGGAACTGAAGCCCGACGTGGTCCTCATGGACGTCAAGATGCCGGGCATGGACGGCGTCGACGCCCTGCGCAAACTCCGCGAACTGGACAACCCCGCGCGCGTGCTGATCGTCACCAGCTTCACCGAACAGCGCACGGTGATCCCGGCCCTGCGCGCGGGCGCCGCCGGGTACGTCTACAAGGACGTGGACCCGGACGCCCTCGCCGGAGCCATCCGCTCGGTCCACGCCGGCCACATCCTGCTCCAACCCGAGGTCGCCGGTGCTCTGTTGTCCCAGGAAGAGGCCAACTCGGGGCAGGGGAGAGCCGGTTCCCTGACGGAGCGCGAGCGCGAGGTCCTCGGCCTGATCGCGGACGGCCGCTCGAACCGCGAGATAGCCAGAGCTCTGGTCCTGTCGGAGAAGACCGTCAAGACACACGTCTCGAACATCCTGATGAAGCTCGACCTGGCGGACCGCACACAGGCCGCGCTGTGGGCCGTACGCCATGGCGTGACCGGCTGAAACGCTCTCCGTAGGACGTGACGGACGGCAATACGGAGGGTTCCGCTCCGGACTGAGATTCATACCGTCGTGGGAATGTCCCCCAGATGGCGCATCCTCCGGGGCTCTCCGCCGTTTTCCAGTGCGTGCTGCGGCGACTGCCGCGGCAATCGCAAGGAGGACTCAGAAGTGAAGAACCTGAAGAAGGCAGCGGCCGTGACGATGGTGGCGGGTGGCCTGCTGGCCGCCGGGGCCGGTATGGCCTCCGCCACCAGCGGCGCGCACGCCGACGGCAAGGCCGTGGGCTCCCCGGGCATCGGCTCGGGCAACCTGGTCCAGGCCCCGGTGCACATCCCGGCCAACGTGTCGGGCAACACCGTGAACGTCGTCGGCCTGCTGAACCCCGCCTTCGACAACCTGGCCGTCAACCGCTGACGACCACCCCGAAGCGAGCAGTGACCTCCGGCCTCCCGGGTTTCCCGGGAGGCCGGTCTGTTTGTCGAGGCTCGCCCAGTCTGCGGGCAGTCGTGCCGCTGGGGCGGCACGGGTGGACGCAGGCGGCACCTCGTCGCGCCGAGTTGCCCGACCCAGGCCACAGCGCCGCCCACCAGCACACCCGACGCTCACCTCACGCCCCGCTCCCGCTCCTCCACAACGGAGTTGTACGCAGCGACCTGCGCCCGCCGGGCAACCCGCTCCACCGGCCGCAACGCCTCAGCCCGCGCCCCCATCTCCGAGGCACTCATCGCTGCGCCGTGCCCGTTCTCATACGCCAGCGAAACCAACAACCCCACCCGCTGCGCAAGCTCCAGCACCCGCACCGCCCGCGGCGGATACCCCGGCGCCAACACCTCCCGCCCCCGCTCGGCCCGAGCCCGATACGCATCGATCGCCGCCTCGGCCACCGGCCCCGACCCGGCCACATCCAGCCGCGCCAACACCTCCGTCGCATCCCGCAAGGCCTCGGCCAGCTCCCGCTCGGCCTCACCCAGCGACGGCACATCCGCAGGCGGGGCCTCCCGCACGGGCAGCACATGCCAGACGACCTCGACATGTACATCACCGTCGGGCCCGGCCTCGTACACCTCGGGCACCAACCCCCACGCGGCGCCGTGACAGATCACCGCCTCCTCGGCATCCAGCGCCCGCGCATTGAACTCCGGCGGCCCACTCAGCCCCAGCGGATGCCCCGGCGCCGGCAGCGCGACCCGCAGCCCGCTCGCCCCGAGCGTCCGCAGCCGCCCCAACGCCAGCGTGAGCCCGACGGGCGCCGACTCACCCGGCAGCCCCTCCACCCGGTGCACGGCATCGTCGCCGACGATCTCGAGCACGGCGTCATCCGGCGAGACAAGTCCGGCCAAAAGGGCATTTCCCCAAGCGGCAAGGCGTCCTGAACGTGGTTCCGAGAGCATGCCTCCACCCTAAGGACAGGACCGATGGAATGAAGCGCCCGACCGGTGGCGTAGATTTCCTTGAGGGCTGCGCCCACAGGCGCACGCGACCACCGAGACGCCGAGACGCCGAGACCGGTCACACTGCAAGGGGAGACAACGCGCTCATGAGCGATGTTCTGGAGCTTCAGGACGTATCCGTGGTCCGCGAGGGCCGGGCTCTGGTGGACCAGGTCTCCTGGTCGGTCAAGGAGGGCGAACGCTGGGTCATCCTCGGCCCCAACGGCGCCGGCAAGACCACGCTCCTGAACCTCGCGTCCAGCTACCTCTACCCCACCCAGGGTTCCGTCTCCATCCTCGGCGAGACCCTCGGCAAGCCCGGCACCGACGTCTTCGAGCTGCGCCCGCGCATCGGCATGGCCGGCATCGCCATGACCGAGAAGCTGCCCAAGCGCCAGACCGTCCTGCAGACCGTGCTGACCGCCGCGTACGGCATGACCGCCACCTGGAACGAGGACTACGAGGAGATCGACGAGCAGCGCGCCCGCGCCTTCCTCGACCGCCTCGGCATGAGCGAGTACCTCGACCGGAAGTTCGGCACCCTCTCCGAGGGCGAGCGCAAGCGCACCCTCATCAGCCGCGCCTTGATGGCCGACCCCGAGCTGCTCCTCCTCGACGAGCCCGCCGCCGGCCTGGACCTCGGCGGCCGCGAGGACCTCGTCCGCCGCCTCGGCCGACTCGCCCGCGACCCGATCGCCCCTTCGATGCTCATGGTCACCCACCACGTCGAGGAGATCCCCCCGGGCTTCACCCACGTCCTGATGATCCGCCAGGGCAAGGTCCTCGCCGCCGGCCCCATGGAACTCGAACTCACCTCCCGCAACCTCTCCCTGTGCTTCGGCCTCCCGCTCGTCGTCGAACAGGTTGGCGACCGCTGGACCGCACAGGGCCTCCCGCTGGCCTGACCCAGTCCTTCACCCCGCAAAACCCTGGTAAGAAGGGCCTTTCAAACGATCGGCGCCCTGTCCGCGACAGGGCCCGCAGCCCTACCATGACCATGTGGAAATCGACGCGTGGGTTTGGTGGTTGATCGGCGCGGCAGCGCTCGGCATCGGGCTCGTGATCACGGCGATGCCCGAACTCGGCATGCTGGCGGTGGGTGCGGTCGCGGCCGCGGTGGTCGCCGGCATCTTCGGCGGTGACGCCGTCGTCCAGGTCGTGTCCTTCGTCATCATCTCGACCGCGCTCATCGCCGTCGTACGGCCCATCGCGAACCGACATCGCGCACAGCGACCCCAACTCGCCACCGGCATCGAGGCATTGAAGGGCAAACAGGCCGTCGTACTGGAGCGGGTCGACGCCTCCGGCGGCCGGATCAAGCTCGCCGGAGAAGTCTGGTCGGCGCGCTCCCTCGACACCGACCGCGCCTACGAAGTAGGCCAGGAAGTGGACGTCGTGGACATCGAGGGGGCCACGGCGATCGTCATGTGACCTCGCACGACGTAAGTGGCGCGAACGCGCCACGGGCCACGCGACGGTCTGTCAGACTCGACCAGCAAGATCTTCAACAAACGTAAGATCTGCCGAAGTTGCCGCAGCGGAGAAGGGGTACGGGGAAACGACGATGGAACCGGTCATCATCGTCTTGATCATTCTGGTGGTGTTGGTCTTCATCGCCCTGATCAAGACGATCCAGGTCATCCCACAGGCGAGTGCGGCCATCGTCGAACGCTTCGGCCGTTACACGCGGACACTCAACGCGGGCCTCAACATCGTGGTCCCGTTCATCGACACCATCCGCAACCGCATCGACCTGCGCGAACAGGTCGTGCCGTTCCCGCCGCAGCCGGTGATCACCCAGGACAACCTGGTCGTGAACATCGACACGGTCATCTACTACCAGGTGACCGACGCCCGCGCCGCCACCTACGAAGTCGCCAGCTACATCCAGGCGATCGAGCAGCTGACGGTCACCACACTCCGCAACATCATCGGCGGCATGGACCTCGAACGGACCCTGACCTCCCGCGAGGAGATCAACGCGGCCCTGCGCGGCGTCCTCGACGAGGCAACGGGCAAGTGGGGCATCCGAGTCAACCGCGTGGAACTCAAGGCGATCGAGCCCCCCACCTCCATCCAGGACTCGATGGAGAAGCAGATGCGCGCCGACCGCGACAAGCGCGCCGCGATCCTCACCGCGGAAGGTACGCGCCAGGCCGCCATCCTCACCGCCGAAGGTGAGAAGCAGTCCCAGATCCTGCGCGCCGAGGGTGAAGCCAAGGCAGCCGCCCTGCGCGCGGAAGGCGAAGCCCAGGCGGTCCGTACGGTCTTCGAAGCGATCCACGCCGGCGACCCCGACCAGAAGCTCCTCTCCTACCAGTACCTCCAGATGCTCCCGAAGATCGCCGAAGGTGACGCCAACAAGCTCTGGATCGTCCCCAGCGAAATCGGCGACGCCCTCAAGGGCCTGTCGGGCGCGATGGGCAACCTGGGTGGCTTTGGCGGAGGTTCGGGAGGCAACGGCTCCTCCGGCAACACCGGCACAGGCACGGAACGCCGAGAGAAGCCGTCGATCGACTGACGGTTCTTTCTATCGCCGGGCGGTCCCGCGCCCCTTGAGGGGCGCGGGCCGTGCCGATATGCGGCTCCGCCGCGTGGGCGCGACCAGCCACAAATCGCTCGCAGCCAACGAACGAGTCAAGGTCCCACGGCGATTGGCTACGCAGCGTCCACTGCCAGCCAATCCGGCAGCGCAGCAAGGTCGTCGGCCCCCAGCGCCAGCAACATCGCATCGGCCGGCGTCGGCTCGAACGGCTCCCGAAGCAACGGCATACCCGCCTGCTCAGGCGTCCGGTCCGCCTTCCGATGATTGTCCTCCGCACACGAGGCGACCGTATTCAGCCACGTGTCCTGCCCGCCCCGCGACTTTGGCACCACATGGTCCACAGTCGTGGCCCTGCGCCCGCAGTACGCGCACCGGTGCCGGTCCCGTACCAGCACACCCCGCCTCGACCACGGCGCTTGTCTTCGGAACGGCACCCGTACGTACCTGCAGAGCCGAATCACCCGGGGCGCCGGTATGTCGACCGCGGCTCCACGCATGCGCAGTTCGGGGTGGGTCTGCTCGACGACGGCCTTGTCCTGAAGCACCAGAACGACGGCTCTGTTCAACGTCACCGTCGACAGCGGCTCGAAGCTCGCGTTCAGTACCAGCGTGTCACGCATAACAGCCCACCTCCCGTGCGCACCTGCCCACCCCCTGGCGGGCTGGGATCAACTCTGGCCGGGCACGCCGAGATGGACAACGAAATAAAAAATGCCCGCCCCTGATCACTTCCAAGACCAGGGGCGGGCAAACGTTCCATGAACGTCAGGCTTCGGCGGCCACCTCGTACTCACCGATCACATGGGCACGCGCGATCGTGTGGAACCGCAGGTTGAACCCGACGACGGCCGGGCTGGCGTCCTCGTCCGGCCCGAGCTTCTCCTGGTCCACGGCGTACACCGTGAACACATAGCGGTGCGGCCCGTCCCCGGCCGGCGGCGCGGCACCGCCGAAGTCCTTGGACCCGTAGTCGTTCCGCGCGTGTACGGCACCCTCCGGCAGCCCCTCGAACTTGCCGCTGCCCGCCCCCGCCGGCAGCTCGGTCACCGAGGCCGGGATGTCGAAGACGACCCAGTGCCAGAACCCGCTCCCCGTAGGGGCATCGGGGTCGTAGCAGGTCACGGCGAAGCTCTTGGTCCCTGCCGGGAAGCCCTCCCAGCGCAGCTGCGGCGAGGTGTTGCCGGCCGCGTAGACCTGAGCGTCCTTGAGGGTCCCGCCTTGCTCGACGTCCTCGCTCGTGACCGTGAAGGACGGCACGGGCGGATGGAAGTCGTGGGGCAGCGGCCGCCTCTTGAGCTCGGTCACTTCGATACCTCCTGACGAAACAGCGGAATCAGTGGTTCCGAGCCTAGGACCAGTTGCGCTTGCTGCCGACCTCGGACAGCCACTGGTTGAGATAGGCCGCCCAGTCGGTCCCATGGAAGTCGTTCAGACCCACCTGGAACGACCGGAAGGTGTCGCTGCCCGCGCTGAACAGCCCCGGCTTCTTGTCCATCTCGAGGACGACGTCCATCGTGTGCTCGTCCGCGACGAAGCTCAACTCGACCTGGTTGATACCGCGGTACTGCTGCGGCGGGAAGAACTCGATCTCCTGGTAGAACGGCAGCTTCTGCCGCGTACCCCGGATGTGGCCGCGCTCCATGTCCGCGTTCTTGAAGCGGAAGCCCAGCTGGATGAAGGCGTCGAGGATCGCCTTCTGCGCGGGCAGCGGGTGCACGTTGATCGGGTCCAGGTCGGTGGAGTCCACGGCCCGCGCGATCGACAGCTCCGTCGTCACACCGATGTTCATGCCGCGCAGAGTCTGACCGTCGATCGTGGTGATCGGCGTCTCCCACGGGATCTCCAGCCCGAAAGGCACCGCGTGCACGGCCTGAGCCTGCAGCTCGAAGGCACCACCCAGCGGCATCTTCGTGAACTCGATGTCCTGCTTGTACTCCGAGTCCTGGCTCTCGACCTCGACCCGCGCCTGCAGGCCCACGGACAGGCCCTCGATGTCCTGCTTCACGGACCCGCCCTGAATCCGCACCTCACCCTGGACGACACCGCCCGGGACGACATTGACCTCCGTCAGCACCGTCTCGACCGAAGCCCCACCGGCCCCCAGGCTCGCGAGCAGCTTCTTGAACGCCATGACTCTCCTCTTTTCAGAGTGGATCCTTGATCCCTACAAACGCGATCCGGCCGTGGCCGGTTCCGCGCCCCCACCCTGGCAAGGCGCCGGCCCCCTGACCACCCCGTTGCGACCACCCGTCTGCACTACCCTCGGACGGCATGATCGTGACCCCCGACCGTACGCCCCTCCCCAGGAACTTCTTCGACCGACCCGTCCTGGAAGTCGCCCCCGACCTCCTGGGCCGCCTCCTGGTACGCACGACCCCCGACGGTCCGATCACCCTCCGCCTCACGGAGGTCGAGGCCTACGACGGCCCGAACGACCCGGGTTCCCACGCCTATCGCGGCCGCACCCCCCGCAACGACGTGATGTTCGGTCCTCCCGGACACGTCTACGTCTACTTCACCTACGGCATGTGGCACTGCATGAACCTGGTGTGCGGCCCCGACGGCCAGGCAAGCGCGGTCCTGCTGCGCGCCGGCGAGATCGTCGAGGGCGCCGAGCTGGCTCGCAAGCGTCGACTCTCGGCCCGCAACGACACGGAACTGGCCAAAGGCCCGGCCCGCCTGGCCACCGCTCTGGAGGTGGACCGAGCCTTGGACGGCACGGACGCGTGCGCCTCCGGCGAGACACCGCTGAGGGTCCTCGCCGGCACCCCCGCCCCCTCCGACCAGGTACGGAACGGCCCACGCACGGGCGTGGCAGGCGACGGCGGCAACGGGGACGTCCACCCCTGGCGCTACTGGGTCGCCAACGACCCGACGGTGAGCCCCTATCGGGCCCACGTCCCTAGGCGCCGCCGAAGTTGACGCGCCTTGGCGAGGGGCGTAACGTGGCCCGAGCCGCTGAACCGGGTACTGCGAAGTCAGCAGCCGGAGCGGCCAACCCACTACCTACGAACACCCTCAACGGGGTCGTTTTTCGGCGTGCCCGCATGCCCGAATTCGAGCCCACGGAGCCCGATTATGAATCGGGCGGGGGAATCGGCTAACGTAGTGAATGTCGAAAGGCCGACGGGCGAAAGCCCAAGGCCGCACGGCAATCCCTCCCGACAGGGAATCGGATCTGAAAAGGATCTGATAGAGTCGGAAACGCAAGACCGAAGGGAAGCGCCCGGAGGAAAGCCCGAGAGGGTGAGTACAAAGGAAGCGTCCGTTCCTTGAGAACTCAACAGC